>JBGPND010000210.1:0-9098 GCA_041487355.1 Acetobacteraceae bacterium | reverse complement strand
GTCGAACACGGACATGCGGGAGCTGGTAACGGCCTACCCCTACATCATCCGATACCGCATGCTCCGCGACGATGAGGTTCACATCCTGCGGGTCCGCCACACCTCGCGGCGTCCGACCAATCCCTGATCCCGATCCGAGACCGGGGGCTTCGTGGACACGGTGTCAAACCGGTGCAGATGGTCGCGACCGGGCTCGGCTAATTGGTGGGGTCTGAGGCGGGCGGTTCGTGGGCACGGTGTCAACGCCCGAGCCACGCTTGCTGGCGCCTTCGGGGCCATCGGTCCATCGTGATGTGTGGGCATGCTCCGGGGGTGTCGCATAAATGAGATGGTGACGATCGAGATTCCCGTCTCCGCGGAGGCTGCCGGCACGTTGGCCGATGCGGACCGGCGGGTGTGATACGGCTTGCCGCGCCCGCCGGTCTTCCCGGACACGGGGCGACTGTGATTAGCTCCACACGTGGCAACGATCGACAACCCGATCCTGAACAGCCCGTTCGCCGAACCCACGCGGCATTGGGAACTCGACGATACCGGCATCCCGGTCGGGTCCTGGGCAGAGGGCCGGCGGCGCAGCGAATACATTGTGCCGGTGCCACCGCCACGGCATCAGCACATTGCCCAAGGCGTGCTGGAACTCGATGCCGAGTACGGCAAGCCGAAGTCCAACGACTACGTTAACGAATTGCGCGCCAAGGTCGGTGCCTGGCGCAACCTGCCCCAATCGCAGCAGGAACGCTCGGTCACGCCGGTCACCGCGCAGCTTCTGCGCTACTGGCGCAATCCGGAGCGGGAAAGGCGATTGTTCTTTTGCCAGATCGAAGCGGCGGAGACCGCGATCTGGCTGGCGGAGGTCGCTCCCCGTGCCGAGCATGATCGGCTGCGCACATGGAACGCCGACGCCAACCCGGCGCTGTTCCGCATCGCGCTGAAGCTTGCCACCGGCGCCGGCAAGACCAACGTGATGGCCATGCTGATCGCCTGGCAGACGTTGAACCGCGCACGCATGCCTGGTTCCTCGCGCTTCACCGACGCCTTTCTCGTGGTTTCGCCCGGCATCACCATCCGCGATCGGCTGCGCGTGCTGATGCCGTCGGACCCGAACAACACCTACGCGCTGCATGACCTGGTGCCGCAGGACCAGCGCGACGCGTTGCAGCACGCGCGCGTGGTGATCACCAACTACCATGCCTTCCAGCGGCGCGAGACGCTGGAAGCGCCGAAGCTGACCAAGACGATCCTGGGCGGCCGAGCCGGGCCGGTGCAGACGCTGGAAAGCGAAGGCGTGATGATCCAGCGCGTCTGCGGAGACCTTCTGGCGCGCAAGCAGATCATCGTGCTGAACGACGAAGCGCATCACTGCTACCGCGAACGAGAGTCCGCTCGCCAGACGCGCATCACCGCCGAAGAACGATCCGAGGCGAAGCGCAACAGCGAAGCTGCGCGGCTGTGGATTTCCGGGATCGAGGCGCTGCAACGCGTGATGAAGCGCCAGGTCACGGTGTACGACATGTCTGCCACGCCGTTCTTCCTGCGCGGCTCCGGCTATCCAGAGGGCGAGTTGTTCCCCTGGGTGGTGTCGGACTTCTCGCTGATCGACGCGATCGAGTGCGGCATTGTGAAGGTGCCGCGCGTGCCGGTGCAGGATCTGCCCGGCGGCACCGAGCCGATCTACCGGCACGTGTACAAGTATGTGCGGGACAAACTGCCGCGCGCCGGACGTGGCAAGCAGGCGGAGCCGCTCGATCCGTACAAGTTGCCGACGCAGCTCGAAGGTGCGCTGCAGGCACTGTACGGCCACTACGCCAAGGTGTTCGCACAGTGGCAGGAACGCGGTAGCGGCACGCCGCCGGTGTTCATCGTGGTGTGCAACAACACCGCAACGTCGAAGCTGGTGTTCGACCACATCGCCGGCTACGAGCGGCAGGAAGGCGAGACGACGGTCATCGTTCCCGGTCGCCTGAAGCTGTTCTCCAACGTGGCGGACAGCGGCGCACCGGAGCAGCGGCGTTTCCTGGACCGGCCGAACACCATTCTGATCGACAGCGTGCAGCTTGAATCCGGCGAGGCGCTGTCCGATGAGTTCCGCCGCTTCGCCGGCCCGGAGATCGAGGCGTTCAAGCGCGAATTGCGGGCGCGTGGCCAGCACGACCGCGCCGAGTCGATGACCGACGCCGACCTGTTGCGCGAGGTAATGAACACCGTGGGGCAACAAGGCCGCCTCGGCGAGCAGGTGCGTTGTGTGGTGTCGGTGTCGATGCTGACCGAGGGCTGGGATGCTCGCACGGTGACGCACGTGCTGGGCGTGCGGGCGTTCGGCACGCAGTTGCTGTGCGAGCAGGTGATCGGGCGCGCGCTACGGCGGGTGTCCTATGACAGCTTTGCGGCCGACTCGTTCGATGGCGAGCCGCGGCTGACGCCGGAATATGCCGACGTGCTCGGCATCCCGTTCACCTTCATCCCGGCGAACAGCGCGCCCAACTATCAGCCGCCGCGACCGCTGACCACGATCCGCGCCGTGTTGCCGGAACGCGAGGCGCTGACCATCGAGTTCCCGCGCGTTGTCGGCTACCGCACCGTGCTGCCGCCGGAACGGCTGACCGCCAAATTCAGCGAGGAAAGCCGCCTCTCCATCGACCCGAAGACCGCACCGCCAACCGCACGCAACGAGGCGATTGTCGGCGAGGGCGTGACGCTGTCGCTGGACGAGCTGAGGCAGGTGCGTGACTCGTCGATCGCGTTCTATCTGGCCGGCCACGCGCTGCGGACCTGGTTCCGTGACGCCGAGGGCACGCTGAAGCCCTGGCTGTTCCCGCAGCTTCTGACGATCACACGAAGCTGGATGGCGGAATGCCTGAGCACGCCCGGCACGTTCCCGGGCTATCTGCTGTGGCGCGGCCCGGCCGATCTGGCGGCGGAGCGCATCTATCGCGCCTGTGTCGAGGGCGCCGGCAGCGCGGGCGAGTTACGGCCGATCCTCGATCCATACAACGAGACCGGCAGCAGCCGGCACGTCCGTTTTCAAACGACCAAGACGAACCTATATGCCACCCGGGCAGACAAGTGCCAGATCGACCGTATCGTGATGGACTCCGACTGGGAGGCGGCCTGCGCGCAAACCCTGGAGGAGATGCCGGAAGTCCTCCGCTACGTGCGGAACGAGAAGTTGGGCTTTGAGGTGCCGTATGTGGACGGCTCCGAGGAGCACCGCTACCGGCCGGATTTCATCGCGGTGGTGGATGACGGGCACGGCGCGGACGATCCGTTGCAGCTCGTGCTGGAAGTGAAGGGCCAGCGCAAGCCGAGCGACGATGCCAAGCACGGTACGATGCGGGCCTTGTGGCTGCCCGCGGTCAATGCGCTACGCCGCTTTGGCCGGTGGCAATTCCTGATGATGGATGGACCGTACGAGGTGGCAGACAAGATTCACGAAACGATTTCGCCGCGCCAGGCGGCGGAACTGTCGCGGGAATTCTGGTCCCATGCGGATCGCACCGATCTTATGTACCGGCAGCGTGTTACCAAGTCGTCCCGCTGTGAGGAGCTGATCAGGACCTCCCCGCTGGGCGCCGAAGACGCGAAGGAATTGCGCGAGGCGACCGACGCCGACCGCAAACGCCGGCGCGAGAAGGCGAGATAGTCCTGCGGTGCAAGCGGCGATGGATGCGCCGGAAGGGGCGCCGGCTACAGGATGCAACGGCGGATGCCATGTTTCAGCGAGAGTGTATTGAAATTGAGCAACAGGCCGACACGACATGGGCTGAGACGCAGATAGGTCAGGAGTTGGGCTTCGTGCAGCGGCAGGATGCGTTCGACGGACTTGAGTTCGAGAATCACCTCGTTGCTGACGATAATGTCGGCGCGGTAGCCGCACTCAATGAGGACACCGTCATACTCGAGCGGAAGATCGACCTGTCGTGCGTAAGGGAGGGTGTTCCGGTCGAACTCGTGGCAGAGGCACCGTTCGTAGGCACCCTCCAGCAGTCCAGGGCCGAGACGCGTGTGCACCCGCATCGCCAGGGCGATAATCTGCTCGGTGAGATCGCTGCCGTGAACCAGGGTCATGTGCGGGCTCCGGGCGTGCGGTCCGGAGCAGAATCGCGGGACGTGGTTTACGTGGGGTTAACCCCGGCGGCCGGGTTGGATACGGGGACGGCCAAGCAATCAAGCTGACACGGAGTTACGCGGAGTGCACACGGAGTTACGCGGAGAAGAGTTTCTTGGCGCTGCGCGCCGAAATTCCGGGCTTCAGCACCTGGGCCGGAGCCACACCGCGCGAAGCGCCATGCTTTTCCTCCGAGAAACTCCGTGTGCACTCCGCGTAACTCCGTGTCGGCTTGATTGCTTTGCCACGTCTCGCATCGAACTGCCGAACTAACCCCATGGCCCGCAGACCCCGCACCCAAGCCACCCCGGCCGCAGCGCAGATCGAAGACCTGCGCCACCCCGTCGACGTGACACGCCGCAACATTCCCACGGCGGAGACACAGGCGCTGATGGCGGAGGAGGAAGCCGCGCCGAAGTCGATGCTGTATCCGCGCAACCCGGACCTCGATCCGCAGCTTGTCTGGCGCGGCAAGGACGAGCTGGATGCCGATCCGCTGCGCGTGCCGACGGTGCCGATCTACATCCAGGAGAAGGTGCTGCCGGCAGCGCTGATCCGCGACTTGAAACGCGTGTCGAAGGGCTGCGAGCCGCAGGCCGATCTGTTCGGCGGTTTCGACCGGATCGAGGATCCGGAGATGCGCATGGAGTTCTATCAGCACGCGGAGAACTGGTCGAACCGGATGATTCTCGGAGACTCGCTGCTGGTGATGAACTCGTTGGCGGAGAAGGAAGGGCTGCGCGGACAGGTGCAGTGCATCTACTTCGATCCGCCCTACGGGATTCGCTTCGCCAGCAACTGGCAGCCGAGCACGCGGACGCGCGAGGTGAAGGAGGGGCGCGTTGAGGGCGTGAGCCTGGAGCCCGAGGTGGTGGCGGCGTTTCGCGACACCTGGAAGGACGGCATTCACTCGTATCTGTCGTATCTACGTGATCGGCTTGTGGTGGCCCGGGAGCTGCTGACGGAGAGCGGCAGTGTGTTCGTGCAGATCGGCGATGAGAATGTGCATCGTGTGCGCGCGGTAATGGATGAGGTGTTCGGGCCAGATAATTTCGTCGCCCTCGTAGTCGTCCAGAAAACCACGGGATCGAGCGCCGATCTGCTCCCGCCGACGATCGACTATTTGATATGGTACGCGCGCGACCGGACGCGAATCAAGTACCGGCAGCCCTATCTGACTAAGAGCCTTGGTGGGGCCGGTGGCGGTCAATACACACGCATTGAGTTGGCGGATAGGGAAAGACGGCCGGTCCGCTCGACTGACATCGCGGAGAACGGTGAGCCGTCCGGTGCAATCTATCGAATTGACAATCTGACCAGCCAGTCGGTGGGGCGCGAGAAGGGAGAAGGCGCCGCCAGCTGGTTCGATGTTGATTTCAGGGGACGTGCCTTTCGCCCCACAATGTCATCCCGATGGAAAACAAATGAGCAGGGGATGCAACGCTTGGCAGCGGCCGGGCGCCTGGAAGCTGCAGGTAATACACTTTGCTACGTTCGCTTTCTTAACGACTTTGCCGTTTTCCCGGTTAGTAACCTGTGGACTGATACTGTTACCTCCGGATTTGGGACCGAGAAGATGTATGTCGTTCAGACAAACCCGCTGATCGTTCAGCGATGTGTCCTGATGACGACGGACCCTGGCGATCTTGTTCTTGATCCCACCTGCGGCTCTGGCACAACTGCTCACGCAGCAGAACAGTGGGGGCGACGTTGGATAACGATCGACACGTCCCGTGTTTCTCTTGCCCTCGCCAGGACACGCATGACCGCCGCTCGGCATCCCGCATATCTTCTGCGCGATAGCATTGAAGGTGCCCGAAAGGACGGTGAACTCACAGGTCGTACGCCCCCCGAGGGCCCATTCGCTCACGACATTCGCCAGGGCCTCGTCCTCGAACGTGTGCCGCATGTCACGCTAAAATCGATTGTCAGCAACGCCGAAATCGACATCATCCATGCCAAATGGCAATTGCAACTCGATGACGCCCGTACGGCGCTCAATGCCGCACTGAAGACTGCGCACGAGGAATGGCAGGTCCCTCGCACCCTGCCTGATAACGCCTCAGAAAAGGCCCGCATCGCACATGCCGCCTTCTGGCAAGCCCGCCGCGAACGCCAGAAGGAAATCGACGCCTCCATCGCCCGCCACGCCGACACCGAGTATCTACACGACCGTCCCTACACGAAACGTAACACCGTCCGCGTCACCGGCCCGTTCACCGTGGAATCCCTCTCGCCCCACCGCGTCCTCCCCACCGGCGAGGACGACGCAGCCCTGCTCGCCACCATCGAGGAGGAAACCGGCGAACCCACCCCACCACGCCACAAACTCCGCATTCCCGAATCCCAAACCGACTTCGCCACCGTCGTCCTCGAAAACCTGCGCGCAGCCGGCGTACAGAACACCCGCAAGAACGAACGCCTGACCTTCTCGACGCTGAAACCCTGGCCCGGCGGCGCCTTCATCTCCGCCGAGGGCGAATACGAGGAGAACGGCCAACGCAAACGCGCCGCCATCGTCATCGGCCCGGAATACGGCACCGTCGGCGCCGACCTGGTGCGCGAGGCGGCACGCGAGGCGCGCGATCTGTTCGACACGCTGGTGATCTGCGGTTTCGCCTTCGACCCGCATGTCGGCGAGGGCACCATGGCCCTCGGCCGCCTGACGGTGCTGAAGGCGCGCATGAACCAGGAGTTGCACGCCGCCACGTCCTACAAAGCCGGCGGCGGCAATTTGTTCGTGGTGTTCGGCGAACCGGACATCGCAGTACACACTGACGCCGACGGCACATACCGAGTCGAAATCCGCGGCGTCGATATCTTCGATCCCACCAGCGGCGAGGTCCGCTCGTCAGTCGACGTGAAGCAGGACATCGCCTGCTGGTTCATCGACACCGACTACGACGGCGACAGCTTCTTCGTCCGCCACGCCTATTTCCTCGGCGGCAAGGATCCGTTCGAGCGGCTGAAGACCGCATTGCGCGCCGAAATCGACGAGGACGCGTGGGCTACGCTGTACCGCACCGAAAGCCGCCCGTTCCCCCGCCCGAAGTCTGGACGCATCGCGGTGAAGGTGATCAACCACCACGGCGACGAGGCCATGCGGGTGTTCGCTGTCCGGTAGCATTTCGCGCGGTCCTTACGCGTCCATGGCCGGTAAGGGAGGAAAGCAATGAAGGCACTGACCCAGGAACAGGTAGACTCCTATCGCTACAACGGCTTCCTGTTTCCCATCCCGGCCCTGACGCCGGAGGAAGTCGCGACCTGCCTCGCCGGCCTCGCCCGGCTCGAAGCCGACCTCGGCTGCCCCGTAGCCGAGGCGGCGGACGTCAAATGGCGCTCCCACGCCTATGCCCATTCCCCTTGGTTCAACACGCTGATCCGCCATCCCCGCGTCCTCGACGCCGTCGAGGACGTGATCGGCCCCAATATCCTGGTCTGGACCAGCACGTTCTTCATCAAGGAGCCGCATTCTCCGACGTTTGCCGCCTGGCACCAGGACGGCACCTATTTCGGCCTTGAACCGAAGGAACAGGTCTGCGCCTGGGTTGCCCTGACGGATGCCAGCCGGGAGGCCGGCTGCATGGAACAACTGTCCAGCCGCGGCGCCCCGCGCCAGTTGCACCACGCCGCCCTGGGTCTGGCGAACAGCATCAACCGCGCCGGCCAGACGATCATGCAGAAGTTCGACCAGTCGAACCCCGTGGCAATGGCGCTGCCCGCCGGGTCCTTCTCGCTGCATCATGAACTCGCGGTCCACCGCTCCGCGCCCAACAACGCATCGCACCGGCGGGTCGGCATCGGCCTGAACTACATCCCGACCCATGTCCGCGTGGACGGACCCGTCCGCTGCCGGGCAATGCTGGTCCGGGGGGAGGATACCTACGGTCATTTCGACCTGATCGACCCACCAGCGGCCGAGCGTGACCCGGCCGCGCTGGGTGTCCATCAGCAGGTCAGCGATCGCTATCGCGAGAACTACAACGAACAGGTCAGGCGCCACGCGCAACGGTTCGCGACGGCGAGCGCGTAAGGGTTGCCTGAAACGGGGGATCGGATGTTTAAGGGCCCGAACCGGAACAATCGAATCGACTGAAGGCACGCAGACCCGTTTCCCCGTCATGGTCGGCGAAGGCCGGCCATCCACGTTTTTGCTGTACCGCACGCAGCAAAGACGTGGATGGCGGGCCTCCGCTCGCCATGACGTATTGGCGCGGTCCCAGCGAGAACCAAAGCCTGCCATTTACCAGCCGTTAAGGTCTTGGCGGAACAATAGACGAACAGAACCGCGGCGGCCGCCATGCACCCACCTCCAGACCCTGCGGACCAGACCACCCCACCCACCCCGCGACGCCGGACGGACTTCCTCTCACCCACCGGCGGCGATCCTGACACGGGCGGTGCACCGGTCAGCCTCTATTACAACCCGAAGCCACAGGCCGCGGCGAAGAAGCAGGTGCTGCAGCGCGCGGCCGCAAAACTGTTCGCCCAGCACAGCGTCACCGCCTTCGGCCTGCGCGCCGTCGCTCAGGCGGCCAATCTGACGCCCACCGCCATTCACTACTACTACCGCAACCGCGACGATCTGCTGACCGATCTGCTGGTGAACCACGTGCTGGCGATCAATGCGCGCGTCTGCGCCGCGTTCGATGCCACCCTGGAGGCCGCGCCACACGAGCGGATGACCGCACTGCTCGCCGCGTTTCTCGCCGCCGTGCACGCCGACCCCGATGCGCACCGGACCCTGCGGCTGAACACGGCGCTGCTGTCCGATGCACACCGGCCCCGCGTGGTCGGGCGCTATCGGCAGATACTGGCGACACTCCGCGAGGCGCTGGAGGGCTGCGTGCCGGCGCTGGCTGGGCAGCCGGAGATGGCGAAGCTGCTCGTGCGCCTCGTGGTCGGGGCGATGAGCGAGTCGGTCGCCTGGTTTCGCGACGACGGGCCGATGGGCGCGCAGGACCTCGCGATACTGCTGGCCGCGCAGATGCTG
>JBGPND010000209.1:0-9148 GCA_041487355.1 Acetobacteraceae bacterium | reverse complement strand
CGATCGCGGCGAGCAGGCGCTCGGTCGCGGTCGCGTACATCACCGGGTTGTCGCGGCATGCTTCCAGATACTCTGGCAGCGTCGTCTCCGCTTCGCGGTGCGCCTCGAAGCTCTTGGCGTAGGCTGTGAATAGCTCATCGACCGGATACATCGGCCGCTCCGTTGGTAAGGGGTACACCTCGGGCACTAATGCAAGATGGGTGCAAGCGTAGCGTATCGTGCTGGTGTCGCGTGAATGTTTTTTCGCCTAGTCCTGAAGTTTCCAAATGTGGTGTGGCCGGTTCCGGTGCAGCCATGAGAAACCTCCTGCTCCGAGTCGGCTCCGCCAATTCGAGAATTGGACGGAGCTGTGGTGACTTTGTGGCGGTTCACCGCGACGTGCGGTTGCCTCGCCAGGACAATCCTGGACGTGTGCCGCCGGGCCGCAGCGGGAAGCGTCCGGCCCGGTCTGCTGCGACGTTTGGCGCGCGACACCGTCTGCCATAGTATAATTTATGAAAATCAGAGACTTATAGGGGTTTTCTTCAGATGTTCGCGACCATCGGCAGGCGACCATCAGGGTCCCGGGGGGTTCGATGAACCGGACAATCCCAGCCGCGTGCGCCGGCTTCGCAAGAAAGCGGGCTGGGTAGCCAGGGCATCGCATCATGCGAAGCGTCTCCGTTGCCCGCGGCGCCCGCGGACACGCAGGTGCCAAGTATGGCAAGCCTACCCCTGTATTTCTAACATCGCGTTAACCTTGCGAATCGTGGGGAATCGTACGGGACACATTGGCTGCCGAGTCGCATCTCCTGTGGACGGTCCGTCTTGGTGGCGGCGATGGCATGTGCCGTGAGCTGCCATCACCGCGGCAATATTGGCGCGCGAATAATGTGCTGCATGCCGACCAATTCGGCGTTTACTGCCTGCCAGCCATGCAGCGACCGCAGCCATCACGGATCGCGCCGTCGCTGTCCGCGGGCGGCAGCGAGCAAGCCTTGCTTCTCGGTCAAACGATTGATGCGCTGATCGGCGCAGCGCGCGCGGACGCGGTGGCGGCACCAGCCCGACGGCGGACCCGATCAGATGCCGCGACCCTCGGCCGGCTGGCAGCCTGGGCGCGACACTGCTGCCGGCTCGCCTTGGCTGTGCCGGCATGGTCCGGGTTCGGGAAGGTGTCTCGATAGACGGAGCGAATGAACGCCCGGCACAACTATTCCGCGCCGCACGTGTCCGCGCAAACCTGTGGACAGGCTGGCCCCCCGATGGTGGTATCGTAGCAGCCGGCATCGGCCTGGAGGGAAGCATGGCACCAAGGAAGGCGAAACCGGCTGCGGCGGCGCAGAAGACGTCGGCGCCGGCCACGACGATCGAGCGGCGCGCGACACGCCAGGCCGCGGCGACAACGACTGGCGGCAGTAATCCGAATCAAATGCTGCGCGAGGCGGCCTGGAGCCGCATGTTCGGACGGATCGAGACGAAAAATCCGTTCACCCACTAGCCGCCGCCTGGCGCGACAACCGGAGGAATTGTGCAGCAACGGCCAGCCGATGTGCGCTCACCTGAACAGAGCGTACCGCTCGACTGGGACGCGGTGCGAGCGCACCTCGCCGCGCATGGGATGCGGCTGGACCATGATCCGCCGCCCCGCCAGTTCGCCGGCGGCCTCGCCAACCTGAATTTTCTGGTTCATCTCGACGGCAAGCCGGCCGTGCTGCGCCGCCCGCCGCTCGGTGAGCTGCCGGCGGGCGCCTACAACATGGCGCGCGAGTTCCGCATCCTGAGCCGCCTGCCGGATGCGTTGCCGTTCGTGCCGCGTGGCCTGTTCCTCTGCACCGATCCGACGGTCATCGGCGCGCAGTTCCAGATCATCGAATACCGGCCCGGCCTCGTGATCCGCGAGCATTTGCCGCCGGAACTGGCCGGCCGGCCGGAAGTCGGCGCGCGGCTGTCGCAGGTGCTGCTGGAGACGCTCGCGGCGCTTCACGCGGTCGATGCCGAGGCGGTGGGATTGGGCGACCTCGGTCGGCCGGCGGGGTTTCTGGCGCGCGCGGTGTCCGGCTGGCGCAAGCGTGGCATGGCGGCGCTGGAGGAAGGCACCGATGCGCTGCACGCCGAACTCGGCGCCTGGCTGGAGCGCCATCTGGTGCCGGACGGCGCGCCGGCGCTGCTGCACAACGACTTCAAGCTGAACAACATGATCCTGAACCCACGCGACCTGTCGCCCGTCGCCGTGGTGGACTGGGACCAGGGCACGCGCGGCGACCCGCTGTTCGATTTCGCCACCCTGCTGAGCTACTGGGTGCATGCCGAAGATCCGCCGGCGCTGCACGACATGGCGCAGATGCCGGCCGACGAAGGCGGCTTCTACCCGCGCCAGCTTGCGGTGGAGACCTACGCCGCGCTGAGCGGCCGCGATGTTTCCGACGTCCTGTTCCATCGCGTGCTGGCGATGTACAAGCTGGGCGTGATCTTCCTGCAGCTCGGCTATCGCTACCGCAGCGGCGCGACCACCGAGCCGCGCTATGCCGGCCTCACCGCGATCGGCACCGGCATCGTCGAGTTCGCCCACGAGATCGCGCAAGGACGCGCATTCTGATGCCCGCCCCAATCGTCAGGGCCGGGCTGAACCCCCACCCCGACCCTCCCCCGCTTCGCGGGAGAGGGGGTTCAAAGCGCCCCCTCTCCCGCGAAGCGGGGGAGGGTCGGGGTGGGGATTCAAGCAGATGGAGCACCACAGCATGGATTTTTCGCTCTCGCCCGACGTCCAGGACCTGCAGCAACGCACGCGCAGCTTCATCCGCGACAAGATCATCCCGCTGGAAGGCGACAAGCGGCAGACCGCGCACGGGCCGACCGAGGAGTTCCGCCGCGAACTGGTGGCGCTCGGACGCGAGGCGGGCCTGCTAGCGCCGCACGCCTCGCCGGAATTCGGCGGGCTGGGACTGGACAATGTCGGCAAGGCGGTGGTGTTCGAGGAAGCCGGCTATTCGCTGCTCGGCTCCGTGGCGATGCACATCTTCGCCCCCGACGAAGCCAACATCCACCTGATGGGGGTGGTCGCCACGCCGGAGCAGAAGGAACGCTGGCTGCGACCGCTGGCGCGCGGCGACATCCGCTCCTGCTTCTGCATGACCGAGCCGGCGCCCGGCGCTGGCTCCGATCCGTCGGCGCTGAACACCACGGCGGTGAAGGACGGCAACCACTGGGTGATCAACGGCACCAAATGGTTCATCACCGGCGCGCACGGCGCGAGCTTCGCCATCATCATGGCCAAGGGCGAGGACGGCGCGGCGACGATGTTCCTCGCCGACATGGACCAGCCGGGCATCGAGATCGTGCGCACGATGGACAGCCTGGACCAGGCGTTCGCCGGCGGGCACGCGGTGGTGCGCTTCAACGATCTGCGCGTTCCGGCCAGCGATATCCTCGGCGAGCCCGGCAAGGGCTTCCGCTACGCCCAGGTACGGCTGGCACCGGCGCGGCTGACCCATTGCATGCGCTGGCTCGGCGCGGCGCGGCGCGCGCACGACATCGCCGCCGGCTATGCCGGCAGGCGCGAAGTGTTCGGCGCCAAGCTGGTCAACCACGAAGGCGTCGGCTTCATGCTGGCCGACAACGAGATCGACATACGCATGAGCCGGCTGGCGATCTGGCACACCGCCTGGCTGCTGGACCAGGGCGCGCGTGGCACCACGGAATCCTCCATCGCGAAGGTGTTCTGCTCCGAGGCGATCTGGCGCGTGGTGGATCGCTGCGTGCAGGTGCTGGGCGGACAAGGCGTCACGGGCGAGACGCTGGTGGAGCGCATCTTCCGCGAGGTCCGCGCGTTCCGCATCTATGATGGGCCGTCGGAGGTGCATCGCTGGTCGCTCGCCCAGCGCATCGCGCGGCAGGGAGCCAATTGGTGAACGAGTTCGACCTGACGGGGAAGGTCGCGGTGGTGACCGGCGCGGGCCGGGGCATCGGCCGCGCCATTGCCGAGGGTCTGGCACGTCACGGCGCACGTGTGGTGCTGACCGGGCGGACCGAGGCGACGCTGGCTGACGCCGCGGCGGCGATCGGCGAGCCGGCCAGTGTTCAGTTAGCGGACGTATCGCGCGAGGTGGACGTGCTGGCGCTGCGCGATGCTGTGTTGGCGCGCTGCGGGCGGATCGACGTGCTGGTGAACAATGCCGGCATCAACCCGATCTTTCGCGGCATCGAGCGGATCAGTTTGGCAGACTGGCAGGCCATCATCGACATCAACCTCACCGGGACGTTCCTGTGCTGCAAGCATCTGGGCGGGGTGATGGTGGAACGCGGCTCCGGCTCCATCATCAATATCAGTTCGGTGGCGGGACACGTGGGCCTGCTGCGTTCGGTGCCGTATTGCGCATCGAAGGGCGGGGTGGAGATGCTGACGCGCGCGCTGGCGCTGGATTGGGCGAAGCGCGGCGTGCGGGTGAACACGCTGGCCCCTGGCTGGGTCGACACCGACCTGACCCACGAGCTGCTGGAGCATGACACGCATGGCAGGCGGCTGCTCGACCACACGCCGATGGGCCGCTTCGCCACGCCTGGCGACATGGTGGGCGCGGCGGTGTTCCTGGCCTCCGACGCCTCTGCCTACATGACCGGCCAGAGCCTGCTGATCGACGGCGGCTGGACCGCGGATTAGAGCATTGTCGGGTTGACTGAAGGGCAATCTCGACGCCTCGGCCTCGTTGCCCCCACCCACACTGTCATTGCGAGCGGAGCGAAGCAATCTCGTGGTCGGTGCGCACTCACCTCGAGATTGCTTCGTCGCTGCGCTCCTCGCAATGACAGTGTGGGTCGGTGACGATTGAGAACGCGGTGCCTCTCCAGTCAGACCGACAAGGCTACAGTTCAACCGTTTACGTCACCCGCCGCGGCTATTGCGTCCTGCAGCGTGACGACAAGCGTCATCGGCCGGTTGGGTGATTCGCGGAAGCCGTTGCGTTCGTAGAAGCGCTTTGCCGCGGGAGACAATGCGTGCACCAGCAGACCGCGTACGCCGATGATAGCGGCGGCTTGGCTTGTGCGCAGAATGGCGTCGCGCAACAGCAGCCGACCAAGCCCGCTTCCTTGCCAGGCCTGGTCGATTGCCAGCCGTCCAAGCACTGTCATTGGGATCGGGTCTGGCATGTTCCGTC
Source organism: Acetobacteraceae bacterium (assembly GCA_041487355.1). Lineage (GTDB taxonomy): Bacteria > Pseudomonadota > Alphaproteobacteria > Acetobacterales > Acetobacteraceae > JAMXLO01. The sequence continues at coordinate 4,013 of JBGPND010000209.1, read as the reverse complement.
GCGCGCGGGAGGGCGCCTCGGCAATGCTGATCGCCCCCGACGCCAGAGTGAAATAGCCGATGACCCGGTTCTGCTGCGCGATGACATAGGTTCGCGATGCGCCGCTGGTTTGGTTGGCACGTGCGCGGCGCCGCAGCCAGTCATCCAGTATCGGCTCGCCCGATGCGAAGACGCTCAGATCGTGTCGGTCCGCAAGCGGCTCTGGCGCGCCAGGGCCTATTCCCATGGCGCCTTGGTCTGCAACAGCCGACGCAGCGCGGCATTCGGCCGGGGGGGAGCGTCCAGCATCTCGACAAATCGGGCGTAAGTGGCGCTGTCGACACGCAATATGGTCTGGTCGAGCAGCGCTTCCTCGGCCGCGCGGCGGGACGCCTCCAGCATGAAGTCCGACCGGCTCTTCCCTAGGGCGGCCGCGGCCCGATCGATCAGAGCACGCTCGTCGGGCCGGACGCGGATGTTGATGACTCCGCTGCGGGGCGCGGCTTGGTCACGGTGAACGGCGGAAGTGCGCGGCATGCTGGTCTCCTGCAGGCTCCTCAGATAGCATATTGTGTGTACGTTGTCTATACGCTGGTGCGGTGCTGCCAGGGCTAACGCATATGCGCGGCGGAGCAAGAAAGCATTTATCACGGAGAAGCAGGGAGGACCCACGAAGACCACGGAGCAGAACTTTCTTGGCGCTTTGCGCCGGAAGACAGGTTGTCGGCGCGCGAAGCATGCCCCCGGGCACTTGACCCGGGGGCGCATGAACGCCTTCTCGGTGACCTCCGCGGTCCTCCCTGCTTCTCCGTGTTAAAAACGCCTTCTTGCTTCCTTTTCTGGGCCTGTGACGGCGCGTGGCCACCCGCGCAAGGCGCTGATGCCAAATGCGGTTGTTCTGGCAGTGTCGCCCGTCGCCATCCCGGCCCCGATCCGCTACCCTCCCGCCAGCAGACCAGGAGGTTCCACCATGACCGAAGCCTGCATCGTTGGCTGGGCGCACTCGCCGTTCGGCAAGCTGGAAGACCCCGACATCGAATCGCTGATCGGCCGCGTCGCCGGCACGGCGATCGAGGATGCCGGCATCTCGCCCGGCGAGATCGAGGCCGGCTTCGTCAGCCTGTTCAACAACGGGTTCTCGAAACAGGACTTCCCCGCCTCGCTCGTGTTGCAGCACGTGCCGGAACTGCGCTTCCGGCCGATCACGCGCTACGAGAACGCCTGCGCCTCCGGCTCCGCCGCGGTGCACGGCGCGCGCGACTTCCTCGCCGCCGGCCGCGGCCGCTTCGCCCTGGTGATCGGTGTGGAGAAGATGACCGCGACGCCAGGTGCGGAGATCGGCGATATCCTGCTGAAGGCGAGCTACCAGAAGGAAGAGGCCGACATTCCCGCTGGTTTCGCCGGCGTGTTCGGCCGCATCGCCGAGCGGTATTTCCAGCGCTACGGCGACCAGTCGGATGCGCTGGCAGCGATCGCGGCGAAGAACCACAAGAACGGCGTCGACAATCCCTATGCGCAGATGCGCAAGAATCTTGGCTTCGATTTCTGCCGCCATGTCAGCGAGAAGAACCCCTACGTGGCGCCGCCGCTGAAGCGCACCGACTGTTCGCTGGTGTCGGATGGTGCCGCGGCGCTGGTGATGACCGACGAAGAGACCGCGCGTGCCATGGGCAAGGCGGTGCGCTTCCGTGCGGCCGTGCAGGTAAACGATTTTCTGCCGATCTCGAAGCGCGACATCACCCGCTTCGAGGGTGCGGCGGTGGCGTGGCGGCGGGCATTGGACGCGGCGAACGTGAAGCTGGACGAGCTGTCGTTCGTTGAATCGCATGACTGCTTCACCATCGCCGAATTGCTGGAATACGAGGCGATGGGCCTGACGCCGCCTGGCCAAGGTGCGCGCGCGGTGCTGGAAGGCTGGACGGCGAAGGACGGTCGGCTGCCGGTGAACCCCTCGGGCGGGCTGAAGGCGAAGGGCCATCCGATCGGCGCCACCGGCGTGTCGATGCACGTGATCACTGCGATGCAGCTCACCGGCCAGGCAGGCGCGATGCAATTGCCGAAGGCGGACATCGCCGGCGTGTTCAACATGGGCGGCGCGGCGGTGGCGAACTACGTGTCGATCCTGGAGGCGGTTCGCTGATTCCGACGAGCAACCTCGCGCATCTGCTGCTGCAGACGGCGCGGCGGTTTCCCGAACGACCGGCGCTGATCTGGCGCGACCGGACCTGGACCTGGGCCGAGTTCTGCGCCCGGGTTCAGGCGGCCGCCGGCGCCCTGGCCGAACGCGGCGTGCGGAAGGGCGACCGCATCCTGCTGCACGCGCGGAACTCCAACGCGGTGCTCGAGACGATGTGGGCGTCGTGGATGCTCGGCGCGGTGTGGGTGCCGACGAATTTCCGCCTCACCCCGCCGGAGGTGGCGTATCTGGCGCAATCCTCCGGCGCCTCTGTGCATATCTTCGATGCCGCGTTCCCTGCACATGCGGCGGCGGCAACCGCGGAAAACGCCAATGCGCGCCTGCATGTTTCGATCGGTGCGGGCGATCTGTCATGGGAGATGCTGGCAACCTCCGGTCAGCGCGTCGAGCGCGCCGCCGATGTCGATCGCGATGACGCAGCGTGGTTCTTCTACACCTCCGGTACCACCGGGCGGCCGAAGGCAGGGGTGCTGACGCACGGGCAGCTTGAGTACGTGGTCACCAACCATCTCTGCGACCTGATGCCGGGGACCACCGAGCAGGACGTCTCGCTGGTGGTGGCGCCGTTGTCGCACGGCGCAGGCATCCTTGCCCTGACCCAGGTGGCCCGCGGCGCCGCCAGCGTCCTGCTGTCCGGCGAGCGGCTGGACTGCGAGGAGGCATGGCAACTCGTCGAGCGGCATCGGGTGACCAACATGTTCACCGTGCCGACCATCCTGACGATGCTGACGCGGCATGACGCGGTCGACCGCTACGACCATGCCTCGCTGCGGTATGCGATCTATGCCGGCTCGCCGATGTATCGCGCCGACCAGCAGCACGCGCTGCGCAAGCTGGGCAAGGTGCTGGTGCAGTATTTCGGCCTGGGCGAGGTGACCGGCAACATCACCGTGCTGCCGCCGCACCTGCACAGCGTGGACGACGACATGCCGGTCGGCAGTTGCGGCTACCCACGGACCGGCATGGAGGTCACCATCCTCGATCTCGACGCCAATCACTTGCCGCCCGGTGCCACAGGCGAGATCTGCGTGCGTGGTCCGGGCGTGTTCGCGGGCTACCACAACAATCCCGAAGCCACCGCGCAGGCCACGCGCTTCGGCTGGTTCCATACCGGCGATCTCGGCCATATGGACGAACGCGGCTTCATCTACATCACCGGCCGCGCGTCCGACATGTACATCTCCGGCGGCTCCAACGTGTATCCGCGCGAGATCGAGGAGCTGCTGCTGAGCCATCCCGCCGTGGCGGAAGCCTGCGTCGTCGGCATGCCGCATGAACGCTGGGGCGAAAGCGGTGTCGCCCTGCTGGTACTGGCGGAGGGCACGCCGGTGACCGAAGCGGAGCTTCTCGCGTTTCTCGACGGCAAACTGGCAAAATACAAATGGCCGACGCGCTTCGTGTTCTGGTCCGAGTTGCCGAAATCCGGCTACGGCAAGGTCGCCAAGCGCGAGGTGAAGCGTCTGTTGGAGGAGACCACCTGATGCAGGACGCACCCAAGGACATCGGCGCGATCAAGGACTACCACGCGCATGTCTACTACGACCCCGCCAGCAAGGACCGCGCCGCACTGCTGCGCAAATGGGTGGAGGAGCGCTTCGCCATGCGCATGGGGAGTTGGCACGACGAACCGGTGGGACCGCATGTGCAGGCGATGTACCAGATCGCCTTCGCGCCCGAGCTGTTTCCCACGCTGGTGCCGTTCCTGATGCTGAATCGCATGGGGCTGACGGTGCTGGTGCATCCGCAATCCGGCCGCCCGCGCGACGACCATACGCTCAATGCGGTGTGGCTGGGCGAAGTCCTGCCGGTGAAGACGGAAGTGCTGCGGGAGTCGGAT
>JBGPND010000208.1:0-9197 GCA_041487355.1 Acetobacteraceae bacterium | reverse complement strand
CCTGCCTGGGCGCGGAGCCCCGCCACGCGCCTTTATCGTGCGCACCCCCCCCGTCTTTCCCGCGCCGCTCCGCTCCTCGCAATGACAGTGGTCGTCATACCGATCGCATCGCCAAATCCAGGATATCGAACGCCGCATTCAGCTCGGTTTGCGCGATAGTCAGCGGTGGGCACAGCGTTAGCACATTGCCGCCGCCCACCTTGAAGCTCAGGCCATTCGTCAGGCAGCGATACATCACGGCTTCGGCCAGCGCGGCGTCTGCCACTTCCACACCGAATGACACACCGAGTCCTCGCACGGCACGGATGGCAGGGTGCGCAGCCTGCATATGCCGCAGCCGCTCCAACCCATAAGCGCCAAGAACGCGAGACCGCTCCAGCAACTGCTCGTCACGGATCACATCGAGCGTCGCAAGAGCCGCGGCACATCCGACCGAACTCTTCTCATGCGTGTAATGCCCCAGCGCGCGGTCCGCCGCGACATCCAGATCCTCGCGCGCGATGAGTGCCGCCATCGGGAACACGCCGCCGCCCAGCCCGTTGCCCAATACCAGCATGTCCGGCGTGCAGCCGACCTGCTCGCACGCGAACATCGTGCCGGTGCGCCCGAGGCAGCTCGGGATTTCGTCGAAGATCAGCAATGCACCATGCCGGTCGCAGCTCACACGTACGCGCGGCCAGAAATCGGCAGGCGGTGCCTCCAGTGTCGTCCAGCGCACCGGCTCCGCGATCACCGCGCCGACATCGCCTTGCACCTCCAGCACATAATCGATGTAGTCGGCCAGCCGCTCGTGCGCGCGTCCATCCTCCCCGAAGAACCGATGTGCCAACGCGGGCGGCGGCACGTGCTCGGTCCCCGGCAGCAGCGGGCCGGCGTCGCGACGGAAGATCGCCTCGCCACCAACCGAGATCGCATCGAGCGAGGCACCATGGAACGCGTCCCACATCGATAGCGTCTTGTGTCGCCCCGTGGCGTGACGCGCGAGTTTCAGCGCCATGCCGATCGCCGCCGTGCCCGATGGCGCGAACAGCACCTTGTTCAGCCGGCCCGGTGCCAGCTCCGCCAGCCGCCGCGCCAGATCGATCGCGCCGCGGTTGGTGTAGCGGCGCGGCGAAAACGGCAGCGTCGCCAGTTGCCGCGTCACAGCCTCGATCACCCGAGGGTGGCCGTAACCAACTTGGTGCACGGTGTTGCCATGGAAATCCATGATCCGCCTTCCGGCGGTGTCAACCAGATAGATCCCCTCGGCCCGCTCCACCACATTCAGGCATGGTGTCGACAGCGCCTGATGCAGGAACCAGCGCGCATCCTCATCCAGCAGCGCACGCGTCTCCGCGTCGATGTAGTCGCGCTGCCAGGCGGCGCGCGCGTCGCCGAGATTGATGTCACCCTCGCTGCGATCCCGCATGGCCACATGCTGGGCGGTTGGCGCACCAGGGGCAAGCGTGCTGGTATCGGCACATGGAGCCGTTGCATCTGAAAGCCGTCATCCTCGACTGGGCCGGCACCGTGGTGGACCACGGCAGCCGCGCGCCGATGGGTGCCTTCGTGCGCGCCTTCGCGCAGTTCGGCGTCACAATCAGCATCGCCGACGCGCGCGGCCCGATGGGCATGGCGAAATGGGAGCACTATCGGCTCACACATCCGAACGCCGGTAAGCCGGTGTTCATCGGTCGATCTGGCGACCGGCGAGCCATTCGCAATATTCAGACCACAATCAGACACGCACTGCTCCGACGTGTGGCCGTGCCGGTGTGTCTGGTGTTTGCGGTCGAGACCTTGCTGGACACCAAGCCATAGAGCGCGCATGATTGAGTAGACCGAGACGCCAGCCCAAGGCGTTCGGCTTCCAACCAATTGTATTGACCGGGACCCGTTTGAGCGTCCCTTGTCCTCGCTCCGAAGTATGTTGTGCGAAAGGAAATCGCATGCGTAACCTCGTCCAGCCGCCACCCTCGTTATACTGCGACTTCTGCCATGGCGAGCTACGGCTCAAACGGATTGACCCAGACGGGCCGTTCCTTGAATTGGATACCGAGATATTTGTCTGCGCGAAGTGCGGCCATGAGCGGTCGTACAGGGTGAGTCACGACCGCTATGCCGCACACACCGCGTGCAATATGCCGCCCACCAAGGTGGGCTAGTACCTCTGCACCATCCGGGCAACCCTTGGCCGGGCTTGGCAGTGACGATGCGGGAGGGTCTGTGAGTGGTCATACTCGGCTCGGATCGGGGGATGCTAGGCTCCGGGTTGGCACGCCGGCGCATCCGCTCCAAGGCGGAAAGCACGTCCGGCGGCGGCTCGCCAGATATAGGGGCGCTCTTGGCGGCTTCCTGGAGCTTCCCCGGTGGGAGCCTGGAGACCCGGTCAGACCGGCAGAAATGCCGATTCTGTGGGGTTTTCCGTATGGGCCTAATCCTAGCGAAATGGGACCATATCCGTGCCGTGGGCCAGACGCCGGCGGTCGCGGCGGCGTGGCGTGCGCGGCACGGGCGAGACTTCTCGGAAGGCGACGTCGACGCGATCTTCCAGGTGTTCGAGCCGATGAACATCGCCGCCGTGCGCGATCATGCCGACATCATCCCGGGCGCCATCGTAGCGATCGCAGCGTTGCGGTAACGCGGCATGCGCATCGGCGCCACCACGGGCTATACGCGCGATCATGGATGTGTTGGAACCGCTCGCCGCCGCGTCAGGCTACACACCTGAGCCGACGGTCTGCGCCGGCGATCTGCCGGCGGGGCGCCCTAGCCCGCTGATGATGTGGTACGCCATGGCCAGGCTCGGCGTCTGGCCCGCCGCCTGCGTGATGAAGGTGGACGACACCGCGCCTGGCATCGGCGACGGCAAGGCGGCGGGCACCTGGACCGTCGGCGTCGCTCTGACCGGCAATGCCGTCGGCCTCTCGGCCGAGGAGCTGGCCGCGGTGCCGCCCGCGGAGCGCGCCAAGTTGCGTGAGCAGGCCGCAGCCGAGCTGCGCGATGCCGACATGGTGATCGACAGCATCGCCGATCTGCCGCAGGCGGTGGCCGCGATCGATGCCAATCTCGCAGCCGGGGAGCGGCCGGGAAGCGCTACCGTGTCCTCTCAGGGCTGACCTCGGCGGAGCGCAGGTTCCTCATGTCCACATGAGCCACAGCGTTCCCGCCACCAGTGTGAGCAGGGTCAGCGGTGCACCGACGCAGAAATAATCCCAGAAGCCGATCACGATGCCGCGCCGCGCCGCCTTCTCCACCACGATCAGATTGGCGATCGAGCCCAGCACGGTGAAATTCCCGGCCAGTGTGGACGCCATGGCGATCACCAGCCAGGCGCGATCATGCTCCGGCAGCGCGGCAACGAATGGTTTCAGCAGCAATACGGCGGGGACGTTGCTCACCAGGTTCGACAGCACCGCGGTGACGAAGCTGAGTACCGGTATCGTGGCCAGGTGCAGCCGGCCCACGGCCTCCACAGTTTGCGGCGTCAGCAGTTCGCGCTCGGCACCTGCGACGATGATGAACAGCCCGGTGAACATCAGCAGCAGCGACCAGTCGATCTCGGCATAGATGCGCGCGCTCTTCACGCGGCGCGTCAGCAACAGCAGCGCACCGACCACGATCGCCGCCTTCGCCGGGGGCTGGCCGGCAAAGAACAGCGCCACCACCAACGCGGTGGCCACCAGGGAACGCGCCACCAGCACCCGATTGATCCGCCGGCGCGGCAGCCGTGGCCGCAGGCTTTCGCCGCGCAGCTCGGCGCGATGCAACAGAGCCAGGAGCGCGATTGTCAGCACCAGCCCGACCAGCGCCACCGGCGCCAATGCAGCGGCGAACTGCGTGTAGGGGATGTGCGAGAAGCTGCCGATCATCATGTTCTGCGGATTGCCGGTAATCGTCGCCGTCGAGCCGACATTCGACGCCATCGCCACGGCCAGCAGATAGGGCACCGGGTTGCGACCGAGACCGAGTGTCAGCTCCAGCACGAGCGGCGCCATCACCAGGCAGATCGCATCGTTCACCAGGAAAGCGGAGAATGCGCCGGACACCAGGACGATGGCGGCAAGCAGCAACACTGGCCGATGCACGCGGCGTATCATCCAGGCATTGGCCAGCGCGAAGAAGCCGGAGATGCGCAGATTGGCGACCACGATCATCATGCCGAGCAGGAGGGTGATCGTTCCCATGTCGACTGCCTGGTAGGCGTCCTCCAGAGTCATGACACCGGAAGCCACCATTAGGCAGGCGCCGACCAGGGCGACGCCGGCGCGGTCGATCGAAAGGCCCGGCACCTTGCCGATCGCGAGCGCAAGATAGCTCGCTGTGAAGATGAAAATGGCGGCGAGGCGGTGTGCCGCTGCGTCTTCGCCAGGCATGATCCAGGGAAGTGCCGCGGCTCCGAGCGCCAGCACCAGCAACAGCGCGACTACCGTCAGGCTTACCAGTTCACCGGCGTTCCCCACCGTCCACCGGTTGCTCATTCAGTGATTGGGCCACAGCCCGGGAGTCGCCACCTCCAGCGAATTGCCGTCGGGATCGCGGAAATACAGGCTGGTGCCGCCGCGTGCCCAGCGCACACGGCTTTCCACCTCGATGCCCTCTTGCCGCAGATGCGCCTCCCACGTGGCCAGTTCCCCGAGCGGGATGGCGAAGCAGAGATGCAGCTCGCCGCTGCCGTGATGCGGCGGGATGAAGCCACCTGGAACCGGGGCGGGCTGATTCGTGCTGCCGTGGCGGAACAGCAGCAGCACCTGACTGCCTGGCACGCCGAGTGCGCACATGCGTCCGTCATGCACGAACCGCTCGAAGCCGAACAGGCGCTGGTAGAAGTCGCACGACGTATCCAGATCGGCGACATAGAGCGAGGTCTCCAGCACGCCTCCTACCCGCGGAACTCCGGCCATCGATCTTTCCTCCAGGACGCCAACAGGTCTTCAGGTGCTCCCACCTTGGGACCGTGCTATCTGTCTCCATGCGCATCATCTCAGTCGGCCGGCTGAAGGCATTCTGGGAGAAGCCGGCGCACCGCACCGCGACGCTGAGCAGCCGCTGCGCGCCTGGGTGAAGGTGGTGCGAGCGGCCGAGTGGCGCAACCTGCCGGCAATCAAGCGTATGTTCAACAGCGCGGACATCCTGCGCGACGGACGCGTGGTGTTCGATCCCCGCCTTCGCGGGGACATGGATGGCGGCAACAAGTACCGGCTGGTTGCGGGGGTGAATTTCCATTACGGGGTGGTCTATGTCCGCTTCATCGGCACGCACCGTCAATACGACGCGATCGACCCGCAGACGGTCTGGTATACCCCGACTCCGAGAAATTCCGGTCGGGGGTCCTTACAGCGCGTAGGGTTCCGGTTCGCTGTGCGGGTGAGCGGCGCGATTCTCTCTCCATCGGACCGGGCGCATCTGCTTCGGATGATGCGCCAGCAGACGAGCAGCACGGTGCATCGTCGGATGAACGTGCTGTTGCTGCTGGATGACGGCTGGACGGCGGAGCGGATCGCGGCGGCGCTGTTCATCGACGCCGAGACGGTGCGCGAGCACCGTCGCCTCTACGTGACCTCGGGCATCAGCGGGATCGAACGGCCGTCGTATTCGGGCAGCGCGGCGGATCTGACCAAGGAGCAGCTTGGCCGACTTCAAGGCCGCCATAGACCGGTTCTTCGACAACATCGCTGCCTACCGTGACGAGATCGCCTCACTGATCACCGGCACGTTCCACTTCATCGGCGTATCAAACCCCCAGGCTCCTTGAGAGGACGGGTATATCATGCCAGCGGACGCAGGCGACGCCGACTGGTAACTACTTCTGCGACTGAGTCCGGTCGAGCAGGTTGATCTTGCCCATTGCGGTGATCACGTCGCCGGGGCGCATATCAGGCGCGCACGGACCGATCCATTTGCCGTCCATCTCGTTGGTGCTGTCCGCCCTGCCGAACAGCGGCGGGTCGAAATGCGTGGTAGCCACATGGTGATAGGCGGTGTCGCCGACGAAGGTGATGACCGTATGGTTCGTCGACCGCGAACCGGCGAGCTGACAGACGGAATCGACGGTGACGACATTGCCGGAGGCACTGACCTCTGTCGTGCTGCACGCGCTCCTGGCGAAGCTGGTGCCGATGTCCCGCAGCATGGCTTCGGTCGCGCCATCGATGCAGGCCTTGCTGGTCCGCGCAGGGTTGTTCGCATCCACGGTGATGCGCGTGATCTCCCACAGGCCTGGCCGGCGATGGGGCGATTCGTCTGCCCGCACAATCGTCGAGGAGCAGGTCACTGCGACGAAGAGAAGAGTGATGCTGCGCATGGTCATCATGGCGCTTCTCCTTCGACCATGCCGACCATAGCGATCGCGTCTGCGCTACCGCAAGCGCGCCGCGCGCCTGCACAGGATGCGCCGAGCCCCGTCACGCGCTGTTGAAGCCGTTCATGCTGCGGCGAAGGCGCGATCGGGCGGCGCGTCCCACAGCCGAATGCCGCCGGTGATCCCCGCCTCATTGGAGACGAGCCGCACCGTGGCGGGCAGGTCGAGCTGCACATACTTCGAATTGCCGCCGCCGATGTATAGCGTGTCGCAACTCGTCAGCGTGTTGATGCAGTCGATCGCCTTGCGCACGCGGCGGTTCCAGCGCTTGCGTCCGATCGAATGCATCGCCGCATTGCCGATATACTGGTCGTAGGTCTTGCGACCATGCACCGGGTGCTGGCTGAGCTCGAGATGCGGCGCCGGCCTGCCGTCCTGGAACAGCGCGAAGCCCATGCCGGTGCCCAGGGTGATGACGCATTCCAGGCCGCGGCCGGTGATCACGCCGAGGCCCTGCACGGTCGCATCGTTCTCCAGGCGCGCCGGTGCCCCCAGCTTCTCGGCGAGTGCGTCGGCGAGCGGGAAGCCATTCCAGGCCTGGGTCCCGAGATTCGGCGCGGTGAGCACGCGCCCGCCGCGCACCACGCCGGGGAAGCCGATCGATATGCGGTCGAACGCACCAAGCGGGCGGACCAGATCGGCCAGGGCATTGACGACCGCGGCGGGGGTAGCCGGATGCGGCGTATCAACGCGATGGGAGCCGGCCGACATCCTGCCGGTGGGAGCCAGGATTCCGGCCTTCAGGCGCGTCCCGCCGATGTCGATCGCGAGCGTAAGGGGTCCGACCGGGCGCTCCGTCCTGGCGATGTGGTCCACGCGACTGCTCCTGTCTCTCATGCGGCGAACCCGACGCGCTGATGAAATGGGCAGGCCAGAGCTGTCGCCCCAGCTTGCGGCCCAGCAGCCTGCCGGCCACGACGACAATGGGTCGCTGCCTTCGATGGGTTATGATCCATGCCATGATCGCGATCTACATCGACGCCGACGCCTGCCCCGTCCGCGAGGAAACCTACCGCGTGGCGACCCGCCTCAACCTTCCTGTCTTCGTCGTCTCCAATGGGTCGCGCCCGATCCGCCCGCCCGGCCTGCCGAACGTGCAGATGGTCATCGTCGGCGCCACCCAAGACGCGGCCGACGACTGGATCGCCGAACACATCACCGAAGCCGACGTCTGCGTCACCGCCGACATTCCGCTCGCCGCGCGCTGTCTTGCCAAGGCCGCGCGCGCCGTATCGCCCACCGGCAAGCACTGGACGCAGGACAACATCGGCAATGCCCTGGCCGGCCGCGAGGTCGCGCGCCACATGCGCGAAATTGGCCTGACCACCGGCGGCCCCGCCGCACTCACCCGCGCTGACCGCTCGCGCTTCCTCAGCACGCTGGACGCAGCCGTGCAGGCGGCCACGGCACCCAGCCGCCGATGATCCGCCGCGCCACGCCGGCGACGCCGAAGCGGTGGCCCGCCTGCACCGCAGCCACGTCGCATCGATGGTGCTGGAAGTCACCACCTGGCAAGCCGGCTAGAGCTGTTGGGCCAGCTTCCGTGCCAGCAGCCAGCCTGGAATCGCCGACACCGGCGCGCCTGGCAGCAGCAGGAGCCAACCCAGCTTCTGGCCGTTGACGATGAGGTCCATGCCGATGCCGAGCATCATGCCGCCGATCAGGCAGCCGGAGACGCCGGAGGCGATGCCGAGCCAGACGATCTCGCTGCGGTTGATCATGCCCGCCCTTACGAGGCGGGCCGCGGTTTGACAAGCCGCGCCCCCCTCCCTATAGGCGCCAGCTTACTGCCGGGAACGTGGACGGAACTCCGGGTTCCGCGCCCGCCACGCAAGCGTGGCCTACCGGTGCAACAAGAGCCATGCGAAAGGGCAACGCGCACCATGACCAAGCGCGCCGAGAGCAAATACAAGATCAACCGCCGCCTGGGGGTCAATCTCTGGGGCCGGCCGAAATCCCCGATCAACAAGCGCGAATACGGGCCCGGCCAGCACGGCCAGCGCCGCAAGAAGGTCACCGACTACGGCACGCAGCTGATGGCCAAGCAGAAGCTCAAGGGCTACTACGGCAACATCAGCGAGAAGCAGTTCCGCCGGTACTATCAGGAGGCGGTGCGGCTGCGCGGCGACTCCAGCCAGTACCTGATCGAGCTGCTGGAGCGCCGGCTGGACGCAGTGATCTACCGCATGAAGTTCGCCATAACCCCGTTCGCGGCGCGGCAGTTCATCTCGCACGGCCATGTGCTGGTGAACGGGCGGCGGGTCAACATCTCCTCGTTCCGCGTGAAAGACGGCGACACGATCGAGGTGAAGGAGAAGTCGAAGCAGCTCGCCATGGTGCTGGATGCCTCGCAGAGCACCGAGCGCGACGTGCCCGAGTATCTGGAAGTCGATCACCGCGCGATGAAGGGCCGCTTCGCCCGCACGCCGAAGCTCTCCGACGTGCCGTATCCGGTGCAGATGGAACCCAACCTGGTGGTCGAGTTCTACTCGCGCTGAGCCAAAGGCTGCGCATTCCGCCGCGTTCCGGCGTATCCTAGCACCCAACCGAACCTCAGCTCCTCGCCGGGGGCCGCCATGTTGTGGCTGCAACTCGCCGTCGTTCTCCTATTGGTCCTGCTCAACGGCTTCTTCGCGCTCGCGGAGATGGCCGTGATCTCCGCGCGCACCGCGCGGCTCCAGCACGCCGCCGAACTGGGCCGCAAGGGCGCGCAGCTCGCGCTCGAGCTGAAGCGCGATCCCGGCCGGTTCCTGTCCACCGTGCAGATCGGCATCACCGTGATCGGCGTGCTCGCGAGCGCGTTAGGCGGCGCGACGCTTGCCGATACCCTCGCGCATCGGCTGAGCGCGATCCCCGG
>JBGPND010000207.1:0-9263 GCA_041487355.1 Acetobacteraceae bacterium | reverse complement strand
TGGCGAAGCAGCTGCTGACGCTGTTCAGCGTGGTCTGGAGACTCGTGCCGACAGCGGCGAAGGCGCCAGCACACACGACGATGATCACAGCCGCGATCAGGCCGTATTCCAGGGCCGTCACCGCGCGCTTGTCGGTCTTCAGCGCGAGCCAAATCTTCACATATTCGATCATGTCAGAGATCCCTCTGGTTGGTTGTCGGGTCCCGGCGTGGCGTTCCAGGCGCTGCGTCCGCTTTCCACAGACGAACGCATGCAGGCGCTATAAACCATGTCGGCGGTTGTAAAATGGTTTCAGATGGCTGCGGCGAGCCCAGGTATTTCGGAAAAATCGCGCCGCCAGATTGGCATTCCCGCGACGGCGCGGGGTGGCTCGCGCCCTCACGCCCGAACGTCAGCCGCCCGGCGTGATCACGCGTGGCAGACTGTCGGCAGACGGTGGTGCCTGCGGAACGGCGATCAGGCTGGCGGCGGTGCCGGTGCGGCTCGGCGTCCACACGCTGATCCGGGTGCCGGCGATCGTATAGACCACCACCGGTTCGACACTACGAACGGGCATGCCGGCCGATCCTGGCGCGGACCAGGTGGCGAGCACCGCCTGGCGATAGGGAAGACCGCGCTCGGGGAGGGACGAATGATAGGCGGCGACGGCGTCTTCCCAGCCACCCAGTCGCGTGTGCAGCGACGCCAGGAAGCGCGCCGCATACTGCGCATTCGCCACCGGATCGAACGCCTGCTCCAGATCGGCGAAGGCGGATGGGTGATTTTGCAGGTTGATCTGGAAACAGCCGACATCGATGTTGCGGAGACCACCGCTTTGCAAAGCCCGTGTCTGGCGCAGCGCCGCTTCCTTGCTCGCGACCAGCCGCGGCTCGCCGGCGGCATCGATCGCCCAGGGCCAAGGTACGGTGCGGCGATACGCGGCATCCCAGCGTCCGCTCTCCACGCGGCCGATCGCGAGAAGCAAACCGGAAGGCAGCGCATACTGGCGCTCCGCGTCGCTTCCCGCCTGCTCGCATGGCGAGACCTGCGCGTGCGCGGCGGAAGCCAGGACGAGGAGACATAGGAGAGGAGCGGCAAGGCGGCGGGGGTGACGTGAGGGAGAGAGCGCTGCGGCGATCTTCACGCAGCCACGGCCGGCAGCGCGCGTTCTGACCAGGAAGGCGTCACGCCCACGTGGTTTTCCTGCACGGCGTCTACCGGAGCGGATGATGGATCGCGCAGGATGTAGCCGCAACCCCACACCGTGTCGATCAGCGTCGGTACGCCCGCCTCCGCCAGCTTCTTGCGCAGCCGGCAGATGATGACATCGATCGTCTTCATCTCGGGCTCGTCCATGCCACAATAGAGATGCGTCAGGAACGTACCCTTGTTCAGGACGATGCCCTGCTTGAGGAACAGCAGCTCCATGACGGCATATTCTCGCCGCGACAGATGCAGCGACTGGCCGTGTACCCGCACGTCACGGCGATCCAGCCACAGCTCGACCGGCCCAAGCGTCAAAGCGGATTTGGTGTGACCCTGGCTGCGCCGGACGACGGCCCGGATGTGCGCGAGCAGCTCCTCGGCGTCGCAAGGCGTGTTGAGGAAATCATCGGCGCCCTGATCGAGCGCCCTGACCTTGGCCTGCACCGTGGCAGCATCCGACAGGATGACCACCGGCGCCTTGAGCGACGCGGCGCGCATCATGCGCACGACCTCATAGGCGGGAACGTCGGGCAGTTGCAGGTCCATCAGCACGAGGTCGTAGTCGTAGAGGCGCAGGAAATCCAGCGCCTCGCGTCCCGATACGGCGCACTCACTGCTGATGCCGTGCTTTCGCAGGGTCGCTTCGACACTGCCGAGGATAAACGGGGTGTTACCAACACGCAAAATCAGCATAGCAGCAGCCTCCAGTTGGTAGGTGACACTCTATCGAAACTGTTACTGAAGTAAATTCAGCCACATGACAGATGCCGATCGGCGGACTGCCTAATCCGAATGGCCTAGGAGATATGCCGAATCGGCAAGGAAACACTTTCGTGGCTTCATGACGCCGCTTCGTCCGAAGAGGTCTGCAGGTCGAAAATGAGCGCAACGAGCAATCGCGGCGGCTTCGCCTGTTGGGAAGGGCTGCTGTTCTTCCTGCTGCCGGTCGCGATCGCCTTCGCCACGGGCAGGGATGTGATCGGCCGCGTCTTGTCGGGCGGGTTGTTCAACCCGGACAGCTACATGCGGCTGGTGCGCATCGAGGAGATGCTGCAGCAGGACCGGACGCTCGACGTGGTGAGCCGGGACGGGTCGGGCGCCGGTACGCTGCTGCACTGGTCGCATCTGCTCGACAGTGTTCTATGCCTGCTGGCCGCGCCCTTCACTCTGGTGCTGGATCGGCACGCGGCCCTGCATCTTGCCGCGAGCCTGCTTGGTCCGATCTGCATGGGGCTGCTTGGGATCGCGGTTGCCTGGGCTGCCTTCCCGCTGGCCGAGCGGCGCTGGCTCTGGTTGGCACCCGTCGCGGCCGCGCTTTCCCTCCCGATCGTCGGTTACGGCCTACCCGGCGTCGCACATCACCATGTGCTGCTGGTGCTGGTGGCGGTCATGACCGGCGGTTGGACGCTTCGCGCAATCCTCGGGCGCGTGCCAGGAACGGCGGGGGTGGCTCTTGGCGCATGGGCCGGCCTGGGGGTCTGGCTGTCGCCCGAAACAATGCCGTTTGCCTTGATGGCGTTTGCCGGGCTCTGGCTGGCCTGGCTGGCCGGGCTTGACCCCATGGGCATCAGGATAGGGGCGAGCGCGAGAAATATTCTCCCCCTCCCCTTGCGGGAGGGGGAGGATTTTGCATCGCCGCCGCTTGTCCTGATGCCCATGGGACCTGACCCGGCCATCAGGCCGGAACGGCCGGATATCGGGCAGGCGATCCGGGCGGCCGGACTGGCCTTTCTCGTGGTAACCGGCTGCGCCTTCGTGGTGGATCCACCGCATGCCGGCTACGGCTCGGCCGAGATCGACCGCCTTTCGGTCGTCTATCTAATTCTGGCACTCGTCACGTTTTGCCTGTCTCACGCCACAGCCTTGATCGAGCGGATCCGCCTCGGCAGGGAGGCCAGAGCGGTCCTCGCCCTGATGTTGCCAGCCGCGGGTCTCGTGCTGTGGATTGCGCTGTTTCCTGATGTGATCCGTGGCCCCGACGGCCTGATGTCCGCGCAGGAGACGCGCGAGTTTCTCGGCGGCATCGTCGAAATGAAGCCAGTCACGACGGTCACCGGTGCGATGCAGTATCTGCTGACCGGTTCGCTGGCCGCCGCGCTGCTCTTGTGGTTTGCCCTGCGCCGGCGATCGCTGCTGATCGGTTATGCCGGGTCGTGTGCCCTGCTCCTGGTCGCGCTTGGCGCGATGCACGTGCGCTTTGCCGCCTATCCCTGCGCGGCGGGCGCGGTCATGCTGCCGGTCCTTGTCACCGCTATCTCTGCTGCCCTGGCCCGGCGCCCGGAACTGCTGGGTGTCGGCGCACGGTTTGCGGTGATCGTTCTGTTCGTGCTCGCTTTGCGCGCGGACGGGCTGCCTGGACTGGCCTCGCCCGCCAAGGCCGCCGCGGGACTGCCGCTCCCCGATTGCCAGGTCGGCGAGCTCGGCGCTTTGCTGGCGCCCTATGCCGGGCAGGTGGTGTTGGCGAATGTCAATGCGACGCCGGAACTGCTTTACCGGACACGGCTGCTCACGGTCGGATCGCTATATCACCGGAACGTCGCCGCTTTCCTGAGGCTGCGTGCCGCGTGGCGCAGCCTGCCTTCCGACAGCATTCCTGATGCGGTCCGGCAAACCGGCGCGTCACTCGTGCTCGCCTGTCGCTCCGCCAAGCGATCACCGTTGGTCGCCGACCTGCCGCCCGACACGTTGCTCGATCGATTGGACCGTGGCGAGGTCCCAGCCTGGTTGCAGAAGATCGCCGAGCACAACGAGTCCGGCAATGTACTCTATAGGGTGGTGCAATGATGGCTCTTTTGCCGTGTCTGCTGCGATGCTGGCCTCTTGCCGTTGACCGGCGCGGGGCCGTGGCATTGTGGATGGGCCTGACGACGCCGGTGCTGATCGCCGCGATGGGCATGGGAATCGAGGTTGGCGACTGGGCGGCGGTCAAGGTCGAGTTGCAACGCACCGCCGATGCCGCGGCGATCGCCGGCGCCTACTATTACGATGCGAACAGCGGCAAAGCGAACCTCGCGCAGAATGCGGCCACCGCGGCCGCCTATGTCGCGCAGATCAACGGCGCTTCGGGCGCGACCGGCATGACCTGGAACTCCGATTCCAAGACGCTGGCGGACGACAAGATCACGACCCAGATCGTATCCGGCGTGCAAAACCCCGTCGACATCGCGATGCAGGCCACCGTCAGCCGCACGGTATCCCTGGCGATCGGCAAAATCTTCAAAGCTGATCCCTCGGTCACGCTGTCGGCGTCGTCGATCGCCGAGGTCGTCCCCGGCTCGACCGGTGGTCCGGCCTGCATCCTGGCCTTGCAAGGGGACATCACCGGCGTCACCACGACGGACGATCTCGACCTCAGCGGCAATGTTACCGTCACCGCCACCTCCTGCGCGCTGCGGTCGGATGCGAGTGTCACCATCGCCGGCCACGTGAACGTGACGGCACAGGCAATCTACGCCGCCGGAACCTACACCATGACGAGCGGCTCGGCCACCGTCACCGCGGCGATCCACACCAATGCTGGCCAAATTCCCGATCCCTTCCTGAGCGACACGGCACTCCAGAATGCACTGACCGCCGCCGCCAGCATTTCCTCTTCGGTGCTTCCGATCAGTTGTAACAAGAGCGGCTGCACCGGGCCGTCAGGCTGCTGCACCAACACGACGAGTGACGGGACCACAACGGCGACGGTCAACCCAGGTTCGTATGGGGGCCTCTCCGCCAACAGCCAGGCGACCGTCGTTTTGTCGCCGGGTCTCTTCGAGTTCAGGGGCGATGTCTCATTCGCCGGCGGGGCGCAGCTCACGGCGAACAATGTGACGATCGCGACCGCCGGATTGGGCGGGAGCGGCAGCAGCTTCCTCGGCAACTCTGCCGCGGCACTAACGGCGGCTACGACTGACAATGCGACCAATGGCCAGATCGCCGGCACGTTCTTCGCGACCGGCAGCGCGAACGCCACGACGTTTGGCGGCACTTCCGGCACGCAATTCACCGGTCTCATCTACCAGCCGAATGGAACGGTCAAGCTCGCCGGCAACTCCACCGATGGCTCCTCGGGATGCGCCGAGGTCGTGGCGTTCGACGTGAGGATCACCGGCAACAGCAGCCTGTCGTCGAACTGCACCGGTTACGGCCTGCCGACCATCAATAGCCTGCCGGCCAGCTCGCGCGTGGTCCTGGTCGAATGACGAGGCTCCTTCTGCCACTGTTGCGCGACCGCCGCGGCGTTGCCGCGGTCGAGTTCGCCCTGGTCTGCTCCTTGCTGCTGATCATGCTCGGCGGCATCACCGATTTTGGCCTGGCGCTGCGGGACAAGAGTCGCCTGGCGAATGCTGTGGCGCAAGGCGTGCAATACGCCTACCTGCATGCGTCCAGTGTCACGACCGGCCAGATCCAAAGCGTGGTGCAAGGTAGTTCCTCGCTGTCGGGTGTGACGGCAACGGTGACAGGCCCCGCGTGCTATTGCATCACCGGCACGACGCCAACGCTCAGTTCTGCCGCGTGCGCACCAACCCCAACCTGTGCCGACGGCACCGCGCCAGGGACCTACGTGGTCATATCGGCGACCTATCCGTTCAGCGCCATCCTGCCGGGGTTCAGCAGGATGGCAGGGACTACGACGATCACTGAAGCGGCCACGGTACGCATCCAATGATTACGCGCGCGGTCCTGCGGCGGCTTGCGGCACAGCGCCGGGCCACCACCTCCGTCGAGTTCGCTCTGGTCGGCAGCATGATGCTGCTGGCGACCTTCGGCACACTCGATCTCGGCCTGCTGCTTTGGACGCAGAATGCCCTGCAGTCCACCGCTGCGCTCGCAGCGCGTTGCGCTGCGATATCCTCGCCGCTCTGTTCCGACGTGACGAACTATACGGTGAGTCTGGCCGGCAACTGGGTCATGCCCGGCGTGATATCCGCCGATAACGTCACGGCAACCTCGGTCGGCACGTGCAACGGCGCCACCGGCACATTCGAGCAGGTCGCGATAACCTCCTCGTTCTGGGCCAACGTCCTGCCCGCGCCTTTCCACAATCAGACGCTGACGGTGAGTGCGTGCTATCCGAAGCTGTAGCCTGCGTCGCTCAGGCGCAAAGTTTGCTGAGCAGCGTCCCGGTGGCCGGCAGCAGCGGGCGATGCGCGAGCCCGCCACGGGCCCTGGCGATCGCTTCGACGCGGTTGTGAGCGCCGAGCACGCGATAGATCGCGGCGAGATGCACCTTCACCGTGCCGACGGCCAGCCCAAGCCGGCGGGCAATCGTCTTGGTGGCGCAGCCTTCGGAGAGCAGCCGGAACACCTCGATCTGCCGGTCGGTGAGATGCGTCAGCAGGGGACTGACGTCCGACACCGCAACGGTCGAGGCCGCCGGCGGGGCTCCGGTGAGAGCCGCCGGGGCAAAGACTCCGCCGGACAGGATCGTTTCGACCGCCCGCACAAGCTGATTCATCGTGGTCGACTTGAGGATGTAGCCGTTCGCACCGGCAGCGAGGCATTCGAGTATCGTCGCGCGCTCATCGCTGTCCGCCAGGACCACGATCTTCTGGTCCGGGAAGGCCTGGCGCAGCCGGCGCAGATTGGCAGCCCCCGGCATGCCGGCGAGCTGCAGATCGAACAGGACCAGATCGACCGGCTCGACGCGAAGATGCGCCAGCACCTCGTCCAGCACGCCCGCCTCGGCACACGACCAGCCGGGCCTGCGCTCCCTCAGGAGGCCCAGCAGACCATGGCGGAACAGCGTGGCCCGATCGGCGATCAGGGCGGTGATTTCCTCAAAATCTTCCATCTGGGCCCGTCATTCTTGGCGAAAAGGGCGGCAAGGCACGGCTGCCGTGGAACGCCTGAGGCCGTTCCGACCTCGCGACATCCGCGACACACGAAATGAATCTAGGCGCCGCGGGTGTTAACGGAAGCAAATCGCGCGAATTTTCTTTCGTGGCCCGTTCAGCCGATCAGGTGGCAGGCAACCTGGTGGCCCGGTGCTGGCTCGCTGACCCGCGGTTCCTGCTCGCGGCAGACCGGCATGGCGTGCGGACATCGCGTGTGGAAGCGGCAGCCGGAGGGCGGGTGCAGCGCGCTCGGGATGTCGCCGGTCAGCCTCTCCCGCTCCCGCCGCCCTCGGCTGCGCTGCGCCGGGTGGGTCACCGGCACGGCGGCGATCAGCGCCTTGGTGTAGGGGTGCAGCGGATTGGCGTAGAGCGTCCGCTTGTCGGCGACCTCGACGATCTTGCCGAGATACATCACCGCGACCCGGTTGGAGATATGCTTCACCACGCCGAGGTCATGGGCGATGAACAGGTAGGTCAGGCCGAGTTCGCCCTGCAGATCCTGCAGCAGATTCACGATCTGTGCCTGCACCGAGACGTCGAGCGCGGAGACCGGCTCGTCGCACACCACGAACCTGGGGTGCAGCACCAGCGCGCGGGCGATGCCGATGCGCTGCCGCTGGCCGCCGGAAAACTCGTGCGGGAAGCGGTCGCGCACGCGCGGCGGCAGGCCGACCAGTTCCAGCATGGCGGCAACCTGGCGGCGGGTTTCCGCGCCCGTCCTGGCGCCGTGGATCAGCAGCGGCTCCATGATGATGTCTTCCACCGACATGCGCGGATTGAGCGCGCCGTACGGGTCCTGGAAGATGATCTGCATCGAGCGCCGCTTCTCGCGCAGCGCCGCGGTGCTGAGCTGCGTGATGTCGGTGCCGTCGAAACGGATTTCCCCGGCGGTCGGCGGGAGCAGCCGGATCAGCAGGCGGCCGAGCGTGGACTTGCCGCAGCCGGATTCGCCGACCAGGCCAAGCGTCTCGCCGGTCACGATGTCGATCGCCACATCGTCCACCGCGCGCAGCGGGATCGTGTGGCGGTGCAGGAAGCCGCCGGCGCGAACCGGGAAATGCTTGGTCAGGCCGATGGCCTCGATCAGCTTGGTCACGTGCCGGCAAGCTCCTGCACGCGGATGCAGGCGGCGGTATGGCCCGCGTCGAAGGCGGCGAGCGGCGGAATTCCCGTGCCGCAGGCCGGAATGGCGTAGCGGCAGCGCGGCATGAAGCGGCAGCCTGTGGGACGGCGCGCAGGGTCCGGCAGCGTACCGGGGATCGCCACCAGTCGCTCGTGGTCCTGCCCCAGCGAGGGCACACACTCGAGCAGACCGCGCGTATAGGGATGCAACGGATTGTCGAACAGGCGCGCCACCGGCGCTTCCTCGACGATGCGCCCGGCGTACATCACCAGCACGCGGTCGGCGGTTTCCGCCACGACGCCCATGTTGTGCGTGATGACGATGATCGCCATGCCGAATTCGTCGCGCAGGTCCATCATCAGGTCCAGGATCTGCGCCTGGATCGTCACGTCGAGCGCAGTGGTGGGTTCGTCGGCGATCAGCAGACGCGGGCGGCAGGCGAGCGCGATGGCCAGCATAACCCGCTGGCGCTGGCCGCCGGAAAGCTGGTGCGGATAGTCGCTCATGCGCCGCGCGGCCGAGGGAATGCCGACCTTCTCCAGCATCTCCAGCGAACGCTCATACACCGCCTTCTGCGACAGCCGCTCATGCGCGCGGATTGTCTCCATCACCTGTTCGCCGATGGTGAACACCGGGTTGAGCGAGGTCATCGGCTCCTGAAACACCATGGCGATGCCGGGCCCGCGGATGCGCTGCATGCGCGTATCGGACAGGCGGGTGAGCACGTCGCCACCGAACTGTACCTCGCCGGTGGCCACGCGCGCCGGCGGTTGCGGCAGCAGGCCCATGATGGTGAGTGCGGTGACACTCTTGCCGCTGCCGGACTCGCCGACGATGCCGAGGATCTCGCCTTCGTCGAGGCTGAAGCTGACATCCTCGATGGCGGTGATCTCGCCGCGCGAGGTGGCGAAGGCGGTGGTGAGGTTGCTGACTTCGAGCAGGCTCATGCGGCTGGATCCGAGAGCCAGCGAAAAACCCTCCCCCTCCCCTTGCGGGAGGGGGTTGGGGGGAGGGGGCGGCGCGACATTGCAGTGCCACGCTGGCATCGCCCCCACCCCCCAACCCCCACCCGCCAGGGGGGGGGGAGGGTTTTTCGCGGGCTCTCGGATCCAGCCGCCTGGGACGGCGCGAAG
>JBGPND010000206.1:0-9282 GCA_041487355.1 Acetobacteraceae bacterium | reverse complement strand
GTGAAAACGTCGTGCCGTAACGACAACGAGCAACTACGTTACTCCGCAAGACATTCCCTTGAATCCTTGCTTCTTCCGGGGCCTTCGCGCCGATAGGATATTTCGCGACGCCTGCTGGGAATCGCGTTTTCACACGGCCTCGGTCGACAGCGGACACGCTCTGTCGGTTGGTGGTCAGGCATCAGGAGGCTAGAAGCGTCTGACTTTGTCCACTACCGTGCGGTCTCCCGTCCTCTGCCACGACGGTCGCGATAACAACCTGAACCAGGAGGCACCTCCCGATGCCCGACACCAACGTACTCAGCACCATCCGCGCCCGCGTATCGGAGGCTGAATGGCAGGCACGACTCGACTGCGCGGCGGTGTATCGCCTACTCGCGCATTTCAACATGATCGACCTGGTGTTCAACCACGTCACCCTGCGCGTGCCCGGCGAGGGTCATCGCATCCTGATCAACCCGTTCGGCTGGATGTACGAGGAGATCACCGCCTCCAGCCTGATCACCATCGACCTGGACGGCAACGAGCTGGTCAACCCGCATCCCGACATCAAGGTGAATTATGCCGGTTATGTGATCCACAGCGCGGTCCACGGCGCGCGGCACGACGTCGCCTGCGTGATCCACACGCATACGCGCGCAGGCATGGCGGTCTCGTCGATGAAATGCGGCTTCCTGCCGATGACGCAGACCTCGATCAACTGCCTGCCGGTGGCATATCACGACTATGAAGGACCGGCGGTCGACCCGGACGAACGCGCGCGCCTGGTTTCGCATCTCGGCGACGCCAATTTCCTGGTGCTGCGCAACCACGGCCTGCTGACCTGCGATGCCACCGCGGCCGGCGCCTTCACCAAGATGTATGCGTTCGAGGCGGCCTGCCAGGCGCAGGTGGATGCGATGGCCGCCGGCGCGGAGCTGCAACTGGTGGGTCAGGACATCGTCACGCGCAGCATCGACCGCCGCATGCGGGCCGGCACGCGCCGCCAGCCCGGCCAGCTTGAATGGCCGGCGATGCTCCGCCTGCTCGACCGCCGCGATCCGAGCTGGCGGGACTGATACTGCGCCGTTGCTCGTCATGCCGGGCTCGCGGGCCGGAGCCCCGGCATGACGCAACGTAGCGGCCACCGGGTATTGCTCATAATGTTCGCAGCACAACGAACCGGCGCTCGTGGGACGAGCCCGGCCATGACGGCAGGGGTAGCATGCCACTCTTAGCCAGGAGTTAAACAAGAACGCCCAGGCTGTCTCGGTACAACGGACAGCGGGGACGCATGCGCGGCAGGACCGACAGGAATCGCAACGCCACGATCGAAATCCACGTCCGCAAGGAAGAGGTGGTCGAGGGCACGCACAGCGCCGGCACCTGGAAGGTGGCCTATGCCGACTTCATCACCGCCATGATGGCCTTCTTCCTGCTGATGTGGCTGCTGAGCGCGACCACCGACGAGCAGCGGAAGGGGCTGGCCGAATATTTCAGCCCCAACAACGCGCTCAGTGTTGGCTCTTCCGGGATCGGCCAGCCGTTCGGCGGCCGGACCCCCTTCTCCCACGGAGCCAGGGTTTCCGACCTTGGCACCGTGCAGGTCACGGTCGGCCAGCGCCCGGTGGTCGATCAGGTGGAGGAGGACGAATCGGACATCATCGCCCAGCCCCGGCCGCATCGCGACGACATCCGGAGTAAGGAGGTTGACCGCCAGGGTCAGCCGGCGCCGCGGCTTGCGCCGGCCGGAACGCGGTCTGCCGCAAGGGACCAGCCGGCCGCACCGGGCCTCGCCGCACCTTCTGCCCTGTCATCGGCCCAGACGCACGGCGATAGGCAGCGACGAGCCACCGAGGCTGAGCTCAGCGCCGACCTGGAGCGACGGGAAAAGCAGACCTTCGAGCAGGCAGCTCAGCAGATCCGCGAGGCGGTGCGAGGTGATCCGCAACTGGAGGAACTTGCGCGGCAGCTCGCGATTGACATGACACCCGAGGGCTTGCGCATCCAGATCCTCGATGAGGATCGCCAGCCGATGTTTCCATTCGGTTCGGCGATCCCGAACGACCGCGCGCGGCTCTTGCTACAGAAGGTTACGCCGGTGCTCGCGCGCCTGACGCAGGACATCTCGATCGCGGGGCATACCGACGCGGTGCCGTTCGCCGGTCCCGGCCGGACCAACTGGGAGTTGTCGGTGGAACGCGCCAATGCCACCCGTCGGCTGCTGGCCGAGACTGGCCTGCAGGAGGCACGCGTCCGCAGCGTGACCGGCAATGCCGACCGCGATCCGCTGGTCCCGGCCGATCCGCTGGCGGCGGCCAATCGGCGTATCGCCATCGTCGTGCTGCGATCCGTGCGGCCGGCACAGGCCGCGGACCCGCCGTCGCCCACCGCAACGTCTCAACCGGCCGAACCCATCCGTGGCCAAAACCCGTCAGCGCGTTCGCTGGAAACTCGTTGAGCAGACGTCATGCTCACGATAGGCGCCTTCGCAGTCCTGCTCGTCTCGGTATTCGGCAGTTATCTGCTCTCGGGCGGCAGCGTCGAGGTGCTGGCGGAGGCGCTGCCATTCGAGATGTGGACCATCGGTGGCGCTGCCGTTGCGGCCTTAGTGATGGCGAACAGCGCGTACAGCCTGAAGCATACCATTGCCGGCTTCCGGAAGATCGTCATCGGCGCGGCATTCAGGAAGAACGACTATGTCGATCTGCTGAGCCTGCTCTACTTCCTGGTTCGGCTGGCCAACACCAAGGGCAACATGGCGATCGAGCCGCATATCGAACGGCCCGAGAAGAGTTCCGCGTTCCTGAAGTTTCCCAAGGTTCTCGCCAACCATTTCGCCAGCTCGATGATCTGTGACTACCTGCGCATGGTGGGCATGAACGCCGACGATCCCAATCAGATCGAGGACGTCATGGCACGCGAGCTGAAAAAGACGCTGAACGAGGAGCTGCACGGAGCGCATGCACTGCAGACGATGGCGGACGCGCTGCCTGCGCTCGGGATCATCGCAGCGGTGCTCGGCGTCATCACGACGATGTCGCATATCGACCGGCCGCCGGCGATCCTGGGTGGGATGATCGCCAGCGCGCTGTGCGGAACGTTCCTCGGTGTGCTGCTGGCCTATGGTCTCGTTGGGCCGTGTGCCAGCCGGCTCAAGGGCGTGATCGAGGAGGAGGCGAAATACTACGAGGTGATCCGTGCCGTTCTGGTCACGCATCTGCACGGCAATGCGCCGCAGGTCAGCGTCGAGTCCGGACGCAAGATGGTGCCGACCGAGCACATGCCGAGCTTCCTCGAGCTCGAGGAGGCGGTGCAGTCGGTGCAGATCCAGTGACCTGCATCGTGTGACCCAAGCTGTCATTGCGAGGAGCGCAGCGGTGGCCGGGCTTGACCTGGCCAAGCAAGCTCGTGGTCGGTGCGCACTGATCACCGGGATTGCTTCGCTCCGCTCGCAATGACAGTCGGGCGTGGTGCTCGCCTATTGCTTCATACACTCGACTTGCGACCCAAGCTGTCGGGGGCGACGCGAAGATCGTCCCGGCGATTGGCGAAGTCTGGCGGCGGCAGTTGGTGCACTGATAGAGATCGCGGTGCCGAGGCTCCCGCTCGTCAGTGCCGGTGCCGTGGTTGTCCTTGACCCAGATCAATGCGTCGCCGGGAAAAAAGCGAGAAGGAGGATGCTGCTGTAGGTAGGGTCATGTCCAAGTTTATCCTCTCAGCCCTTGCTGCGGCAGCCATCGCGATCGGTATGCCGGTTGTCGTATCAGCGGCTCCATCCACGCCGCTATACGCCAACCATGTGCCGCGAGCGGAGACCGTACAAAAGGCCGACTATTATTGGCATCATCGACATTGGCATCACCGCCGATGGGACCGGCACCACCGCTGGTGGCGCTATTACAACTGACCCTGCGATGCCAGCGGGCGGTCTGCCGCGAGTGCCTGCGAGACGACTGGGTCGGCTATGAACTCACCGCTTTTTCGATTTGAGGAATGTGTCTAGCGCCACTTCTTCTCCCAGCCCTTGACCCACCATTCGACAGGCTCTTGCTCGGTCACCTTCGCCGGTCGCCTACGCTGAGCCGTCTTCTTGACCATCTTGCCGCCAATCGCCACAACCCTCTTCCCCGGCTTCCTTGCCGTCCCCGGAACGGTCGGAAAAGCCTCTTCATTCTGGTCGGGATGCATATCGGTCTCTCCTCGGGCCGCAGCATCGCTTGCGGCACCCAGTGGTTCGACCGACGCCCTGCGCTTCACCGAAGGCTTGGGCAGCCCCTCACTGGCCCGAGCAGCCGTGATCTCTTGAAGCCGCCGCTTGGCCTTCTCACCGGCCTCCAGCGCCTCTGCAAGGGCATCCTCTGCGTCCCGCCGAGCCAGACGCTCGGCCGCCAGTTCTGCCTGCACGGTCTGTAGGGTCTGCTGGACGGTCAGCTTGTCGGCCTCCGCTCGCTGGACCACTTGTATCGCCTCATCCCTGGCAAGATGTTCGTGGGCAAACTTCGTCTGAAGATCGCGGATCGTCGCCTGAGCTTCACCAAGCAACCGCTCGGCACGTTCTCTCGCCGCGGTTTCGGACCGGAAGGCTTGCCGGGCGGCCTCCAGTTGGTTGGTAGCGGGTGCGCCATCTGGACGGTGATCCCGATGGACGAGGGTAACCGGCACCTCGCCATCTCGGACGAAACGGCGCGGTGGCCGATGCGTGGCGATAGTCGGAGTAGTCGGATGGCTGCCCACTGGCTCCACCGACGCATCACTTTGCAAACCAAGTGCCCGGCGCATCCGCGCCTCAGTCGCACCGAGGCGTGCGTCGTCTCGCATGGAATCAGTCATCTCTTCATCTGTTGTGGTCACCCGGATGCAGCGCTCTTCGTGCCGCTGCATCGCCCTGTTGCAGATTTTGGCTCTCGGCGGTGAAAAGGGAATCGGTCAACGGCTACAAGTTAGATGCGGTTTCGTCGTGTGAAGTCAAGCCTTGGGTGTCGGCCGATTTACGACTGGCACGGAAGCCGAATACTCTCGGCGGAAAGCGGTCAATCCCGCTCGTCGATCTGATACGGCCGTTGGTCTGATGGCCCTAATCCTCGAAAATTGGCGGCGCAGTAGCCATTGCGAAGTGGCTGCACGGTGAAGCAGGATGGGCCATGTGACGTGTATAACGGAAGAGAACACTGAGACCGACTATGCTGGACGCTATATTCCTTGTAGCCAGCGTCACGATGAATTCGGCTGCCCACGCTGGGCAGTTGTATCAAGGGCGCTGCCATACGGATGAATGCTTCTGGTTTAGTATCGAGGAAACGGAAGGCGTCGGACTTGGGAAAGCTGGCTGCTGCCTCGCGGTGGACTGCCTCAACCCTGAATGCCGGCGCGATCGGATGTTTGCCGTGACCGAGCTTGCGGAGTTCTATGGCCGCCAACATACCGTCGCTGAGGCCCTGCGACGGATGCGCTGCTCGGACGGATGTGGTGGGGTGTCGCTGCCGCGTGGCTGGCCACCGGGCCGGTCTTGAACAGGCGGGTCCGCTCGCGGCGGGTGGCGCTCCGTGGGCCAGAGGCGAGGGACTAGCGGCTCCACTCCGTGCAGCGCCAGTGTTGCCGGCCGCTCACCCAATCGACTCGCCAAGCACTGCATCCACACCATCCACCTCACCTCACGCTGGCCCATCAGCCCCAAACCATGTCTGCCGATGGCAGAAACCAGTGATTCGACCACGGCATGTTCTGCGTGTTCGGCAGGCGTGTAGTTGCGTACGGACCGTTAGCGGAGGTCGCCAAATCTGACAGGGCAACAGACGTCAACCAGTTGACTTTATCCGCCTTTTGACTGGACAGGAGTGGGCGCAAGACTGCTTCGCCGTTGACCAGTCCATCGTAATGATCGAATGCGATCCGCATGGACCGAGGGCCCAATATTGCGGCGGGCGAGCGATTGCAGGGCAGCGCCCGACTTTTTCAACGGTATCGGTCAGAGCCCGACATTGCCCAAACCCACCTCACCACCAGGCGGAGCCCGAAAAGGACATGCCAGCCCTGCGAGTCAGCCCGGCGATGGGACCAGCCGGTAGTGCTTGAGCGACCGCTATCGAATACCATGTAATTCGGCGATGCTGTAGCAATTGCTTGCGCACAGGGGTGAGAATCATGGACCAGCAGAGCACAACGATCTCCGGACTCGCGGGTGTGGAGGCCAATCTTGCCTATCTCGCCCCCATGACGGAAAGGCCGCACAGCTACGCCTACGATCCGCCGCCCGGCGTGCCGCGGACCAACACCGCTAACGCGCCGCACCTGGTGACGGTGCACGACGCAAGGCCGATCGCGCGGGACCTGTCGCTCGACCGCGAAGGTTTCCGCCTCGTCGAGCACCACAGCGCGGTCTGCGACTTCTACGACGCGGACGAACTCCGCCGCGTCTACTACCCCGAGGCCGAGCGCCTCGTCGCGGAGGCCACCGGCGCCTCGCGCGTCATCATCTTCGATCACACGATCCGCCGCCGCTTGCCGGGCGTGCAGGATCGCACCGCGACGGCGCCGCGCCAGCCGGCCACGCGCGTGCATAACGACTACACCGATCGTTCCGCGCCGCAGCGCATCCGCGACCTGATGGGCGATGAAGCGGAAAACCTGCTCCGCCGGCGCTACGAGTTCATCAATGTCTGGCGGCCGATCCGCGGCCCGCTGCGCGACGCTCCGCTGGCGATGTGCGATGCCCGCACCGTCTCGCCCGGCGACCTGGTCGCGTCGGACCTGATCTATCGCGACCGGACCGGCGAGATCTTTCTGGTTCACCACAACCCGAAGCAGCGCTGGTACTATGTTCCCGCCATGCGAGAGGACGAGGCGCTGCTGCTGAAGTGCTACGACTCGGCGCGCGACGACCGCGCGGTGCTGTCGCCGCACGGCGCGTTCGAGGACCCGACCGCGCCAGCCGACGTGCTGCCGCGCGAGAGCATCGAGTTGCGGACGATCGCCTTCCATTCGGCCTAACCAGCAGGAGGAGCCCGCATGCGCGGACTGGGCGGCAAGCGGGTGATCCTGACCGGCGGCGCGAGCGGCATCGGCCGCGCCGCCGCGCTGCGCCTGGCGGCAGAGGGCTGCGTGCTGGGGATTTTCGATCTCAACGAGGCGGGTGCGCGGGAAACCGCCGCTCACTGTGCCGGCGGGCAGGCCAGGGCCTATGGCGTGGACATCACCGACCGTGACCAGATCGCCACGGCCGTCGCGTCATTTGAAGCGGCATGCGGTCCGGTGCAGGGGCTGGCGAATATCGCGGGATGGGATACGCCGCGCAGCTTCCTCGATACCGACCGCGCGTTGTGGGACAAGGTGATCCAGGTCAACCTGTATGGTCCGTTGAACATGCACCATGTCGTCGTGCGCGGCATGGCGGAGCGCGGCTTCGGCCGCGTCGTCAACGTCGCATCCGATGCCGGGCGTGTGGGGTCGTCGGGCGAGGCGGTCTACGCTGCGTGCAAGGGTGGCATCATCGCGTTCACCAAGACGCTGGCACGGGAACTGGCGCGCAAGGGTGTCACGTTGAACGTGGTCTGCCCCGGCCCGACCGACACGCCGCTGTTCGACAATTTCCGCGCGGCATCGCCCTCGATCGGCGACGCGCTGGCGCGCGCCATCCCGCTGAGACGGCTGGGCGAGCCGGGCGATTATGCCGGGATGATCGCGTTCCTGCTGTCGGACGATGCGGCTTACATGACCGGCCAGACGATCAGCGTGTCCGGTGGGCTGACGATGGTCTGATACGGTCGAGCGGGTACCCAGTGAACCCAGCACTGTGTTTGCAGCTCTGGGTTCCCGCTTGCGCGGGAATGACGATTACAAGTCAGGACCTGCGTTCGGCGGTCTGACCGTAGCGTTGTGCTCGCCGAGCTTCGGTGAATCGGCGCGTGGGTGGGGCCGCTCGCCGTCGAACGAGATCGGCAGGCCGACGACCTTGAGCCCGCTGCCAGGCAATGTCCGCATCAGGTCCATCGCCTGCAGTTGCTCCGTCGCAGCGAGTTCGGCAACGTCGTTCACTGGAGCACAGGGCACGCCGACGCGCTCCAGCGCGGCCATCCACTCGTCGCGCGTGCGCGTCAGCAGCACCGGTGCCATCTCCGCGATCAGTGCCGGCCGGTTCGCGGAACGCTTGCGGCCATCCTCGAAGCGCGGGTCCGTCGCCCACTCCAAATGGCCCAGTGCTTGCGCGCACTTGACGAACAGCCGGTCCTTGCCGGCGGCAATGCAGATCGGCCGGTCCGCTGTCCCAAAAGTCTGGTACGGCGCGAGGATGGCACTGCCGGTGCCGTGGCGTTTCGGCATCTGCCCGGTGAGGCAGTAGTTGTTGAGCGGCCCTTCCACCCACGCGACGGCGCTCTCGAACAGCGACGTGTCGATCACGCAGCCCTTGCCGGTGCGCTGGCGCCGTTGCAACGCCGCCAGCGCACCGATCACGCACCACATCCCCGTTGCCTTGTCGTTGATCGCGGGAGCACAGAATGTCGGCGGGTCGTCCGGCCTGCCAGTCATCGTCATCACCGCGCCGAACGCCTGCAGCAACGGATCGAAGCCTGGTGCCAAGCGAAGCGGACCGCGACTGCCGAATGCCCAGATGGAGCAGTAGATCAGCCGCGGGTTGACCTGCAACATGACGTCGGGCCCGATGCCGACCTCGTCGACGATGCCGGGCCGCAGATTCTGGATCATGATGTCCGCATCGCGTGCCAGCGTCTTCAGCGCCGCTATGTCGCCCGCGTTCTTGATGTCGAGCGTGACGGAACGCTTGTTGCGATTATAGGTGCGAAACGACAGCGAGTCGCCATCGACGAACGGCGGGCCCCACAGCCGCGCGTCATCGCCGCCATCGGGTTTTTCGACTTTGATCACGTCCGCGCCCATGTCGCCGAGGATTGCGCCGGCGAGCGGTCCGGCGAGCGCCTGGCCAACTTCGACAACCTTGATGCCGTCGAGCGGAGCGCTCATCGCGCGTCCACCGCGGCAAGCCCGATGCGGCGCCGGAAATCCTCGTCGCGCAGGCTGAATTCCTTGCCCGCGAGATCATCGGCCTCCTTCGTGCAGAGATAGACGATGGCGCGCGCGGGGTGCGCGACTGGCGTGAGCTGTTCGCGCGGAATCCTGCTGACCGGATTGATCCCGGAGGCGCGGATGATCACCTGCATGTCGGTATCCGTGGTGCCGGGCTGGAAGCCGAACACACGGATGCCGGCGGCGCGATGCTCCATGTCGATGGAGCGGGTCAGCATCGCCAGCCCGGCCTTGCCGGCGCAATAGGCGCTCCAGCCTTCC
>JBGPND010000205.1:0-9332 GCA_041487355.1 Acetobacteraceae bacterium | reverse complement strand
GCCATCGTCATCGGCGGCACCAGCGCGGAGATGACGCTGAAGACGGTGAAGCTGGCCTCGACGCGCTGGCTCGATACGCTGCCCACCACCGGCAGCAAGGCGGGGCATGCGATACGCGACATCGAGATGGAGCAGAAGGTGCTGGAGCTGTCGCAATCGCTGGGCATCGGTGCGCAGTTCGGTGGCAAGTATTTCTGCCACGACGTGCGGGTGATCCGGTTACCGCGGCACGGCGCTTCGCTGCCGGTGGGGATCGGGGTTTCCTGCGGCGCGGATCGGCAGATTCTGGCGAAGATCACGCCCGAAGGCGTGTTCCTCGAGCAGTTGGAGACCGATCCGGCGAAATACCTGCCGGAGACGACGGACGAACACCTCGGCGACGATGCGGTTGCGGTGGATCTGAATCGGCCAATGGAGGAAATCCGCCGGCAGCTCTCGTCCTATCCGGTGAAGACGCGGCTGATGCTGACCGGCACGATGGTGGTGGCGCGCGACATCGCGCACGCCAAGCTGCAGGAGCGGCTGGATCGTGGCGCGGGCCTGCCCGACTACATCAAGAATCACCCGGTGTACTACGCCGGCCCGGCAAAGACGCCGACCGGCTACGCCACCGGCAGCTTCGGCCCGACCACGGCGGGACGCATGGACAGCTACGTGCCGGCGTTCCAGGCCGCCGGAGGTTCGCTGGTGATGCTGGCGAAGGGCAACCGCTCCAAGGCTGTGCGTGAAGCGTGCAAGGCGAATGGCGGCTTCTATCTCGGCAGCGTCGGCGGCCCCGCCGCGCGTCTGGCACAGGACTGCATCCGTAAGGTCGAGGTGCTGGAGTATCCCGAGCTCGGCATGGAGGCGGTCTGGCGCATCGAGGTGGAGAACTTCCCGGCGTTCATCGTGATCGACGACAAGGGCAACGATTTCTACGAGGGGATGGAGTAATCTTCTTCAGCACGTCTCATGTGGTGCGGGCCGAAAAGTAAGGAAGCATTTAACACGGAGAAGAACGGAGGACACACGGAATCCACGGAGTAGAAAGTCTGTTGGCGCTTCGCACCGGAAGACAATTCATCGTCGCGCGAAGCATGCCCCCGGGCACTTGACCCGGGGGCGCATAAACGCCTTCTCCGTGACCTCTGTGGTTCTCCCTTCTTCTCCGTGTTAAAAATGCTTTCTTGCTTCCTTTACTGGCCTCTGACGGCGCGTAGCCGCCCACGCAAGGTGCTGAGGCTAAATGCGATCGCCATACGATGCGGATGAAGAGAAGGTAACAGCAATGGGTCGAACATTGGACGAAATGATCGACGCTCTGCCGAAGGACAGTCGTGAGCGGGTTGACGCCCGCTATCGGGAGCTCAAGGAGAAAGTCGAGCGTCTTCGCGCGGCCAGCGGCGACCAGGCGCGCGAACGCAAAGGCATAGCGTGATGCGCTTCACCGTCGACCGCATCGACCACCTCGTGCTGAACGTAAAGGACGTGGAGATCACCGCGGCCTGGTATCAGCGTGTGCTGGGCATGGAACGCGAGGACTTCGGCGCCGCCAACCGCACCGCGCTGAAGTTCGGTGGACAGAAGATCAATGTGCGGCCGAGCGGGACGGACACCGGCACCTGGCCAACCGGCGTAAGTGACGAACCGGGCTCCGGCGATCTCTGCTTCATCACCGCGGTGGGGCCGGAGGACGTGATCGCGCATCTGCATGATTGCGGCGTGACGATCCTGGCGGGTTCGGTGGAACGGGCCGGCGCGCTGGGGCCGATGCGCTCGGTGTATTGCCGCGATCCGGACGGCAATCTGGTCGAAATCTCCACCTATCTGCCGCGCTGATGGATACGTCGCTTCGCGCCCGTATCGGGTTTGCCGCCTTCGCCTGCTTCCTGGCCTCGATCCCGCTCGCCAACTGGATGATCCTGCATGTCGGCACGGTCTGCGTGCCGCAAGGACCCTGCCTCGTGCCGGTGGCGCCAGGACTGCTGGCGCCGTCGGGCGTGCTGACTGTCGGCGCGGCGCTCGTGTTGCGCGACGTGGTGCAGCGCTGCCTGGGGCTGACCTGGGGATTGGCTGCGATCGCGGTCGGCACGGGGCTGTCGTCGCTGGTGGCACCGGCGTCGCTGGTGTTCGCGTCCGGCACCGCCTTCGCGCTCAGCGAGTTCGCCGACTTTGCCGTCTACACGCCGCTGCAGCGCAGGCAGCTCACGCTGGCCGTGGTCGCTTCGTCTGTCGTCGGGCTGGTGGTGGATTCCGTGGTGTTCCTGACACTGGCTTTTGGCAGCCTGGACTTCCTGGCGGGCCAGGTCGTGGGAAAACTCTGGGCCGTGCTGATCGCCATCCCGCTGGTGCGCCTGCTGCGCCGGGTGGCACCGACGCCTGCCTGATGCGGCTTGCGGATTTCGACTTCGACCTGCCGCAGGACCGCATCGCGCAGCATCCTGCCCGTCCACGCGATGCCGCACGCCTGCTGCATATTTCGCGCGACAGGCTGGCGGATCTCGTCGTGCGTGACCTGCCGGGGCTGCTGCGCGCGGGCGACGTGCTGGTGGCCAACGACACGCGGGTGATCCCGGCGCAACTCACCGCGCGACGCGGGGCGGCCCGCATCGGCGTCACATTGGACCAGCCGCGTGCCGATGGCGCATGGCATGCTCTGGCACGCAATGCACGACGATTGCGCGCCAGCGACGAGCTGAGCTTCGAAGGCGGCGAACTGCGCGCCACAGTGCTGGAGCGCCACGACGATGGCGGTATCGTGCTGGCCTTCAACCAGCATGATGCTGCGTTCGCCGAGGCGCTGCAGCACGCCGGTGCTCTCGCCTTGCCACCCTACATCGCGCGTCCCGCGGGCCCGCTGCCCGAGGACCGCGACGACTACCAGACGATTTTTGCCGAACGCGAAGGTGCGGTGGCAGCGCCGACCGCCGGGTTGCACTTCACGCCGGCGCTGCTTGCGGCACTCGAGAACCGTGGCATCGCGCGTGTCACCGTCACGCTGCATGTTGGCGCCGGCACGTTCCTGCCGGTGCGCACCGACGATGTCATGCATCACCACATGCATGCCGAACGTGGCGAGATCACGCCGCTCGCCGCAGCCTCGATCAATGCGGCACGCAAGGCTGGCGGACGCGTGGTGGCAGTGGGCACCACCAGCCTTCGGCTACTGGAGACCGTTGCATCCGAGGACGGCTGCATCCGTCCCTTCGCGGGCGATACCAGCCTGTTCATCCTGCCAGGCTACCGGTTCCGCGCCGTCGATCTGCTGCTGACCAACTTCCATCTGCCGCGGTCGACGCTGTTCATGCTGGTCTGCGCGTTTGCCGGCACCGAGCGGATGCGTGAAGCCTACATCCATGCGATCGAAGCGGGATATCGCTTCTATTCGTATGGCGATGCATGCCTGCTGGAATGCCATGACCACGCTGCAACTTAACCGTGATGGTCGGGCTTGGCCCGGCCACCCACGACTTGCATTGGCGGCACAGGCTTCGACCTGGACGCTGGGGCAAAGACGTGGGTGGCCGGGCCAAGTCCGGCCATGACGGTGGGGGCGGGCCGTGCCCACGTTTACCCATCGCATCATCGCCACCGATGGCGCCGCGCGCGCCGGCGTGCTGCACACCGCGCATGGCGATGTAGCCACACCTGCCTTCATGCCTGTCGGCACCGCCGGCACGGTGAAGGCGATGACTGCGGACTCGGTGCGTGCCACCGGCGCCGGGATCGTGCTCGGCAACACCTACCACCTGATGCTGCGACCTGGCGCCGAACGCGTGGCCCGCCTCGGCGGATTGCATCGCTTCATGGACTGGCCCGGACCGATCCTGACGGATTCCGGCGGCTTCCAGGTCATGTCGCTGGCCAAACTGCGAAAACTCGACGGCGACGGCGTGACGTTCCAGTCGCACCTGGACGGCTCGCAGCATCGCCTCACGCCGGCGCGCGCGATCGAAATCCAGCACCTGCTGGATGCCACGATCAGCATGGTGCTGGACGAGTGCACGCCATTCCCCGCGACTCCGGCGCAGGCACAGACGTCCATGCAATTGTCGATGCGCTGGGCGGAGCGCTCACGCGAAGCGTTCATCCCGCGTCCCGGCTACGGGCTGTTCGGCATCGTGCAGGGCAGCGTCTACCCGGAGCTTCGCGAGGCATCCGCCCGCGCGCTGACCTCGATCGGCTTCGACGGCTACGCGATCGGCGGCCTGGCGATCGGCGAAGGCCAGGCCACCACCTTTGCCGTCCTCGACGCAACGACTCCGCACTTGCCACGAGATGCGCCGCGCTACCTGATGGGGGTCGGCACGCCCGACGACATCATCGGCGCCGTGCAACGCGGCATCGACATGTTCGACTGCGTGATCCCCACCCGTGCCGGCCGCACCGCGCGCGCCTACACCTCCCGCGGCGTGTTCAATCTGCGCAATGCCCGCTTCGTCGAAGACCCACTGCCGCTCGATCCCGAATGCACCTGCCCGGCCTGCAAGCGTCACAGCCGCGCCTATCTGCACCATCTGTTCAAGGCAGAGGAAATGCTGGGCCCGATGCTGCTCACCTGGCACAACCTGAGCTATTATCAGGCCCTGATGCGCGGCCTGCGCGCCGCCATCACCGAGCGCCGGCTGGACGCATACGCCAGCGCCATCCGCGCCGGCTGGGCGCGGGAGGAGCCGACATGACCGAAGAGAATTACACCGGCCTGACCCAGCTCGGCCATCACGTCGAGCAGCCAGTCAGCCCCGACACCGCGAAACTGGAGCGCGTGGCAAACCCGTCGCGCGGCAAACACTATGTCGTGCGCTTCACCTGCCCGGAGTTCACCTCGCTCTGCCCGATCACCGGCCAGCCGGACTTCGCCCATATCGTCATCGATTACATCCCGCGCGACTGGATCGTGGAGAGCAAGTCGCTGAAGCTCTACCTCACCGCGTTCCGCAACCACGGCGCATTCCACGAGGCCTGCACGATGGCGATCGCCGAGCGGCTGACCGGATTGCTCGATCCGGTGTGGCTGCGCATCGGCGGCTACTGGTATCCGCGCGGCGGCATTCCCATCGACGTGTTCTGGCAAACCGGCGCACCACCCGACGGTTCATGGATCCCGCCACAGGACGTGGCGCCGTATCGTGGCCGCGGCTGATGCCCGGACTGCGCGAACGCGCTAGGATCAGGCGAAGGGGTCAGGAGAGACCGCAATGAATGTCGCACTGCGCCGCCCGATCATGTCGCTGGAAGAATTCCAGGTATGGGAGAGCGGCCTGGAGGATCGCTGGGAGTTCGACGGCTACGAACCGCAGGCGATGGTCGGCGGCACGTCGGCGCACAACCAGATCGTCGGCGCCGTCGAGTTCGCGCTGCGTCAGCGGTTGAAGAGCCCGTGCCGGGTCTATCGCGAGGCGATGCGGCTGCGGCTGGCGCACACGATCCGTTACCCAGACCTCATGGTCGTCTGCACGCCGGTGGCAAACGATGCGACCGAGATCACTGACCCCATCGTCGTGATCGAGGTGCTGAGCGCCGGCACCTTCCGCACCGACCGCATCGCGAAGAACCGCGAATACGAAGCAGCACCCAGCATCCGCCGCTATATCCTGCTGGAGCAGGATGCCATCGCCGCCGAGGTCTATGCCCGCGAAGGTGACCGCTGGGTCCGCTCCACCGTGACCGGCGACGGCGTTCTGGCGATGCCGGAGATCGGCGTGGAGATACCGTTGGCCGACGCCTATCTGGGCCTGGAGCTTGGCACGCAACCCGGCTGATCCGCGGCACGCAGCCAAACTGATCCGCGATCGCGCGCTGGCGCTTGGCTTCGACGCTGTCGGCTTCTGCCACGCCGAACTCGGTGCAGAGGCGCGCGAGCGGCTGGCCGAATTCCTCGCCGCCGGCCAGCACGGCGACATGGGCTGGCTCGCACACCGCGCCGAACAGCGATCGCATCCGCAAGCGCTGTGGCCGGCGGCACGCAGCGTGATCGCCCTCGGCCTCTGTTATGCACCACAGGAGGACCCGCTCGCCACGCTTGCCATGCCGGAACGCGGCAGCATCTCGGTCTACGCCCGCAATCGCGACTATCACGACGTGGTCAAGGGCATGCTGAAGCACCTCGCGCAGTTCATCGTGTCGCGCTTCGGCCCCGACGTGAAGGTGTTCGTCGACACCGCGCCGGTGATGGAGAAACCACTAGCCGAACGCGCCGGCATCGGCTGGCAGGGCAAGCACACGAATCTTGTGTCACGTGCGCATGGTTCCTGGCTGTTCCTGGGCGAGATCTACACCACGCTCGACCTGCCCCCCGATGAACCGCATGCGGACCGCTGCGGCAGTTGCACGCGCTGCCTCGACATCTGTCCGACCGATGCGTTCCCCGCGCCCTACCGGCTCGATGCGACGCGCTGCATCTCCTACCTCACCATCGAGCATCACGGGCCGATCCCGCACGAGCTGCGCCCACTGATGGGCAATCGGATCTACGGCTGTGATGACTGCCTTGCCGTATGTCCGTGGAACCGCTTCGCGCACGCAACGCCGCACGAGAAATTGCGTGCACGGGAGGACCTGACGGCACCGCGGCTCGCCGAGCTGGCCGCCCTGGACGATGCCGGCTTCCGCACCATGTTCACGGGGTCGCCGATCAAGCGCATCGGCCGCGACCGCTTCGTGCGCAACGTGCTGATCGCCATCGGCAACAGCGGCGACCCCCGGTTGGCCACCGTCGCGGCGCGGCTGACCGCCGATCGCAACCCGATCGTCGCCGAGGCAGCCGCCTGGGCCTGCGATCGCCTCGCTGGAGCGGGCAAATGAACACCACACGTACCGAGACCGACAGCCTGGGCAGCATCGAGATCGATGCGGACCGCTATTGGGGCCCACAGACGGAACGCGCGCGCCGTCTGTTCCAGATCGGCACCGAACGTTTCCCGCCCGGCCTGATCCGCGCCGTGGGACTGCAGAAACAGGCCGCCGCGCAAGCGAACCTGCAACTCGATGAACTCGCACGCGAGATCGCCGAACCCATCATCACCGCTGCGCGAGAGATCGCCGAAGGCAGGATGGATGCGGAGTTTCCGCTGCCGGTCTGGCAGACCGGCTCGGGCACGCAGACCAACATGAACGCCAACGAGGTCATCGCCAACCGAGCCAACGAACTGCTCGGCCGGCCACGCGGCTCGCGCGAGCCGGTGCATCCAAACGATCACGTCAACCGAGGCCAGTCCTCCAACGACAGCTTCCCCACGGCGATGCACATCGCCGCCGTGGAAGCCGTGGAGCGACTCATCGCGGCGCTCGCAACACTGCAAGCCTCGCTCGCGGCCCGCGCACGCGAGTGGCACGACATCGTCAAGGTCGGGCGCACACATCTGATGGACGCGGTGCCGGTGACGCTGGGCCAGGAGTTTGCCGGCTGGGCACGCCAGGTGGAGCTGGGCATCGCCCGGCTGCGTGACGTGATGCCACGCCTCCTGCCATTGGCGCAGGGTGGCACCGCCGTTGGCACCGGGCTGAACTGCCATCCCGAGTTCGACCGCGTGTTCTGTGAACAGGTCGCGGAACTCACCGGCCTGGCATTCGCGCCGAACCCCAACAAGTTCGAGGGCATGGGCGCACACGATGCGCTGGTGGAACTCTCGGGCGTCCTG
This sequence comes from Acetobacteraceae bacterium, assembly GCA_041487355.1. Lineage (GTDB taxonomy): Bacteria > Pseudomonadota > Alphaproteobacteria > Acetobacterales > Acetobacteraceae > JAMXLO01. The sequence goes on along the minus strand of JBGPND010000205.1, from coordinate 1,713 downwards.
AACGTCATTGCCGTGTCGCTTACCAAGCTCGGCAACGACATCCGCCTGCTCGGCTCGGGTCCGCGCGCCGGGATTTCCGAAATGATCGTGCCGGCGGACGGACTCTCCAGCTCGATCATGCCGGGCAAGACCAACCCGACCCAGTGCGAGGCGCTGACCATGGTCGCCGCGCAGGTCATGGGCAATCACGTTACGGTGACGATAGCCGGCGCGCAGGGCCACCTGGAGCTCAACGTGTTCAAGCCGGTGATCATCCAGAATGTCCTGCAATCCTGCCGGATTCTGGCCGATTCGGCGGTCAGTTTCGCGCAGCACATGGTGGACAAGCTGCAACCGAATCGCGAGCACATCGCCGAGAACCTGGCCAAATCGCTCATGCTCGTGACCGCACTCAATCCGCGGATCGGTTATGACAAGGCGGTGAAGATCGGCAGGCTTGCCCTTGCGGAGAACATCACCTTGAAGCAGGCGGCGGAAAAACTCGGCTACGTCCGGCCCGAGGATTTCGATCGCTGGGTCGTCCCGGCGGAGATGACCCGACCGGGCGCCACGCTGCCGGGAGGCGGCGGCTGAGTGGACTGATCAAGCGCAGCTTCTCGCTCGCCGGCCACCGCACCAGCGTCGCTCTGGAAGCGGAGTTCTGGGCGGCGCTGATGCAGATCGCTGCCAGGCGCAATCAGACGCTGACCGGATTGGTCGCCGCCACCGACGCCAACCGTGACCCGGGCCGACCGCTCGCCTCGGCGCTGCGTGTGCTGGCGCTGGGCGAATTTTTCCAGCGCGCTTAACCTGTCACTAAACCATTGGTTGCAGATTCTCGAAAGTTATACAACCATTGTGAGGGGAAATCCCATGATGCACGTATCGACCATCAGCGCGGCGGCGAAGCCTGCGTTCAGCGAACTCATCCTCTCCGACCGGTTGATCGCATTGGCCGAGGATGCCGACCGGGCCGGCTACACCGAAACGGCCGAACAGCTTCTGACCCTCGCGTGCAGCGTATTCGACGAGGCGCCGAAACGGGCTCACTGAATCAGCTTGGCGAACATTTGCTGCGGCCGCGGCGTTTGCCGGATGGTGGGCGCGACAGGGATTGAACCTGTGACCCCCGCCATGTCAAGGCGGTGCTCTCCCGCTGAGCTACGCGCCCATCCGTCGCCGCGAACCGGGCTTCTAACGCCTCATTGCCGCGACAGGCAAGCTTGGCTCGTGACAGCGGGCGCCATGCCGGCTTCAATACGGCAATGGATGTCCCGGTCGCCTCGTCGATAGCTACCCAGGCCCCCGTCGTCGTGTTGCGACCGGCGCAACAGACCATACCGGTAATCTTTGCTTCGCCGCACTCGGGACGGACCTATCCGGATGAGTTCCTGGCCGCCGTTCGCCTGGATCCTCTGGGTCTGCGCCGCAGCGAGGACAGCTTCGTCGATGAGTTGTTCGCCGCGGCACCCGAGCATGGCGCGCCTCTGCTCACGGCCACCTTCCCGCGCGCTTACTGCGACGCCAATCGCGAGCCCTGGGAGCTGGATCCGGCGATGTTCGCCGACGCGCTGCCACCCTGGGTCAACACCACCAGCGCGCGCGTCGGCGCCGGCCTCGGCACGATCGCCCGGGTCGTCGCCTCCGGCGAGGCGATCTATCGCGGCAAGCTCGCGTTCGCCGAGGCGGAACGGCGCGTCCGCACGTGCTGGCAGCCGTTCCACGACACGCTTG
>JBGPND010000204.1:0-9408 GCA_041487355.1 Acetobacteraceae bacterium | reverse complement strand
TTTTGTTTTTTGTTGTTGTGTTTTTTTAAAAAAAAATTATTTTATTATTTTTTTTAATTTTTTGCCCCCCCCCCCCGGGGGGGGGGGGGGGGGGGGGGCGGGCCCCGGCGACCCCGCCCCGACCCCTCCCCCCAACCCCCTCCCTCAAGGGGAGGGGGAGAATGCTCGAGAAGTCTCCCCCGCGCGGCGCGAGGAGGACGCGGCGGAGGCCAGTCTGCGGCCGCAGACGCTGGCGGAGTTCGTCGGCCAGCAGGCCAGCCGGGAAAACCTCGCCGTGTTCATCCAGGCCGCCCGTGCCCGCGGCGAAGCACTCGACCACGTGCTGCTGCACGGCCCGCCCGGCCTCGGCAAGACCACGCTGGCACAGATCGTGGCACGCGAACTCGGCGTGGGGTTCCGCGCCACATCAGGCCCGGTGATCCAGCGGGCAGGGGACCTCGCCGCAATCCTGACAAACCTCCAACCCAGGGATGTCCTATTCATCGACGAGATCCACCGCCTCCAGCCAGCGATCGAGGAAGTGCTTTACCCCGCGATGGAAGACTTCCAGCTCGACCTGATCATCGGCGAGGGACCGGCGGCGCGCTCGGTGCGCATCGACCTGCATGCGTTCACTCTCGTTGGCGCCACCACGCGGGCCGGCCTGCTCGCCACGCCGCTGCGCGACCGCTTCGGCATCCCGCTCCGCCTGGTGTTCTACACGCCGGCCGAACTGGAGCTCATCGTCCGCCGCGGCGCCGAGAAGCTGGGCGTGACGCTGACCCGCGACGGCGCCGTGGAAATCGCCCGCCGCTCACGCGGCACGCCGCGCATCGCCGGCCGGCTGCTCCGCCGCGTGCGCGACTTCGCCGCAGTCGCCGGTACCGCCGAAGTGGACCGCGCGGCGGCGGACGCGGCACTGAATCGGCTGGAAGTGGACCGGCTTGGCCTGGACGCCATGGACCGCCGCTATCTCCGTCGCATCGCCGAACACCATGCCGGCGGGCCGGTCGGCGTGGAGACGCTGGCCGCGGCGCTCGCCGAGGCGCGCGACACGTTGGAGGACGTCGTCGAGCCATTCCTGATCCAGGAAGGCCTCGTGCTGCGCACCAGCCGTGGCCGCATGCTCGGCGAGCCGGGCTGGCGGCATCTCGACCTGCCGCCGCCCTCCCGCTCGCCGGATCAACTCGACCTGCTGCGCGGCGCCGCGCAACCGGAACATGAATGAATGGCAATCCGGCCTCCACTCCGCCGGATGGACGGCATCGCTATGCGGTACGCGTCTACTATGAGGACACCGATGCCGGTGGGATCGCCTATCACGCCACTTATCTGCGCTTTGCCGAACGGGCCCGCACCGAGGCCTTGCGCGATCTGGGCATTCCGCATGCGGAACTGCTGCAACGTTTTACTTTGATGTTCGTGGTGCGCCGCATCGAAGTGGACTATCTCCGTCCTGCCCGCCTCGACGATTCGCTGACCGTGGTGACCGAGCCGCTCGCGGTGGGGGGCGCGTCCGTGCTGCTGCGCCAGGACGTGCGCGGGCCGGATGGGTCCTGCGCGGTGCTGACGGTGCGGCTCGCCTGCGTGAAGCCGGGAGAAAGCAAACCGGGACGCCTGCCGCAGCGCTGGCGGACGGCTCTGACAGCAATGTGCAAGGCGGCGCGCGACCCGGATCGCAGTCCGGGCCAAGCCGAACAGGCCCGCGTCGAACAAGATAGGGGGTAGCAGGTGGATCGGGCAGTCGATGCGTTGAATCTCGCGACGCCGGGGGCGGACCTCTCGCTATGGGGTCTCTTCCTCGAGGCCGACATCGTCGTGAAAATCGTCATGCTCGGCCTGCTCGCGGCGAGTGTCTGGGTCTGGGCCGTGGTGTTCGAGAAATGGTCCAGCCTGCGCAAGGTGAACCGCGAGGCGGACGGGTTCGAGGACCGGTTCTGGTCCGGTGGCAGCCTGGAAGAGCTGTTCGAGCGTGAGGCGACCAATCCGGCGCATCCGATGGTCGCGGTGTTCGGCGCCGCCATGGGGGAATGGCGTCGCTCGGTGCGCGTCGCGGGTGCTGACATCAACCGCAGCTCGGTCCGCGAGCGCGTCGACCGCGCCATCACCGTGACAGTGCAGCGCGAAATGGACCGGCTGGAACGCTGGATGATCTTCCTTGCCTCGGTCGGCGCCACCGCGCCGTTCATCGGCCTGTTCGGCACCGTATGGGGCATCATGCACAGCTTCTCGGCGATCGCCGCCATGCACAACACCAACCTCGCCGTGGTCGCGCCGGGCATCGCCGAGGCATTGTTCGCCACCGCGATCGGCCTGGTGGCGGCGATTCCCGCCGTGCTGGCCTACAACAAGATCAGCAACGATCTTGCCCGGTTTGCCTCCCGCCTCGAAGGCTTCGGCGCCGAGTTCAGTGCCATCCTGTCGCGCCAGAGCGAGGAGCGAGCCTGAGCCATGGCAGTTTCGTTCAACGGCAGGACACAGTCCCGCGGCCGCTACCGGCCGCTGTCCGAGATCAACGTCACGCCGCTGGTCGACGTGATGCTGGTGCTGCTCATCATCTTCATGGTCACCGCGCCGCTGATGACCTCCGGCGTGTCGGTCGATCTGCCGAAGACCGATGCCAAGCCGCTGAACACCGACAGCCAGCCGCTGACTGTCTCCATTGATGCCAGCGGCAAGATCTTTCTGCAGGACCAACAGGTGGAACTGCCCGAGTTGGTGGCAAAGCTGCAGGCGATCGCGCAGAACAACCAGGACCGCCGCATCTTCGTGCGTGGCGACAAGGACCTGGCGTACGGGCGGATCATGCAGGTGATGGGCACGATCACCCAGGGCGGCTTCACCAAGGTGGCACTGCTGGCAGAGCAGCCCGCCACGCCAGCCTCATCCCAGCCCGCCAAGCCAGCCCCCGCCAGCACCGGCCGCCCGAAGGCCGGCTGAGGGCGACGCGTGCTGCAGCGCGTCCTTCGTGGGGTTGATCACCTGGGAAGCCGAACCCCGGGCATGAGTCCCGCCCTGCGCCGTGGCGCGATCATTTCGGCCTCAGTCCATCTGGCGATCCTGGTCCTGCTGCTGGTCGGCCTCCCCTTCGTCAGACCGCAAGAGGAGCCGCAGGAAACCACGGTTGCGATGGTGTTCGACGGCACCGCTGCGTCCTCGGTGCAGGCTCCGGCACCGGCTGCCGTGCCGGCGCCGGCAACCGCACCCGAGGCCACGCCCGCCCCACCGACGCCGCAACCGCCAAAGCCGCAGCCGATCGAGGCACCGCCGCCGCCGCCTCCCCCGCCGCCACCCCCCCCGCCGCCGCCACAGGCGACGGCGCCACCCTTGCCGACCCCGCCGACACCGGTGCCGCCGCCCACGCCGTCGCCGGCTCCGGCAACCGCCCCACCGCCGCCGGCCGCGCCGCCGAGCCCGCCGCAGGCGCAACCGCCGCTGCCGAGGCCACCGCTGCCGGTGCCGCCACCGCCCGCGCCGCCGCCGCCCGGTCCGCAGAGCGCAACCTCGCAGCCGAACGCGACGAAGAACCCGGCGCCGCAGAGCCCCGCGCTAGAGAACACGCTGGAGAAGCTGCGCAGCCTGCAGAGGCAGACCCAGCCGCCGAAGGCGCGCTACAATCCGCAGTCCGGCGGCGCGCCGAACGGCGGCGGCAATCCGCAAAGCGACGACACGTCCGCTCTCACCGCCGCGCAGCGTGGCGCAATCGGCGACTTCGTCCGTCGCTGCTGGAGCACCGATCCGGGCATGCTCGACCTCGACAAGATGGAGGTACTGCTCACCGTCACCACCGATAACGGTGGCATCGTCCGGCGTGCCGGCGTCGCGCCGGATGATGAGGGGCGTGTGAACGGAAATCCGCGACTGCGCGTATTCTCCGAGCGCGCCATCCGTGCCGTGCTCGACCCGAATTGTGCCAACCTGCCGCTGCCGCAGCCGATGCTGGGGCAGACGCGTGTGTTCACCTTCCGATTCCGACCGTGAGCGAACTCACTTGAGGGAAGACTCCGACATGACAGGATTGCCGATGCTCCCGCTCAGCCGCCGCTCGCTTCTGGCAGGCGCCGCCGGTTCCGCCGCACTGCTCGCGGCCCCGGCAGCAGTGCGTGCCCAGGCATTGGCGCCTCCGCCGGCGGCGGGTGGCTCGGGCGGCGGCCAGAGTGCGGTGATCGACGTCAACCGCGCGCGCACCGATCCGATCCCGATCGCGATACCGGCGCTTGGCGGCGCCGACGGCAACTCCGCCCAGCTTGGCCAGGACATCGCGACCGTCATAACCAACGACCTCGCCCGCTCGGGCCTGTTCCGCCCGATCGCTCCCGCCGCGTTCATCCAGGCGGGTGGCGCCCAGGGCGACACGCCCAACTTCCAGAACTGGCGCGCGATCGGCGCTCAGGCGCTGGTCACCGGCCGGTCGGAAATGCAGGGCGGCGGCCAGATCCGCATCGAGTTCCGGCTATGGGACGTGCTGCCGCAGGCGCAGATCCAGGGCACCGCCTACACCACCAGCCAGTCCAACTGGCGGCGCATCGCCCACATCATCGCCGACGTGATCTACGAGCGGCTGCTCGGCGAGAAAGGCTACTTCGACACCCGCATCGTCTATATCGCCGCAACCGGCCCGCGCGACCGGCGCACCAAGCGTCTCGCCATCATGGACCAGGACAGCGAGAACAACCGCTTTCTGACCGATGGCTCCTGGCTGGTGCTGACGCCGCGCTTCCATCCGACGCGCGACGAGATCGCCTTCATGAGCTACGCCAACAACCGCCCGCGGGTCTATCTGTTCAGCCTCGGTACGGGCCAGCAAAGGGTGCTTGGCGATTTCGAGGGCATGACCTTCGCGCCGCGCTTCTCACCGGATGGCGGACACGTGATCATGTCGGTGACGCGGGGTGGCGGGTCGGACATCGTCACCGTCGATCTTGCCAGCCGGGCGTCACGCCGGCTGACCGATTCCGGCGCGATCGACGTGAGCCCGTGCTACAGCCCCGACGGCAGCCAGATCGTATTCAACTCGGACCGTGGCGGCGACCAACAACTCTACGTGATGAGCGCGGGCGGCGGCGGGGTGAAGCGTATCAGCTTCGGCTCCGGCCGCTACGCCACGCCGGTGTGGTCGCCGCGCGGCGACCTGATCGCCTACACCCGCTTCGGCGGCGAGTCGGGCAACTTCTCGATCGGTGTCATGCATCCGGACGGGTCGGGCGAACGCATCCTGTCGGAGAGCTTCTCGGTGGAAGGTCCCACCTTTGCGCCGAATGGCCGCGTCCTGATGTTCTGGCGCCAGACCGCCGCGCGCGACAATCGCGGCTCGGGCTTTTCCTCCCGCCTGGTGTCGATCGACATCACCGGCTTCAACGAGCGGGTGGTGGACACGCCGACCGACGCCTCGGACCCTGCGTGGTCGCCCCTGGCGGCGTGAGGCCGCGTTCGCATGCGGATTTGTCAAAGCGCTCCGCCCGATATGCATGGTTGCCATGCCGACGCGTCCAGTTCTCGCGAACTTGACCGGATTCGATGCAACCGGCTAATCGCATTCACCGGCGGAACGGATTACCGTTATGCTGGCTGGCTTGGCTTGCCTCCCTCCCTCCTGTTATCACCCTCAATCAGGGACGAACTGAAATGAACAGCAAGATTCTCGGCGCATTGGCCGTCGTCGCCCTGTTGGCGGCGTGCGCGGACAAGAACACTGGTGCGTCGACCGGCTCCGGCGCCGCGGCTGCAACCTCGGGTCCCGCCCCGGGCAGCCAGGAGGACCTGGTCGCCAATGTCGGTGATCGCGTCTTCTTCGATTTGGACCGCTCGACGCTGAAGCCCGACGCACGCGCCACGCTCGACCGGCAGTCGGCGTGGCTGGCCAAGTACCCACAGGTCAACGTGCAGGTGGCCGGCAACTGCGACGATAGGGGCACCGAGGAATACAACCTCGCCCTCGGCCAGCGCCGCGCCAACTCCAGCCGCGACTATCTGGTCGCGCGGGGCGTGGCGGGCTCGCGGATGAGCACCATCAGCTACGGCAAGGATCGCCCGACCGCACTGGGCGACAACGAGCAGGCCTGGGCGCAGAACCGCAACACGATCACGTCGGCCCGCTGACCAATCCGGGCGGCCTGATCGCCGTCATGGCGGCGCTTTACTGGAACCGGCGGCCCCTGGCCGCCGGTTCCGTTTCATGCGGCATTTGCCACATGACCGCCTGCGTCTGGCATCATAAGCCGCTTCCGGAGTCCCGCCGCGCCGTCGCGGCGCGAGGAGAGACAGCATGAGCTTCCTGCCGGTACGGCACCCGATCGCGGCCTGCATCCTGCTCCTGGCCCTGGCGTCGCTCCGCCAGCCGGCCTGGGCGCAGCTCGACAGCCGGGAAGCGATCGCGCTGCAGAACCAGATTCTCGAACTGCGGCGCGAGGTTCAGACGCTGCAGGACCAGTCGGCGAGGGGTGGCAGCCCGACCTATCTGGGCCGTGGCGCCTATCCGCCGGCGTCGGCCGGCAATGACCTGGTCGCTCAGCTCCTCGCGCGGGTGGATGCGCTCGAGGAGCAGGTGCGCCAACTGCGCGGGCGGATCGACGAGACGTCGAACCAGGTACAACGCCTGGGGGCTGATCTCGCCAAGCGCATCGACGACATGGCGTTCCAGGCGCAGAACCCGCAGTCAGGTGGCCAGCCGCAAGGCGGCGCGCCTGCCCCTGCTCAGCCGTCCCTGTCGCCGCCACCGGGCAGTCTGGCGCTGACGCCGCCGCCGACGTCTCTCGGTGGCCCGCCGGCCGGACCGCCGCCGCAACCGGCGGCCCCGGTGCGCCGCACCCCCGAGGTGGCCATGCAGGAGGGCAACGCCGCCCTGGCAAGGCGCGACTACCAGGCGGCCGAGCAGGCGGCGCGCGAGGTGCTGACCGGCAGCCGCACGTCGCCCCGGGCGTATGATGCGCAATTCCTGCTCGCCCAGGCCCTGATGGGCCAACGGCAGTATTCGCAGGCGGCCATTGCCTATGACGATACCTACAACCGCGCCCGGAAGGGTGCGCATGCTCAGGATGCCATGCTCGGCCTGGCCAATTCGCTCATTGCCATCAACGAGAAGAAGGCCGCCTGCGACACCCTGGTGAAGCTGCGCGCCGAATATCCAACTCCCCGCCCCGACCTGCGCGAAGCGATCGTCGCGTCGACGCAGCGCGCCGGGTGCAGGTAGCGATCACTGATCACTGCCTCAGAGTTTGCCGCGGCCATGGCCCCGCTCGGGCCGTTCGAGGCGGTGCCGCTTTTGGCGGCGGGGGTGTCCGGCGGCCCGGACAGCATGGCGCTGACGCTGCTGGCCGACGCATGGGCGCGCGCGCGGGGCGGTTCACTGCTGGCGCTGATTGTCGACCATGGCCTGCGTGCGGAGTCGGCATCGGAAGCAGCGGTGACGGCGGCGCGGCTTACGGGACGCGGCATCGCGGCACGCGTGCTGACGATTGGTGGCCTCGTGCGGGGTCCGGCACTGGCGGAACGCGCGCGGGAAGCCCGGTTCCGCGTGCTGACCGAGGCCTGCGCCGCCGAGGGCATCCTGCATCTGCTGCTCGGTCATCATGCGCTCGACCAGGCCGAGACGGTCCTCATTCGCTCGCTCGGTGGCAGCGGGCCTGCCGGACTGGCCGGGATCGCGCCGCTGGTCGAGACGGCGTCGGTGCGAATTCTTCGCCCGCTGCTCGCCATGCCGCCGGAGCGTCTCCGTGCCACCCTGGTCGCTGCCGGCGTGGAATGGGTCGAGGATCCGTCGAATGTCGACGCAACCGCCCTCCGGCCACGTCTGCGGCTGGCGCGCCGCGATCGTGCCGGCCTGGGTTCGGCAACCGCCGCCCTCGTCGCGGCGGCTGCCGCGTCGGCCCGGCGCCGGGCCGATGCCGACAGGCAGGCCGCTGCCTGCCTGGCCGACCGGACGTCGCTGCGGCCGGAAGGCTACTGTCTGCTGTCCGATGGGATGCCCGGGCGTGACCCGGGCATCGGGCGTGACCCGGGCATCGATCCGCGAGCGCTGGCGGCCTTGCTGCAGGCGATCGCCGGGGCGCGGTACCCGCCGCCCACCAGTTCCGTTGCGTCCCTCGCCGCGGCGCCCAGGCCGGCGACGCTGGCCGGCGTCCGGCTGCTGCCGGCGGGGCGTCTGGGACCAGGCTTTCTGGTGGTGCGGGAGGCGGCGGCGATGGCGCCACCGGTTCCGGCGTTCCCCGGTGCGGTCTGGGATGGACGCTTCCGGCTGGGAACCGAGGCCGCCGTCCCGTCAGGGGCAACGCTTGGCGCACTGGGCGCCGACGCGGCCCGCCTGCGCCGCACCTCGCCCTTGCCGGCTGCCGTGCTCCAGACGCTGCCAGCCGTCAGGCTCCGTGGAGTGCTTCTCGCCGTTCCGCATCTGCTCTATCCTGATGCACAGGCATGCGCGTGTATTCCATTGGTGTTCAGCCCGCCGCGTCCGGCCGCAGCCGCACCATTCCTGGGACCGGACGCGTTTGGGGATGCATGACGGGCGGCGACACCCTATGTTGATGATGTCTAACGCTGCCGGTTCACCGTTTCCTGGCACCCGGCGGGCAATTTCGGTGATGGTCGCAACCGGCCCCGGATCGGTGTCCGGGACAGGCTTTGGGTTGCACCTCGTGGACGTGAGCGAAGTGAGATGAGCAATTTCGGCCGCAATCTGGCGCTGTGGGTGATCATCGCCCTGCTGTTGGTGGTGCTGTTCAACCTGTTCCAGCCGGGGGCCACCCACACGACCGCGACGCAGGTCGCCTATTCCGACTTCATCAACGAGGTGAACGGCGGGCGGGTGCGTGACGTGGTGATGCAGGGCCGCACCGTCTCCGGTCAGCTCACCGATGGGCGCACCTTCCAGACCTACACGCCAGAGGACTCTACCCTGGTGCAGCGCCTGACCGACAAGGGCGTGCGGGTGATCGCCAAGCCCGAGGATTCCGACGTCAATCCGCTGCTGCACTACCTGCTCTCGTGGTTCCCGATGCTGCTGCTGATCGGCGTCTGGGTGTTCTTCATGCGCCAGATGCAGGCGGGCGGTGGACGCGCCATGGGCTTCGGCAAGTCGCGCGCCCGTCTGCTGACGGAAAAGCAGGGCCGCGTGACGTTCGATGACGTTGCCGGCATCGATGAGGCCAAGGCCGAGCTGCAGGAAATCGTCGAGTTCCTCAAGGACCCGCAGAAATTCCAGCGCCTGGGCGGCAAGATCCCCAAGGGTGTGCTGCTGGTCGGGCCGCCCGGCACCGGCAAGACGCTGCTGGCGCGCGCCATCGCCGGCGAGGCGAACGTGCCGTTCTTCACCATCTCCGGCTCCGACTTCGTCGAGATGTTCGTCGGCGTCGGCGCCTCGCGCGTGCGCGACATGTTCGAGCAGGGCAAGAAGAACGCGCCCTGCATCATCTTCATCGACGAGATCGACGCGGT
>JBGPND010000203.1:0-9432 GCA_041487355.1 Acetobacteraceae bacterium | reverse complement strand
CCAACAGAGCAGAACAGGGTCACGTCATTCGAAGACTGCCGGATCGGCGCTCCGTCATGCACGACATCGGCGAGGTCACGCATCGCGGCTCCGGCCGGCGTGCCGTCCAGGAAGAAGCCCGGCCTATAGGATCGCGCCTGATCAGGTGAATCGGTCGTCGTCCAGGTTGCCAGATTGCCGATGTCGCGCGCCACTTCGTGCTTGTCGGACGACTTCGCGCCGAGCGTGCTGAGATGCACACCTGGCGCAAGCCACGCTGTGTCGATCACCGGCTGCTCGCTGGATGTCGCACAGATGACGATCTCCGCCCCTTCCACCGCCTGGCGCGCGCTTTCCGCCGCCTGCATGTCGATGCCGAACCGTGCTGCCAGGCGCGTGGCGAACGCTGCGCGGTTCGCGGCATTGCGGCCGAACACGCGGACATTGGCGAGCGATGGAAGCACGGCAACTGCCGCCATCACCTGCGTCTCCGCCTGCCGACCGGTGCCGATGACACCCAATGTCTTCGCCGCCGTCGGTGCCATGTAGCGCAGCGCGACGCCGCCGATCGCACCGGTGCGCAGCGCGCCAAGCCGCTCGCCGAAGATCAATCCGACAAGTTGGTGCGTCGCCGTATCCCACACCGCGGTGAGCTGGCTGTGCGCCGCACCGATGCCAGGTGTCGTCTCGTAGACACGAAAGCCTGCAACACCGCCGCCATTTGCTTCGGTGACGCCGCCGATGGTGAACACCAGTTGCGGGCCGCCGAAGTCCACCACATGGCGGGCCGGCGCGACCAACCTGCGTTCCGCCTTCGCCATGAAACAGGTTTCCACGACATCGATCAGCTCGCGCATGTCGGCGAGTGCGGCGACCTCGTCGTTGTCGAGCACCGGACAGGGGAGCATCGCAGATCCTTTCATGCTCAGTGGCAGCCGAAGATCGCAATCATATCATCGACCAACCGGTCATGCTCACGCAGCACCACCGCCTGGCCGGGATGCCAGAGATGCAATGTCGACAGCGGCGGATTTCCCGGAGCGGCCGCGACATCCTGGCGAGCCGAATAGGCGCCGCGCACGCGCACCAGCTCCGTCTGGCCGGCTTTCGAGAGAATCGCGGTAGGGACGCGCATTACTGCGCGCCCCCCGCACAGAACCGTACGGGCGGCATTCCCGCATACGGCTCCCACCTTGGGTGTTTGACGGCGAAGCGTTGCTCTGGCCAAGGATGAAGGATGCGCGGCCGTGGCAGGTAGTCGTCCGCCAACCGCTTGATCCGCTCCCACGTCGTTTTGTCCCGCTGGCCGCGTCGCCGCAGCGATCGCCGCCAGCGATCGACAACGCAGTCGCGGAAGATCTGGAGCGCCCGGATGTTGACTGGCACCGCATGATAGGCAAGATACCCGGTGACCACCTGCCGCAGCCACCCCCCTTGCTGGGGGGTTGGCTGGTGCATCCGCCGCCGCATCGCCTCCTTCACCGCCAGGAGCTTCGCCTGCAGCCGGTCGAGCGGCGCGCCGGTAAGTCGCTCGGAGGCGAAGATGCTGGTCCATTCCTCGAACGGCAGGTTCGCGGTGACGATGGTCGCACCGCGTTCATGTCGCTGGCTGAGTGTCTCGAACAGGAGTTCGGCGCCAGTCCTGGAGAGCGGCACGTAACCGAGTTCATCGACGAACAACAGCTTGACGGCGGTCAGCTGGGCCTGGAGCCGCAGCAGCCTGCGCTCATCCTTGGCTTCCGTGAGCTGATGGACGAGCCCGGCGGCGGTCGTGAAGCCCACCGGGAAGCCACGCTGGCAGGCGGCCAGACCGAGAGCGACGGCAATGTGCGTTTTGCCAGTGCCGCTGTTGCCGAGGGCGATGATGTTCTCCCGCGCCACGACGTATTCACAGCGGGTCAGTTCGAGGACCAGTGGCTTGTTAAGCGTTGGGATGGCGGTGAAGTCGAAGGTCTCCAAGTACTCGCGGCCTTCCAGCAGCGTTGACAACTGCGCAGCCGAGAGCGCTCTCGAGATCGGCACTTCCCATTCTCGTATCGCATGATGTGACCGCCAGCGCGCGAATCACGGACAGCAGCACGATCCTCGCAATGGACTGCCACCGGACGGTGACTCTTCACCGCCCATTGACAGTAGGTACCCCATATTGACCCGCTTGGAGCGAACACCGCCGCCCGGATAGCGCCCGTCTGGCCGCGCCCTTGATCCAAATCAATGCCGACGCGGGTGGCTCCGCGCAGCATGCCAACCGCAACCCGGGTTCGTTGCATGCCGCACGCTGCGGCGCAGCAGAAATCGGCAAGGAGAACGCGCCATGATCGGACGCCGCACGCTGTTGACCAGCACCGCCGCCGTGCTCGCCATGCCCGCCATCGTCGAACGCGCTGGCGCGCAACCCGCCTTCGACTGGAAGCAGTTCAAGGGCCAGAAGCTGGTCCTCAGCCTGACCAAGAACCCGCGCGCCGACAACCTGCAGCAGCACGAGAAGGAGTTCGAGGAGCTGACGGGCATTCGCGTCGAATCGGAACAGATGCCAGAGCAGCAGCAACGCCCGAAGATGGTGATGGAGCTGGCGTCCGGCAATCCTAGCTTCGACGTCACGCACTTTTCCCTGCATGTCTCCAAGCGCGTCGTCGGTGTCGGCCGCTGGCTCGAGGACATGCGCCCGTATCTCGCCAATCGGAAGCTCACCGCGCCGGACTACGATTGGGCTGACATGAGCCCCGGCGCGCTGCGCGCCGCCACGCAGCCGGACGGCCGCATCGATAGCCTGCCGCTGGAGACGGACATCTGGCTCGTCTACTACAACCGGCAGATCTTCCAGCAGAAGGGACTGCGCTTCCCGCAGACCTTCGATGAGATGCTGGCGGCCGCGCGCAAGATCAACGACCCGGCGAACGGCGTCTACGGCTTCGTCGCCCGCGGCGTGAAGAACGCCAATGTGCCCGTCTGGACCAACTTCCTCCTCGGCCAGGGTCAGGAGACCGTGACACCGGACGGCACGACCTTGCTGACCGACACACCGGAGGCGATCTGGGCCGGCGAGATCTACAAGACCATCCTGCGCGAATGCGCCCCGCCCGGCGTGGTGGGCTTCAACTGGAACGAGTGCCAGACCAGCTTCATGCAGGGCAAGATCGGCATGTGGATGGACGGCGTCGGCTTCACCCCGCCGCTGCTCGATCCAAAAGTGTCGAAGATCGTCGATCGGGTCGGGTTCGGCCTGATGCCCGCCGGCCCCAAAGCGCATCACTGCTCGGTGTTCACCGATGCGCTCGGCATCCCGGTCAGGAGCAAGGCGAAGGAAGCAGCGTATCTCTATTGCCAGTGGGCAACCAGCAAGCAGATGCTGCTGAACATGGTGAACATGGGCGGCGGGGCGTCGCCGCGCCTTTCCACCTACAACGATCCCACCCTGCTGAAGGCGAGCCCGTTCGGGCGGGAGTGGCTCGACACGCTGCTGGCCAGCATGAAGATCGCGCGCCCTGGCCTGCCGGAGATCGTGCCCGTGACGGAATTCCGCGACGTGTTCGGCATCGCGCTTACCAACATGATCTCCGGCGGAGATCCGGCCGCCGAGCTCCGCAAGGCGACCGAGGCGTTCAAGCCGGTTCTTGCGCAGTCGCTGAAGACTTGAGGCGGCCAGCGGGACGGGAGCCGGCGCCGCTATGGGCGCAACGACGGCGGGCCTGAAGGCGCATCCATTCGTCCACGAGGAAGGCCGGCGGAACTATGCGCGCAGCTATTGGCTATTCGCGATGCCGGCCGCCGTGGTGGTGGCGGCCGTCATCGTGTTCCCCTGGCTGTTCACCCTGGTCATGTCGGTGCACGACTGGAAGGTCTCGGGCAACGTTTATTTCGTCGCGCTGCGCAACTATCTGCACCTGACGCAGGACCCGCGCTTTCTCTGGGCCGTGGCGCGCACGCTTTACTTCACCACCGCCGCGGTCGTCGCGCCGGTGCTGATCGGCATTTGGGCTGCGGTATGCTTCGCCTCCAACTTCCCGCTGCGCGGCGTGGCGCGCACCATCTTCATCATGCCGATGATGGCGACGCCGGTGGCGATTGCGTTGGTGTGGACGATGATGTTCCACCCGCAGCTCGGCGTGCTCAACTACCTGCTGAGCCTCGTTGGCCTGCCGCCTTCAGGCTGGGTGTACAGCACCACCACGGTCATCCCGACGCTGGTGATGGTGGAAACCTGGCAGTGGACGCCGCTGGTGATGCTGATCGTGCTGGGCGGCATTTCCGGCCTACCGATCGACCCGTACGAGGCCGCGATCATCGACGGCGCGAATTCCTGGCAGATGTTCCGTTACATCACCTTGCCGCTGGTCTGGCCGTTCATCATCGTGGCGAGTGTGATGCGGATCATCGATGCCCTAAAGACGTTCGACACGATCTTCGTCATCACCAACGGCGGACCAGGGACGTCGAGCGAAACCATCAACATGCTGCTGTACCAGACGGCATTCGGCTATTACGATCTGGGATACGCCTCGGCGATGGTCGTGGTGTTCTTCGCCCTCATCCTGGTGATCAGCCTTGCGCTGCTGCGGGTGCGGAGAATGGAGCGGTGGGACTGAGGGAGCCATGCCGGTAAGGGGCGATATGGCGGTGAAGCCCGCGGCAACGCGGGCGGTCGCCCACACTCGCGCGGTGAACCCTTATCGGCTGCGCCGTTGGCTGGGCCAGGCCGGGCTCTACTTATCGGTGCTGTTCCTGGTCTCGCCGGCCATCCTGTTTTTCTTCTGGATGGTGTCGCTATCGCTGAAGACCGAGTTGGACAACACGACCTATCCGCCGGTGTTCATCCCGCACCCGCCAACGCTCACCAACTTTGTGAAGGTGTTCGCCGAGAACAACTTTCTACTCTACACGATCAATTCGGTCATCGTCTCGTTCTGCGCCACCGGACTGGCCTTGCTGCTGGGGGTGCCGGCCGGCTACGGCATCGCCAAGTCCAAGGCGACCAAGGCCGCGGTGCTGATCCTGATCGCCCGCGTCACCCCCGGCCTGTCCTATCTCATCCCGCTGTTCCTGGTGTTCCAGTGGCTTGGCATGCTCGGCACGTTGACGCCACTGGTGATCACCCACCTGGTGCTCACCGTCCCCATCGTAGTGTGGGTTATGATCGGTTCGTTCGAGGCGCTGCCGGTCGAACTCGAGGAGGCGGCGCTGGTTGACGGCTGCAACATCTGGCAGGCGTTCCGCTACGTCGCGGTGCCGCTGGCGCGACCGGGCATCATCGTCGGCATGATCCTATCGTTCATCTTCAGTTGGAACAACTTCATCTTCGGCGTCGTTCTCGCCGGGCGCAGCACCCGCACGCTGCCGGTCGCGGTGTACAACGTGCTGACCTTCGAGCAGATCTCCTGGGGCCCTCTGGCGGCTGCGGCCCTGGTGGTCACCGCGCCGGTACTGCTGCTGACCCTGCTGATTCAAAACCAGATCGTGGCCGGGCTGACCGCGGGAGGCGTGAAAGGTGGCTGAGCCGCAGGCAGAGAACTCGGCATCGGTCGGCGTCGATGTTGGCTCCGGCAGCGTGCGCGCCGCGGTGTTCGACCATGCCGGCAATCGGCGCTCCGACGTCGTCCACCCGATCCAGCAATTCAATCCGCGCGGCGATTTCTACGAGCAGTCCTCGGCCGACATCTGGCAGCAGACCTGCAGCGCGGTGCGCCAAGCCGTCGCCGAATGCGGTCTGCCGCGAGACGCTATCCACGGCATCGGCTTCGACGCGACCTGCTCGCTGGTCGCGGTCGGTGTCGGCGGTCAGCCCGTCTCGGTCGCCGAGGACGGCGATCCCGCGCGCGACATCGTCATGTGGATGGACCACCGCGCCGTCGCGGAAGCCGCCGAGATCAACGCCACCGACGATCCAGCCCTCGCCTATGTCGGCGGCGAAGTCAGCGTCGAGATGGAGCTGCCGAAGCTGCTGTGGCTGCGGCGGCGTTTTCCCGACCGTTACGCCGCCGCTTGGCGCTATTTCGATCTCGCCGACTACCTGGTGTGGCGCGCGAGCGGCGCCGATGTTGCCAGCGTGTGCACGCTGACCTGCAAGTGGAACTACCTGGCGCACGAGCGCCGCTTCAGCAACAGCCTGCTGGCGGCAATCGGGCTTTCCGACGTGCTGGCCAAGATCCCCGCCGACATACGTCAGCTTGGTTCGGCCGCTGGCGTTTTGTCGGATCGCAGCGCGGTGGAACTGGGATTGCTGCCGGGAACCGCCGTGGCGACCGGCATCATCGACGCGCATGCGGGCGGTCTCGCCTTGCTCGGGGCAGAGCCCGAGGGTGGGCTCGCCATTATCAGCGGCACCTCCTGCTGCCATCTGGTGAACAGCCAGGCGCCGGTGATGGTTCCGGGCGTATGGGGACCGTATTTCGGCGCCATGCTGCCCGGCTGGTGGCTGAACGAGGGCGGCCAGAGCGCCGCCGGCTCGCTCATCGACTGGACGCTGCGCCAGAACGATGCCTGGCCGGCGCTCGAGTCAGCGGCTCACGCAACCGGTCGCAGCATCTATGCCGTGGCGAACGAGTGGGTGGCGGCATTGCAAGCGCGCGAGCCCCAGCCGACGCGGCAGTTGCATGTGCTGGCCGACCATCACGGCAACCGTTCGCCGCGCGCCGATCCCGCCTCGCGCGGCATCATGGCTGGGCTTTCGCTGGAACACGGCCCGGACGCGCTGGCACGCCGTTATCTCGCGACGGTGCAGGCGCTGGCCTACGGCACAAGGCACATCATCGGGTCGCTCAACGCCGCCGGACATCGCATCCAGCGCGTGGTGCTGTGCGGCGGCGGTGCGCGGAACCCGTTGCTGCTGCGCGAGCATGCCGACGCCACCGGCTGCGACCTGCATTTGGCGAGCGAAGACGAGGCGGTCGCGCTCGGAGCCGCGGTGCTCGCCGCCACCGCATCGGGTGCATTTCCGGACCTGCAGCGCGCCGCCGCGGCGATGGTGCGCCCCGGCAGCGTGGTGCGCGCTGATCCGGCGCAGCGCGCGTTCCACGACGCGAAATACGCGGTCTATCTCGCGCTGTACGACGACTGGTGCCGCTACCGGCAGATGATGGAATAATCGCAACTGCTCCACGGGATGACCCTTCGGCGAGGCGAGTTCCACTTCCGTCATGGTCGGCGGAGGCCGGCCATCCACGTCTTGTGTTCGCGGCACTCAAGGAAGTCGTGGATGCCGGCCTTCGCCGGCATGACGACGGTGACGTTGTTGCCGCCGACGAGTCACGCCGCTTGGCGGTTGGTCCACCACGTCCTCACGCGTGACGGACAGGCAGAAAGGCACTCTCCATGTTGCATCTGAACCTCCCGCTAGAGCAGCCGTTGCTGCGCGCCGGCAGCCACGAAGTGCTGCTGGTCACCAACGCCGACCTGCGCGAATCCGCCAACGTGCAGTGCTGGCCGGTGCAGGAGAAATTCGAAGCCAAACTGCACCAGACACTAACGGAACGTTTCGGCGTCACGCTGCGGCGCGCGCATCCGGTGAAGGCCGACCGCGGCCACGGCTTCATCAGCAGCCAGCGCGAGGGCAGCGACCTGTTCGCCACGATCGATCCGCAGGCGCCGGTGATCGTGCTGCTGACCGCCTGGCAGTATTCCCACCACCTCGCCGCCAGCCTGTTACGGCACCGCGGCCCGATTCTGCTACTGGCGAACTTCGACGGCACCTGGCCTGGACTCGTCGGCATGCTGTGCATGGCCGGCACGCTCACCAGCCTTGGACGTTCCTGCTCGCGCCTATGGTCGGAGAATTTCGACGATGCGTTATTCCTGCGCGGGCTGAGCGCCTGGCTGGAGACCGGGCGCATCGAGCACGACACCAGCTACCTGCATCCGATCCCGCGCGACCATGCGGTAGTCGCCTCGCCGGCCGGCGCGATCGGCCGCGACGTCGGAGAATATGTGCTGCGCCACAAGGACATCATGGGCCTGTTCGACACGCTGTGCATGGGCATGATCAACGGCGTGTTCCCGCAGCAGGCGCTGTGCGAGATCGGCCTGCCGCTGGAGTCGCTGTCGCAATCGGCACTGCTGGCGGAGATGGCGGAGGTGCCGCAGTCGCTGCGCGAAGCCTGCCTGGCCTGGTACGAGGCGCGCGGCATGCGGTTCATGTTCGGCCGCGACCCGGCCACCGAGCTGGTGCGCGAGCAGGTGCTCGAGCAGTGCGCGATGCTGATCGCGCTCGCACGCTTCACCCAGCGCTTCGGCCTGTCCGCTGTCGGCGTGCAGTACCAGCAGGGCCTCGCGCGGTCCTGCGCCGCGTCGGACTTCGCCGAAGGGGCGATCGGTTCGTCGGAGCGCTTCCCCATCCCAGATGCCGACGGAAGCATCATCCGCCCGGGCAAGCCGATCCCCTGCATCAACGAAGTCGATATGGGCAGCGCGATTCCGCAGACGATGCTGTGGCGGCTGCTCGATTCGCTCGGCCTGCCGGCCGAGACGACGCTGCACGACGTGCGCTGGGGCAGTGAGTTCGAAGGCGCGTTCTACTGGGACCTGGAAATCTCCGGTGCCGTGCCGTTCGCCCACCTGAAAGGCGGCATCGCCGGCGCGGTCGGCTACCGGCAGCCGCCGATGTATTTCCCGCGCGGAGGCGCCACGATCACCGGCCAGTGCAAGGCCGGCCGCTTCATCTGGGCGCGCGCCCACTACATCGGCACGCAGGTGTTCATGCATGTCGGTACCGGCCACGCGGTGCAGTTGCCGCCGGAGGAATTCGAGCGGCGCCGGCACGCCACCACCTATGAATGGCCGCTGATGAACGTCGTGCTGGATGGCGTCGGCCGCGACGACCTGATGGCCGGTCACCAGAGCAACCACGTCACGGTCGCCTATGTGGACGAGGCGCAGCTTCGCGATGTGACCCGCGCCTTCGTGGCCCAGGCGCTGACACAGAACATCACCGTTTTCGTCGCCGGCGAGCCGATCCAATGGCTCGCAGCGTGAGCCCTGCAAAAGGAGATATGGCATAAGCATGCCGCAAGCCCTGGCTTGGGCGAGGGACTCACGCATGCGCGACGACGGTGACCCCCTGGGTCCCCGCTTGCGCGGGGATGACAATCCGTAGAGTCCGTCCACCTTTTTTCGTCACCCCCGCGCAAGCGGGGGCCCAGGATGTCATCCGTGGGCATGACAACAACGAGTCATCGTTTCCGCGTGACCGCGTCACTCGTACCGCAGCGCCTCGATCGGATCGAGCCGGGCCGCCTTGCGTGCCGGATAATAGCCGAAAAAGATTCCGACCGCGGCCGAGAACAGGAAGCCGCCGGCGATCGCGGTCGGTGAGATCGGCGCCGGCCAGCCGGCGACGAGCGAAATGCCCTGGGACAGAGCCACACCGATGGCGATGCCGGCGATGCCGCCGCTCACGCTGATCAGCACCGCCTCGGCCAGGAACTGCAGCAGCACGTGCAGCCGGCGGGCCCCGATCGCCAT
>JBGPND010000202.1:0-9493 GCA_041487355.1 Acetobacteraceae bacterium | reverse complement strand
TCTTCCCCGCCGCGAACCGCACCGCCTCCTCCGCAGCGCGCAGCAAGGCACGTGCCTTCTGCCGCGTCTCCTCGTATTCGAACTCCGGGTCGGAGTCCGCCACCACGCCGCCGCCGGCCTGGACATACATCGTGCCGTCCTTCACCAAGGCGGTGCGCAGGCCGATGCAGGTGTCCATCGTGCCGTTGGCGGCGAAATAGCCGATGCAGCCGGCGTAGATGCCGCGGCGCGATGGCTCAAGCTCCTCGATGATCTCCATCGCGCGCACCTTCGGCGCACCGGACAACGTGCCGGCCGGGAAGCCTGCGACCAGCGCGTCCAGCGCGTCCAGCCCCTCGCGCAGCTTCCCCTCGACGTTCGACGAGATATGCATGACGTGGCTGAAGCGCTCGACCACGAAGCTCTCGGTCACCTTGACCGACCCCAGTTCCGCCACGCGTCCCACATCGTTGCGGCCGAGATCGAGCAGCATCAGATGCTCGGCGCGCTCCTTCGGATCGGACAGAAGCTCCGCCTCGAGCGCCTGATCCTCCTCATGCGTCGTGCCGCGCCTGCGCGTGCCGGCGAGCGGGCGGATGGTCACGATTCCGTCGCGCAGGCGCACCAGGATTTCCGGGCTGGAGCCCACCACCGCGAAACCGCCGAAGTCGAGGAAGAACAGGAAGGGCGCCGGGTTGATCCGCCGCAGCGCGCGATACAGCGCGAATGGCGGCAGCGCGAACGGAACGGAGAACCGCTGGCTCGGCACAATCTGAAAGGCGTCGCCGGCGACGATGTATTCCTTGGCCTTCACCACCGCCGCCAAAAACTCTTCCTTGGTGAAGTTCGACCCCGGCGCCGGCAGCTCGGGCAAGGCGACCGGCGGTGCCGGATGCGGCAGCGGCCGATCCAACGCCGCGCCGGCTTCATCCAGCCGCGCCTGCGCCGCCTGCCATGCGGCCTCGGCCGACACCTCCTCGCCCGGATAGACCGGCGCGGCCAGGGTCAGCTCATCGTTCACATTGTCGAAGATCGCAAACAGGGTGGGGCGGAGCAGCAGCGCGTCGGGCACGCCAAGCACGTCACGGTTCTTTGCCGGCAGCACCTCCATCAGCCGCACCATGTCGTAGCCGAGATAGCCGACCAGCCCGCCCGCCATCGGCGGCAGATGCGCCGGCACATCGAGCCGCGTCTCGCCGATCAGCGCGCGCAGGCTGTCGAGCGCCGGCCGATCATCCGCGGTGAAGGCGTGCGGCGCCGAGCGGGCATGGCGGTTGACCTCGGCGCGGCCGTCGCGGCAGCGCCAGATCAGGTCGGGCTCCATGCCGATGATCGAATAGCGCCCGCGCGCCGCTCCGCCTTCCACGCTCTCGAGCAGGAAGGAGTTCGGCCTGCCATGCGCCAGCTTGAGGAACGCCGCCACCGGCGTCTCGAGATCCGCCACGCCGTGGCGCCACACCAGCGTCCCGTGCCCCGAATCATAGGCTGACCGGAAGCTGGCAAAGCCAGGGGTGACCGAGACATTCATGGGTTACTGACCGGTGACGTTGTCGAGAACAGGTTGATTGATCCGCGGCTGCGCTCGCACGCGCAACGCGTCGGCGAACACGTTGGTCAGGTCGGTGCTGATCGAGCGCGCCACCGCCTCGCGTACCTGACCGTAGCCGGCCGGATCCGCCTTCGCATCGGTATCGACGATTTCGGCCGGCACGGCGACGATGAACTCGTCGCCGGCTTCCACCATCGTGGGTTCGCCTGGCTTGAGGCCGAACAGGGCCTGCCCGAGCTGCGGTGGCATCCCCTCGGCCCCGGCGCCGCGCGTGATCAGGGGTGTCCGGCGCACCGTCACGCCGGCGACCGTGGCGGCATCGGCCAGCGACTGGCCGCCCTTCACGGCTGCGAGCAGCTTGGCGGCTGCCTGCTCCTGTGCATGGCGCTGCGCATCGCGTGCCCAGTCGGTGGCAACCTGCTCCTTGACCTCATCGAACGGTTTTTCCGCCGGGGGCATGACATCTTCTACGCTGATAGCATAGTAAGCCGAACCGCCGGTCGACGGCATCGACACCTCGACGAGCCGCAACGGGTCGCCCTTCTGCACCTCGAACGCCACCTCGAACGCCGCCTTGATCAGCGCACTCCTGAGTTCAGCTGGCCCGGGGATCGGCGCCGGCGTTCCATCCTTGGTGTTCCCCTCGGCATCCAGCGTGCCGGCGACGCCGGCCAGCCCGAGATCACTCGGTATTTCGTCGAGCCCTGCCCCGCTGCCGAGCACGTTGTCCACCTTGTTGGCGCGATCGTACATCAGGTCGGCGGCCTTGCTGGTGAGCACCTGGTTGCGCAGCTCCTCCTTCACCTCATCGAAGCTGCGCTCGCTGCCCGGCGTGACCCTGGTGACCCTGACGACAAACCAGCCCAGCCCCCCTTTCGCAGGATCGGATATGGCAATTGGCGTGGCGGCAAACACGCTGCGGGCCAGGTCCGCGTCGGGAAATTCCCGTTCAGTGGCATCGTCGAGCGTGACCGCCGAACCGCCCGCGTCCTGCGCGGCCTTCTGCATCGCAGGCCAGTCGGCACCGCCGCGCCATTGCGCCGCCAGCGCGGCAGCCTTGGTTTCGTCCGGCGCCGAGACCACTTCGGCGGAGCGCTTCTCCGGCTTGACGTACTGCGCCTTGTGCTGGTCGTAGGCGGCACGCAGGTCGTCGTCGGTGATCGGAATGTCCTTCGCCAATGTCTGCGGCGATAGCACGATCGCCTTGATCCTGCGGAATTCCGGAGTCGCGTAGAGGTCCGGGTGGTTGTCGTACCAGCGTTGCAGGTCCGCCGCGGTCGGTGCCGGCGACTCGGGAGCGGCGCCGAACGGGAATTCCACCATGTCGGCCGAGCGCTTCTCGAACTGGCCCTGGAACAGCGGGCGCAGCATGATCTCCGGCGTCGCCGCCGCGGCACTGACCGCGCCGAGCAGTTGCCGCTGCGCCAGATCGGCACGCATCATGTCGAGGAAGCGCGCCTCGTTGAGCCCGTTGTTGCGCAGCACGGCATCGAGGGTCTGCTTGTCGAACTGACCGTTCGAGCCGCGGAATGCCGGCATCGCGAGAACGGTCTGGCGCACGGCCTGGTCGGGCGTGACGACGCGGAGCTGTTGCAATTCCTGCTGCAGCGCCGCCTGGGCGATCAGGCGCTGCAACGCTTCCCTGGCCACGCCGCTGCGCATCTCCAGGGTGGGCTCCTGCCCAGGCGGCAGGTTGCGGGTCAACTGCGCCATATCGCGCTGGTAGGCCTCCTGGAGCTGCTGGCCCTCGATGGTCTGGCCGCCGAGCTTGGCCACCCAGGTGGAGGTGCCGATCAGACGGATGACATCACCGACGCCCCAACTGAGGAAGGCGAGCACCATGATCAGGAAGAAGCCGCGGACCACCCAGGTCTCGAGGTAACGGCGGAAGGCGGAAATCATTCAGTCCATGTCCCGTTCGGCTAGGGCGGCAGCATATACGTGCCGCGGCCAGGCTTTGCCAGCGTTCGGGCTTTGAGCTACCAGCGGCACGCAGTACCAGGGGAATGCCCGAGGGGATGCCATGCGCCAGTTGATCGCCGGGAATTGGAAGATGAACGGACTGCGCGCCGACGCGACCACGCTGACCCAGGGCGTGCGCGCAGGCGCACAAGGCCTCGCCTGCGACCTGCTGGTCTGCCCGCCGTTCACAGTCATCGAAACGGTCGCGAAGGCGTTGGAAGGCTCGACGGTGGCGGTCGGCGGCCAGGACTGCCACACCGCGCAACAGGGGGCGCACACCGGCGACGTGTCGGCCGCCATGCTGCGCGACGCCGGCGCCACCTGGGTGATCCTCGGCCATTCCGAGCGACGGCAGAACCACGGCGAGACCGACGAACTGGTCCGCGAGAAGGTGCTTGCGGCCGTCGAGGCCGGGCTGACCCCGATCGTCTGCGTGGGCGAGACGGTCGAGCACAGGACGTCGGGCCAGGAGACCGAGGTGGTGGGCTGGCAGCTCGCCGGCAGCCTGCCCAAGCCGTTCGCCGGCGTGGTGGCCTATGAGCCGGTCTGGGCGATCGGCACCGGCAAGACGGCGACCGAGCAGGACGTGGCGACGATGCACGCCTTCATCCGCGAGGAGCTGGTGCGCCAGTTCGGCGACGCTGGGCATGGGATCCGCATCCTCTACGGCGGTTCGATGCGGCCGGCGAATGCCGCGTCGCTGCTGGCGGTGCCGCATGTCGGCGGCGGGCTGATCGGTGGCGCGAGCCTGAAGGCGGAGGACTTCCTGGCGATTGCCCGGGCCGCGCAAGGCGGCTAGTAGGCCGACTTCCTCCCCCCCCTTGCGGGCGGGAGGGGGAAACCGGATTTGAGGATCCTTAATGACCACCGTCCTGCTGATCATCCACCTGTTCGTCACACTCGCGCTGATCGGCGTGGTGCTGATCCAGCGCAGCGAGGGCGGTGGCCTGGGGATCGGCAGCTCCCAGGGCATGGGCTCGTTCATGTCCGGTCGAGGCACGGCAAATCTGCTGACCCGCACCACCGCCGTCCTGGCTACTGTGTTCATGGCGCTGTCGCTCACCCTTGCCCTGATGAACCGCGGCACCACCGGCGTCGGCGGCTCGTTGCTGGAAAGCCCAGCCCCGGCCGCTACCCCGGCCCCAGGCGGCACGCCTCCACCAGCGACCCAGGCGCCGGCACTGCCTGCCGCGCCGAAGAGCCCCTCGGTCCCGACCAACTGACCCTCGTGTGACGCATGCGTGATGATGCGCGGGCGGGCTTCCCGTCCGCCGATTCGGCTTCGTATACTGACGCCCCATGACGCGGTACGTGTTCATCACCGGCGGCGTGGTCTCCTCCCTTGGCAAAGGAATCGCCTCGGCGTCACTCGGCGCCCTGCTGCAGGCGCGTGGCTTCTCGGTGCGGCTGCGCAAGCTCGATCCCTACCTGAACGTCGATCCCGGCACGATGAGCCCGTACCAGCACGGCGAGGTCTACGTCACCGACGATGGCGCCGAGACCGATCTGGACCTCGGGCATTACGAGCGCTTCACCGGCGTGCACGCCAACCGCTTCGACAACGCCACCACGGGCCGCATCTATTCCGAGGTGATCGCCAAGGAGCGGCGCGGCGACTATCTCGGCGCCACCGTCCAGGTGATCCCGCACATCACCGACGCGATCAAGGAAGTCATCGTCCGCGACACCGCGGGCTTCGAGTTCGTGCTGGTGGAGATCGGCGGCACGGTCGGCGACATCGAGAGCCTGCCGTTCCTGGAAGCGATCCGCCAGCTCGGCAACGAACTCGGTCCGGAACGGGCGATGTTCGTACATCTTACGCTGGTGCCGTACATCGCGTCCGCCGGCGAGCTGAAGACCAAGCCGACGCAGCACTCGGTGAAGGAGCTGCTGAATGTCGGCATCCAGCCGCAGATGCTGCTGTGCCGCTGCGATCGGCCGATCCCGGAGAACGAGCGGCGCAAGATCGCGCTGTTCTGCAACGTGCGCGCCGAGGCGGTGATTGCCGCGCTCGACGTCGACACGATCTATGCCGTGCCGATCAGCTATCACGCCGAGGGCATGGATCGCGAAGTGCTGCGCCATTTCGGCCTGCCTGCCGATGGCGAGCCCGATCTGTCGCGCTGGCAGGACATTGTCGACGCGGTCCGCTCGCCGGAAGGCGAGGTGCGCATCGCCGTTGTCGGCAAGTACACCAACCTGCTCGACAGCTACAAATCGCTGGCCGAGGCGCTGGCGCATGGCGGCATCGCCAACCGCGTCAAGGTGCGGCTCGACTGGGTGGACAGCCAGATCTTCGAGCAGGACGGCGCGGTGCACCGGCTCGAGGAGGTGAACGGCATCCTGGTGCCGGGCGGTTTCGGCGAACGCGGCACGCCCGGCAAGATCGAGGCGGTGCGCTTCGCGCGCGAGAGGAACGTGCCATTCTTCGGTATATGCTTCGGCATGCAGATGGCGGTGATCGAGGCGGCGCGCAATCTCGCGGGCCTGTCGTGTGCATCCTCGACGGAATTCGGGCCATGCGACGAACCGGTGGTCGGGCTGCTGACCGAATGGGCGCGCGGCAACGAGATGGAGCGGCGCATGGAAGGCGGCAATCTTGGCGGCACCATGCGGTTGGGCGCCTATCCGGCGGTGCTGAGCGAGGGCAGCCTGGTGCGCGACCTGTACGGCGGCGCGCCGCGCATCGAGGAACGCCACCGTCACCGCTACGAAGTGAACGTGCACTACAAGGCGTGCCTGGAGCGGACGGGGATGCGGTTTTCCGGCATGTCGCCCGACGGCGTGCTGCCGGAGATCATCGAGCTTCCCGCGCATCCCTGGTTCGTCGGCGTGCAGTATCATCCGGAGCTGAAGTCGAAGCCGTTCGATCCGCATCCGCTGTTCGCCGGCTTCATCGCCGCGGCGGTGCGGCAGGCGCGGCTGGTGTAGGACGGATGCGTCACCCGCCTGACTGTTTCCCCACAACAGACACCGTGCCGCGGAGCGCGCGGTGAAACAGCGCATTGTCCGTGTCGGCGACATCGTGATCGGCAACCACTTGCCCTTCGCGCTGATCGCCGGGCCATGCCAGATCGAATCGCGCGCACATGCGCTGGAAGTCGCAGCCGCCTTGCGCGAAATGTCCACGGCGACCGGTGTCCCGCTGATCTACAAGTCGAGCTTCGACAAGGCCAACCGCACCAGCGTCACCACGAGGCGCGGCGTCGGTATCGGCGAGGGCCTCGCCATTCTCGCCGACGTGCGGGAGGCGACTGGCCTGCCTGTCCTGACCGACGTGCATGCGCCCGAGCAATGCGCCATCGCGGCGCAGGCAGTGGATGTGCTGCAGATTCCCGCCTTCCTGTGCCGCCAGACCGATCTGCTGCTCGCCGCGGGCGAGACCGGCAAGCCGATCAACGTGAAGAAGGGCCAGTTCCTGGCGCCGTGGGACATGGCCAATGTCGCGGCGAAGATCGCCAGTACCGGCAACGAGAACATCCTGCTGTGCGAACGCGGCGCGAGCTTCGGCTACAACACGCTGGTGACGGATTTCCGCTCCCTGCCAATCATGGCGCGCACTGGATATCCCGTGGTGTTCGACGCGACGCATTCCGTGCAGCAACCCGGCGGCCAGGGCACGACATCCGGCGGGCAGCGCGAATTCGCCCCGGTGCTGGCGCGTGCCGCGGTCGCCGTGGGCGTGGCCGCTGTGTTCATCGAGACACACCCTGACCCGGATCGCGCGCCGAGCGACGGCCCGAACATGATTGCCCTGCGCGACATGCCAACACTGATCGCCCGGTTGAAGGAGCACGACGACCTGGCGAAGCGCCCCTGATTCCGGCGGCCCGAAGGTCGGACGTGTGGCGGCGCCGCTATGTCTTGTCGGGCAACGCCAGCCTCTGTCGCAGCGCCTGCATGATCGCCGCGTGGACATCGTGTTCGGTTCCATCGCCGGCGATCAGCACACATCGTTCGGGAGCCGCCTTGGCGATGTCGCGGAAGCCTTGGTTCACACGCGCGTGGAACAGTGCGTCGAGCCGCTCATAGCGATCGGCGTCCGCACCTCGCTGCAATTGCCGTGCGGTCGCGACCGACTCGCTGACATCGAGGATGATCGTGACGTCGGGGGTGAGCCGCAGCAGTCCCGTCAGGGCTGCGATCATGCTGCGATCCGCGCCCTGGCCGTAGCCCTGGTACGCCATCGTGGAATCGAAGAACCGATCGCACACCACCCACATCCCCGCGTCCAGCGCCGGACCGATCGTCTTCTCGATATGCTCCGCACGGGCGGCAAAGTGCAGCAGCGCCTCCGCCGGCGCCGACCAGTCCACCGAGCCGCCGAGCAGCAGGTCACGCAGCAGTTCCGCCCCTGGTGCGCCGCCTGGCTCGCGCGTGCGCAACACCGGCAGGCCGAGTTCCACCAGGGCCTGAGCCAGCAACCGTGTCTGCGTGGACTTCCCAGCTCCCTCGCCGCCTTCCAACGTGATGAACCGGCCCAAGGGCATCCATTAACCGCCAGTCACGTAGTGCGACACCACGGCAATTGCGCGCCCGGGCAGGCTGAGCTTCGGCACATCCTCGCCAGCCAGCAGCGGCACCTCCATCGCCGGCACGCCCTGCCCCGCGACCGTCAGCTTGCCGAGTGTCGTCCCCTTCGCAACCGGCGCACGGATCGGCGCGTCGTAGCTCACCTTCACCGATGCATTCTTCCGCCAGTTGCGCGGCATGGTCACCACAAGGTCGCGTCCACCGACCAGCGGCACCGTCGGGAGAGTGCCAAGCCAGACCGGAACGCGCTCCACGACATCGCCCGCGGTGAACAGGGTCACGTCCTCGAAGTTCGCGAACGCCCAGTCCATCAGCCGTTCGCCTTCCTCGGCGCGCTGATGCATCGACTCCAGGCCGTTCATCACCACGATCACCCGCCGCTCGCCGCGCTTGGCACTCGCGATCAGACCGTAGCCGCCTGCCTCTGTGTGGCCGGTCTTCAGCCCGTCGGCGGCGCCCTTCTGCACCAGCGGATTCCGGTTGCCCTGCTCGATGTTGTTATACCTGAACGTCTTCTCTGAGTCGTAATGATAATATTCCGGGAAATCGCGGATGATGCGGCGTGCCAGCGTGGCGATGTCGCGGCAGCTCATGTGCTGCTCGGGGTCCGGCCATCCGGTCGAATTCCTGAAATTCGAATTCGTCAGCTCGAGTTCCTTCGCCTTCTGGTTCATCAGCTCGGCAAACTGCTCCTCGGAACCCGAGATCGCCTCGGCGAACACGATGCAGGCGTCGTTGCCCGACTGCACGATCACGCCGCGGATCAGGTCCTCCACCTTCACCTGCGTGCCGATCTGGACGAACATCTTCGACCCGCCCATCCGCCACGCCCGTTCGCTCACCAGCAGCTCGTCGTCGAGCTTCATGCGGCCCTGCTTCAGCCGGTTGTAGACCAGATAGATCGTCATCAGCTTGGTCATCGACGAAGGCGGCATCTCGGCGTCGGCATTCTTCTCCAGCAGCGCGGCGCCGGTGGTGAAATCCTGAATGAACGCCCAGCGCGCCGCGGTATCCACCGGACCGAGCGGCGTGTCGGCCGGGCTTCCCGTCGGCTGATCCTTCTTCGCCCCGCGCGCGCCGGGCGCGGCGGGCTTCGCCGGCGCGGGGTGCCGCTGCTGTGCGGCGGCAGGCAGCGCACCGGCAGCGAACATCGCCGATGCCAGCAGGGCAGAGCGACGCGTGAGCATCGGGACTCGACTCCTATTCCACCACGATCCGCGCATCGGTTACTCCCGCGCGGAGTACCTGGTCCAGCACGACATCAGCCTGCTGCACACTCGTGAACGGTCCGACGATGACCCGATGCGTCTGGACCCGCCCCTCGCGCGTGCTGACGATACGCGCTCCGAGCCCGGCGACCCGCGCACGCTGGATGTCGGCGTATTCGAAGGTCTGGAACGTGCCGAGTCGCACGAACAGGTTGCCGGGATCGGGTGACGCCTGGGTCACCGTCTCCGGCAGCCGCAGGTC
>JBGPND010000201.1:0-9593 GCA_041487355.1 Acetobacteraceae bacterium | reverse complement strand
TTCATCCGCCGTTCCGGTGCTGACACCAGCCGGTTCGTTTCCGAAGGGGCAGTCGGTAATCGGTGAGCACGGGTCCTGGCGCGGCTCCGGGTCCTGGCCAGCGCGCCTCGCTCCGGGCGATGCGCCGGCGCGAACTGGCCTAGCCAAGACTCCAGAGTTTGGCCAGACTGCCAGCATAATGGAAATGTCCCTCGATCTCCTGGGCAACGCGATCGTGTCCGGGCTGTTGCTCGGCGGCTTCTACGCGGCGGTGACGATCGGCGTGTCGATCTCGTTCGGCATGCTCGACATCGTCAACATCGCGCATCCCGCGTTCATCATCCTCGGCTCCTACATCGCCTACATCGCCAACACGACGCTGGGGATGGATCCGATTCTGGCGAGCGTTTTGGCGCTGCCGGCCTTCTACCTGCTGGGGGCGGGCGTCTATCAGGTCTACTACGTCGCCTTCGAACGCCGGGGCGACGAGGCGCTGCGCGGGCTCGCGTTCTTCTTCGGCCTGCTGTTCATCACCGAAGTCACGCTCGTGCTGGTGTTTGGCGTGGACTACCGGCTGGTCGAGGCACCGTATATCGGACCCAGCCTGCATCTCGGCATCGTGGACCTTCCGCTGCGGCTGCTCGTGCCCTGCCTGGTGGCGCTGATCATGATCGGCGGGTTGCAGTTGTTTATGTCGCGCACCTTCATCGGGCGCGCGATTCTCGCCGTGGCGCAGGATCAGCTCGCGTTGCGTCTGATGGCGGCGAACCCGACACGGATCAAGCGCATCGCGTTCGGCCTGTCGATCGCCACCGCCTCCGTGGCAGGTGCGGTGCTCATCGTCATCCAGCCAGTCGAGCCGTCGATCGGGCGGGACTATATCGGCCGCGTGTTCGCCATCTGCGTGTTGGGCGGGATGGGAAGCTTCGCCGGCACGCTGGTCGCGGCGATGACATTGGGGATCGTCGAGAGCCTGACCTCCACCTTCTATGGGCCGTCCTGGTCACCGGCGGTCGCCTTCGGATTTCTGCTGATCACGCTGGCCGTGCGTCCAGCCGGCATCTTCGGCCGCTAGCCCGTGAACGGGACGAAGTTCCTCCTGTTGCTGCTGATCGCCGCCGCCATGGTGTTCGGGGCCGCGCGGCTGATTGACAATGCCTACGTGTTCTTCGCCGGCTATGTCGTGCTGCAATACATCGCGCTGGCCACCGCCTGGAACATCCTGGGCGGCTATACCGGCTACGTGAATTTCGGCACCGCGGCATTCTTCGCCCTGGGCGCCTACACGACCGTCGTGCTGCACAAGCTCACCTCGCTGCCGCTGCCGCTCATGATGCCGATCGGCGGCATCGTCTCTGGCATCGTCGGGCTCGGCACCGGCTACCTGACGCTGCGCTTGCGCGGCGCGTTCTTTTCCATCGCCACGCTGGCCATGGCCGTGGTGGTGCAGACTCTGATCACGAACTGGGACTTCGTCGGCGGCTCGCGCGGCGCCTACATCGTGCGGCCTGCGAAAACGCCGCTGCTCGGCATCGACTACATCGAATATCTGTTCCTGATCATGCTGGCGCTGGTGGTGATCGTGCTGGCAACCGCGCGCGCCATCGAGCGCTCGCGTCTGGGCTATGGCTTCGCCACGATCCGCGACGATGAGGTGGCGGCCGAGGCATCGGGCGTGCCGACGCTGCGGCTGAAGCTGCTGGCGACGACCTTGTCCGGCGCCTTCATGGGCATGGCCGGCGCGCCGCTGCCGTACTATGTGACGTATCTCGATCCGGCCTCCGGGTTCAGCCTGGCCTATGCGGTGAACGGCGTGGCGATGCCGCTGGTCGGCGGGACGTCGAGCTGGCTCGGCCCGGTGATCGGCGCGATCCTGCTGGGCACGCTGCAGCAGGTCGCCACGGTAACGATCTCATCGGCGCTCAATCTGCTGATTGTGGGTCTGATGCTGGTGGGCTTCGTCATCGTCGCGCCGAACGGTATTCTGGGTCTGTTCCGGTTCCGCGGCCTGGCCCCCTCTCCCGCGAAGCGGGGGGTTGGGCCGCGGAGCGGACCAACGGGGGAGGGGGCGGGCTCCGGGCATGGCCCGCGCACGCCTCGCGGATCATTGCAATGACCCCGTCAGTGTTCGCGAGAATGTCGTTGTTCCAGAACCGCAGCACGAGCCAGCCTCGTTGCTGTAAGAACACATCCCGTGCGGCATGCTCGCCCGAGCGCGCATGCTGCCCGCCATCGGCCTCAATAGCGATACCAAGCTGCGGACAGGCGAAGTCGAGCACATATGGCGAAACCGGATGCTGGCGACGGAAATGCCAGCCGATCCCGTGTCGGCGCAGGCGTGACCAGAGGCGCTTTTCGGCGTCGGTCGCCGAGAGGCGCAGGGTGTGGGCCATCTGGATAGCGCGTGTCGTCGGCAACACCCCCTCCCCGACCCTCCCCCGCGCGGCGCGCGGGAGAGGGGGTATTTGCGTGGACGGCAGTTACCGAAACCTTTTTTTCGAATTTCTGGTCCGATGAGCGGCTCTCTCCTCGAGGTCGCGGACCTGGGCAAGCGCTTCGGCGGATTTGTCGCGCTGGAGTCGATCGAGCTTGCGGTAGGCGAGAGCGAACGCGTCGGCCTGATCGGCCCCAACGGGTCGGGCAAGAGCACGCTGGTGAACTGCATGTGCGGCACGCTGCGCCACGAGATGGGCAGCGTCCGCTTCGCCGGCCACACGCTCGATGGCCTGTCGGCGCATGAGCGGACCCGGCTGGGTCTGGCGCGCAGCTTCCAGTTGCCGCGGCCGTTCAACACGCTGTCGCTCGCAGAGAACCTGCGCGTCCCGCTGCTCTATGCCGTGAATGCGCGGCCCGGCCCCGCGCTTGGCGCGCGCGCCATCGACGAGCGTTGCGCCGAGCTGTTGCACATGGTCGGGCTTGCCGACAAGGCGGCACGCCTGCCGCGAGACCTGACGCAGATCGAAATGCGCAAGCTGGAACTGGCGCGCGCGATGGCGTCGGCGCCGCGCCTGCTGATCGCCGATGAGGCGATGGCCGGGCTGTCGCATGGCGAGGTGGACGACATCCTCGCCCTGCTGATCAGGCTGAATGAACAGGGCGTGACGGTGATCCTGATCGAGCACATCATGCGCGCGGTGATGCATTTCTCGCAGCGTCTGGTCGTGCTGGTGGCGGGACGCAAGATCGCCGACGGCGATCCAGCCGAGGTGGTGCGCGACCCAGACGTCGTGCGGGCCTATCTTGGCGAGTAGCCTTGCCATTTCCGGCCTCGATGCCGGCTACGGCGCGGTGCGCGTGCTGCACGACGTGTCGCTTTCCGTCGGCGCCGGCGAGACCGTGGCGCTGCTCGGTACCAACGGCAACGGCAAGAGCACGCTGCTGAAGAGCGTGATGGGCATTGTGCGGCCGTCGGCCGGAAGCATCACCGCCGAGATCGACGGCACGCGGCACGAACTGATCGGCCGGGCGACCGAGGCCATCGTCGATCTCGGCATCGGCTTCGTGCCGGAAGGGCGCAGATTGTTCCCGAAGCTTTCGGTCACCGAGAACCTGCTGCTCGGCGCGTTCCGCCGGTCGGCCCGTCCGGCGATCGCGCGCAACCTGGAATTCTGCTTCGAGACGTTTCCCCGCCTGAAGGAGCGCAGCCGCCAGTTGGCCGGCAGCATGAGCGGGGGTGAGCAGCAGATGCTGGCTCTGGCACGGGCACTGATGTCGGCGCCGCGCATCCTGCTGATCGACGAGCCCTCGGTCGGCCTGGCGCCGCTGCTGGTGGCGCGCACGATCGACAAGATCAAGGAGCTGAAGGAGGGCTATCAGCTCACCGTGCTGATGGCCGAGCAGAACTTCACCCAGGCGATCCGGATCGCGGATCGGGGGTATGTGATCGTGCACGGAAGGATCGAGTTCGAAGGCGGCTCAGCGGCGGAACTCAACAACAACGAGCTGATCCGCCAGTTCTATTTGGGGGCGTAATAAGCGGCGATAATCGAAGGTCTCGCTACCTGGTCATGACGGTGCTTGGCACCGGCATCCACGTCCTTCGCCCCAAGTAATGACGCGGTTGGCGGGGCGATCCCCGGATCAAGTCCGGGGACCGCCATGACGAAGAGGGACGTCTGCTCCTTATACCAACCGCCATTGTTTTTGACTCTTATTGCCGCTCTTTCACCGTCATGGCCGGGACAGGCCCGGCCATGACGGGAGAAGCGGGCGCGCACAAAGGGTCATTGGTTCGGGCGCTTGGTATTACTTCTTCGCGTCGCCATATGGATAGATCACGTCACCGGTCTTCAACGCAGGCGGCCAGAGGATCACTTCGGTCTTTGGATCCTTGAACTGCTCCACGTCGTTCGCCTTGACGTTCTGGAACTGCACCTCCAGCACGCGCGCCTCGGCCCATTCGCCGTCAGGACCGAATTTCACATCGCCGACCACGGTCTTGAACGTGTGCGAACGCAGATAGTCGGCGAGCTTGTCCTGATCGAGGCCCTTGATGCCCTCCACCGCTTGCTGCAGCACCTGCATGTAGCTGTAGGCGAAGGGTGGCAGGTAGTAGCCCAATGGATCGACTCCGGCCGACGATGCCTTCGCCTGATACTGTTCCAGGAACGCCTTGGCTTCCGGTGAGGCAAGTCCCGACCATGGCAGCCAGAAGTCGTAGTCGACGATGCCATTCAGCAACGGGCCGAGCTGCGCCTTGATGGCGGTGCTCTGCAGGCCGACCATGCCACCGCCGAACAGCTTCGCCTTCAAGCCAACCTCGTTCGCGGCGCGGATCATGCCGACGGTATCCGGCGGATAGGAGCACACCAGCACGAGATCCGGATTGGTCGCCTGGATCGCGCGCACGATCGGCGTGTAGTCGGTTGTCGTCGGTGGGTAGGTCTTGTCATAGACGACTTTCAGCCCGGCCTGCTTTGCCAGCACCCGCGCGCCGTCCATTGCGTTATGTGGAAATTCCGCGTCCGCACCGACCATCGCGAGCGTCTGCGGCTTGGGGTTCTGCGCCATGGCGGTCGCGAAGAAACCGGCCGCAAAGCTCTGCTTTGGCTCCGGCCCGCCGGTCGGCGTGAAGGAGAAGTATTTCGGGTAGTGGAACTCGGTGTTTACCGCCAGACCGAGCAGACTGAGGAAGGTCCGGTTGTGCTGCATGATGATCGGCATGGCGGGCGCGATCATGTTGGTGGCGTAGCCGCTGACGATCAGGTCCACCTTGTCGACGTCGAGCAGCTTGGTGTAGATCCCGGGTATCGTTGCGGGGTTGGACTGGTCGTCGTAGTAGATCAGCTTCACCGGCCGGCCGAGCAGGCCGCCCTTGGCATTGATATCGGATTCCCAGATCTGCATGGCGAGCAGTGCGGCCTTGCCGTTGGGCGCGAGCCCGCCGGTCAAGGCCATGCCGAAGCCGATGGTGATGGGGTTCTGTGCTCTCGCCGGTTGGATCCTCGGGTCGAGCCCAAGGACGGTCATGACGAGGGCCGCGAGGGCGGCCAGCACGATGCGCCGTGGCAGCATCCGAAGTTCCTCCCGCTTGATTGCTTGTGCGCATCCTATGGCGCGCGGGGAGGACGCGCCAGAGGGTCGGGTCGCGCGAGCCGTCCGGTTGGCTTATGCTGGGCCCAACAGACACAGGAGCGTCCGATGCAGGACCTGGACGAGAACACCGTCACCGAAGCCGCATTGGCACAGATGGCGAAGACGCCGGATCCGCGCCTCAAGGAGATCATGGATGCGGCGGTGCGCCACCTGCACGCTTTCGCCCGTGACGTGAAGCTGACGCCGGCGGAGTGGCTCACCGGCATCCAGTTTCTCACTGCGGTGGGCCAGGCATGCACGCCGTTCCGCCAGGAGTTCATCCTGCTGGCGGACGTGCTGGGTGTCAGCGCGCTGGTCAATGCCATGCACGACAGGAAGGCGCGCGAGCTTGGCACGCAGAGCAGCCTGCTCGGTCCGTTCTACCGGGAAGGCGCGCCCGAGCTGCCACTCGGCGCCAGCATCGTGGCGAACCCGTCGGCGCCGGAGATCGTGGTGTATGGCCGGGTGACGGACAACGACGGCAAGCCGATTCCGCACGCGCTGGTGCAGGTGTGGCAGACCAGCGAGCATGGCCTGTATGACCTGCAGGCGAACGATGCCGAGAAGATGGACCTGCGCGCCAATTTCCGCTGCGACGAGGAGGGGCGTTATCATTTTCGCACGGTGCGTCCGCTCGGCTATTCCATTCCGATGGATGGACCGGTCGGTCAGATGGTGCAGGCGCAGAATCGGCACGGCTTCCGGCCGTCGCATATCCACTTCCTGATCGGTGGCGATGGCTATCGCGAACTGGTCACCGCGCTGTATTTCGGCGACGATGAGCACATCGATTCCGATACGGTGTTCGGTGTTTCCGGTTCGCTGGTGGTGTCGGCGAAGGCCGATCCGGCCTCGCCGATCCCTGGCATGAAGGCGGTGCACTACGATTTCCGTCTGGCGCGCGCGCAGGCGGGCGAGACCGGGCGCGTCGGCGCCGATCCATCGCGGCTGATGCCGGCGGCCGAATAAGGGGAGGGGGCTCATGCCGCGCCGGCTGATCGATATCTCGGTGCCGCTGAAGGCGGGGATCAAGAGCGACCCGCCGCATTCGCTGCCGAAGATCGACTACCTGGACCACCACATGACCGCGCCGGCGATGGCGGAGTACATGGGGGTGAGAGTCGATCAATTGCCGGACGGCGAATACGCCGCGGTGGAGCGCTGCAACATCAGCACGCACAACGGCACGCATCTCGACGCGCCGTACCACTATTTCTCCTCGATGAACCACCGGCTGAAGCCGGGCGGCGAGCCATCCTGGCGGATCGACGAGGTGCCGCTGGAATGGTGCTTCCAGCCCGCGGTGAAGCTCGACTTCCGCCACTTCCCCGACGGCTATGTCGCCACACCCGGCGACTTGGAGGCAGGGCTGAAGCGCATCGGCCATACGCTGAAGCCGCTGGAGATCGTCGTGGTGAACACCGCGGCCGGCGCGAAATATGGCCAGGACGACTATGTCGATTCAGGCTGCGGCATGGGCAAGGCCGCGACGCTGTGGCTGCTGGAGCGTGGCGTGCGCCTGGTCGGCACCGATGGTTGGAGCTGGGACGCGCCGTTTTCGCATACGCGGCGCAAGGTAGCGGAGACGGGTGATGCCGAGCTGATCTGGGAAGGCCATCGCGCCGGTCGCGAGATCGGTTACTCGCATCTCGAGAAGCTGCACAATCTGGAGCAATTGCCAGCTTACGGATTCGATATCGTCTGCTTCCCGGTAAAGGTGCATCGTGCTTCAGCGGGATGGACCAGGGCGGTGGCAATTCTGCAGGATTGAGACTACGCCCTTCGTCATGGCCATCTGCGTCCGCAAGCAGATGGCCGGGTCAAGCCCGGCCATGACGGTGGAGACAAGCCCGGCCATGACGGTGGAAGGGACATGAAGCAAGGGAGGAAACTCAATGAACTGGTTCCGTTCGATGCTCGCGGCTGCGGCCGCTCTGTTGCTTGCGCCGGGCGCATGGGCTGCGGGTGTGTGCGAACATCCCCATCAGATGGATGGCTTCAAGACCTGTGCCGATGTCGAGCAGGCCGAGAAGGAAGGCCAGTTCGTCCTCTACAGCACCGACCCGGAATCCAACATGGCGAACTACCTGGGGGCGTTCCACAAGATGTTCCCGAAGATCGCCACCAACTATGTCCGCCTGCAGGCCGGTGCACTCTACGCGAAGGTCCTGGCCGAACGTCAGGCGCACCAGTACATGGCCGACGTGCTGCAGATCACCGACATGAGCTTCGTGCTCGATTTCCAGAAGCGCAACGGCTACGTGCCGTACGTTTCGCCGGAGATGGTGGCGTACAAGCCGGAGTACAAGAGCAATCCCGAGGGCCTGTGGACCTGGGGCGTGATCGTCGTCGCTGGCATCGCCTACAATCCCAATCTGGTGAAGGCCGATGAGGCGCCGAAGAGCTGGAAGGACCTGCTCGATCCGAAGTGGAAGGATGCGATCAACATCAAGGTGTCTACCTCCGGCCTGCAGCATGTGACCTGGTATATGATCAAGCAGATCTATGGCGACGAGTACTGGAAGAAATTCGGCGAGCTGAATCCGCGTGCATTCGACTCCTATGTGCAGCAGTTCGACCGCACGGTGAACGGCCAGGACACGGTGATCTCCACCGCGCAGTATTCCGGCTATCTGCAGTTCAAGGCGAAGGGCGCGCCGATCGCGTTCGTCAATCCACCGGAAGGGATGCCGGCGACACCTGGTGTCTACGGCATCCTGGAGAACCCGCCGCATCCGGCGGTAGCGCAGCTCTTCATGGACTGGATACTCGGCGTGCCCGGCCAGAAGGCGCTCGCCGATGCGACCGCACTCTATTCGCCGCGCGCCGACGTGCCGCCGCCGGCCGGTGGCATTCCGATCACCGACTTCAAGATTCTTGCCCCCACCGACTGGGATACGTTCCTGAAGACCCACACGCAGTTCGTGCGTGAGTGGGACAAGATGACCGGCCTGCGCTGACCGCTCAGCCCTGCCGCCGGTCCAATACAAGTCCGATGGCGCGCGCCACAGCGTATGTGGCGCCGCGATCGGCGTTGGGGAACGCCACCCAGTAGAGCGTGCAGATCACCGGGCAGGCGACGGCGTATGGCGCGAGCGCTGTGAGCCAGAGGAATGCTTCCAACATCAGCACCATGAAGGCCTGCAGCACCAGGAACACCACTGATACCGCGACCGGGCTCACCGCCGATGCCACCAGCAGCCGCCACAGGGATAGCCGCGTCATGAACAGCCAGGCGAGCACCGTGCCGATTGTCATGCCGAATCCCGCGAGGACGATCCATGCCGCAGTCCCGCTCGTCTGCCAGTACAGTTCTGCAAGCGTGTAGGGGGCTGCCAATGCGACATCCAGCACCAGCCTGCCGACTGTTGCGAGCGCCTGGCCGACTGCCGGCGTGAGTCCATCGGCGGGGTTGAACCCATAGATCAAATCCCTGGTCATGTGGTCTATCGTCGCGAGATAGCTGACGAACAGGTTCTGCGCCGTGAACCGGCTGATCGCGACATACACTTCGTTCTGCGTGACCAGGGCTTCGCGCAGGTAGGCGTCGCCTGCCGACGCCTGGAACAGCCAGCCGCAGGCCAGCACGAAGCTTACCGACACGGCGAGGTCGGTCAGGAAATGCAGCACCGTGCGCCCGCCGACCGGGCGATGCCGGACAGCTACCCCGGCTCCCGGCCATGCCTCGGAGAACCAGTGATTCATAGCCGACTATTATCAATCTGGTGACGGTTACAAATTCCTTTCATGCCGGGAGGTTGCCATCATCGTGATCGGCTAGGGCAGGTTCACGCTGATCGGAATCAACGTATCGCCCGGCGCAGCGGCGACCCCACTATCGTCATGGCCTGCCAAGGCAGGCCATCCACGCCTTCGCGCTTGCCAGCACCTCGGGGCGGACTAGAGCACTTTCATCCTGACTGGAAATAACCGGCATGGCGGATGAAGTTTTTGCACTCCTGCGGCGACACGCAGTCGGTGATGGACCCGAGCGCCTTCCAGAGAGCATCGACCGTCCGAAGAGCCTTCGCTCGTAGCAG
>JBGPND010000200.1:0-9733 GCA_041487355.1 Acetobacteraceae bacterium | reverse complement strand
TGGACAACGCAAGCGCGTTGACCACATCCCCACAGGCACCGCAACAGCAACAAAGGGATTCAATCGACGAGCAGAACGTGCTATGTAGCTTCGCTGCCCCCGTCGCACGGGTAGGGGGATTTGCAACCGGTGGGAGTCTCTCTTAGCTCACCCCGTTTCCTGTCCAATGGATGGGGTCCACCTCAATACCGCTTGCGTTCACCATCTCTTGCCCTCCGCATGGAGATGAGGCGGATGACGGTCCCAATCTGCCCCGCATGAGCGCGGCATTGTCAGGCCATTGCGCACGCCGATCAACGCCAAGCATCTCGATCTCCGTCAGATACAAGGCAGGCCATTTAGGGGCGAGCCTGCTCACCTGTCGCCGATTCGCAACGACAGGCATAAAGCGCTATGCATTTGGCGCAAAGAGAGGAGCGAGACACCAGTGACGTTAGACGCGTCGCCGCAAATCCCGGATGGGCTGGAAGCAATCGAGCGCCTGCAGGGGTGGATGCGTGGTCTACATGTTCTCGTTCTCGGCAGCGGGGCGTCAGCTGACTACGGCTATCCGCTGATGGGAGCACTGGCAACGCACCTGATTGAAACGATGGCGCCGGCGGCGAGGAACGAAGCCGAATGGAACCTAATTAGCGGAAAGCTTCGGCAGGGGATTGACCTCGAGACGGTACTCACTGAAACGCATTGTAGCGTCGACCTGATTGACGAGATCGTTGCAACAACATGGGAATATGTGTCCTCCTACGATCTGGAGTTCTATAGAAGGCTAACTGAGGACAACGAGAATTTTCCGCTTTCACGGTTGTTGAAATGGCTGGACACCGCCAGACGTAGGATAGATGTCGTAACGACAAACTACGACAGAGTTATCGAGTATGCTTGTGACGCAGCAAGAATAACGTGGCTGGATGGAACAGGATTCGGTTATTTCCGTCAGGGAATGCGTGGCATGGATACGGTCGTCAAGGACGACCTGAAGGGACCGCCCCTTATGGTCGCACGCATCTGGAAAGTTCATGGGTCTTTGGATTGGTTTTCTGGTGAGGCTGACTCAGCCTTTACCGCAAGATCGCTCCGAGCAACGATTCCTGCCAAGTCACGCCCACTCATAGTCACACCGGGACAGGCTAAGTACGAAAGAGCTTTCGAAGATCCATTTCGGACTATACTTACGGGCGCAGATACCGCTCTAAAAGCTGCCAATTCGTTCCTGTGCGTGGGGTACGGCTTCAACGACAAACATGTACATGCAAAGCTCCTCGAGAAGGCAAGAGACCCTCAAGCCCGCTTCATCGTGGCTGCGCAATCGCTTACGGCAAATGCCAAGAAATTTCTGCTCAAAGGCGCATGCAAGAATTTCATGGCAATTGAGCGCGCAGCGTCCCAGTGTCAATCGCTGATTTGGCAGTCAGACAAGGATGACCCAATTACCGTTCCTGGTAATCTGTGGTCAGTCTCTGGGCTTCTTGCAGCCGCCACCTAAGGACCCGAGAAATGTTCGAATTCACATCGGCACGAACCCTAGGTACTGTTCAAACAGTTGACACCGCAAGTGTGGTTGTTGAGGTTTCGAACATCGAGCAGCTGAAGCGCCTTCAGGTGAATCGCTTGGTCGCGTTGCAGAGCAGCCGTGCAGGCGAGAGCTTAATAGGCGTCGTGCAGAAGATTGCAAGATCGCTCGATCCCAAGGCTCACGTCACAGAAGAGATGGCGGGCGAGGTTCCATTCGATGTTGACGTTTCGATAAATTTGGTCCGGATTGCGCTGATCGGCACTCTAATCGGACGCGTCGGGGAGCATCGCAATGTTTTTCGACGGACGCTGGAGACAGTTCCGGACATCGGCGCCGCGTGCGTGTCGGTAGAGGGTAAGGACCTCTCGGAGTTCATGTCTGCTGTTGCCAATGTAACCGAAAAAGAGGCGCTGTATCTTGGGGTATACACTCTGGATGACCAGGCAAACGCCTATCTAAATGCAAATAAGCTCTTACAGCGCCACGCCCTGATCGTGGGAAGCACCGGCAGTGGCAAGTCATACACAACGGCTCGTATTCTGGAGGAGATGGCCAAGCTGTCTAGCCCGAACGCAATCGTGTTCGACGTGCATGGAGAATACGGATCTTTGGACGGGAGCGCGTTTGATCACCTAAAGATTGCCGGGCCAAGTGATATTGGTAGCGGACGTTCAATAGGCCACGGTGTCATTCACCTGCCGTTCTGGCTCCTTGGCTACGAAGCAATGGTAGCCATGCTGACGGACCGCAGCGACAGTAATGCGCCGAATCAGGCTATGGCTCTTACGCAGGCTGTCCTCAAATTGAAGCAGGAGTATCTGTGCGCAAATAATCAGGCGAAGCTGGCGACTGAAATAACCGTCGACAGTCCGATCCCATTCAAGACTGATGATCTGCTCTCGGAACTTGAGCGCCTCAACGAAGAGAGAGTACCCGGCGCCAGGGCCACCGTAGACAAGGCTGGACCGCTCAACGATAGACTAACGCGAATGTTGGGCCGGATGTCTGCTCGGATCAGCGACCGACGACTGGGCTTCCTGTTCTCGCCACCAAAAGATGCGCTGGACTTGGTTTGGTTGGACGGCTTGGTCTCGCTTTTGATGGTAGATGCCGCAACCGAGCGGCCGGGTATCAAGGTTATAGACTTCTCTGAGGTGCCTTCAGACGTCTTGCCCTTGATGGTTTCCTTGGTGGCCAATGTGGTGTTTACAGTCCAGCAGTGGCGCGAAGTTGAGAAGCGATATCCCCTGGCTTTGGTCTGCGATGAGGCGCACCTCTACATACCCGCGACGCTTGACGCAGCCGGCAGTGATCAGATCAGCGTTCGAGCCTTCGAGCGGATTGCAAAGGAGGGCCGCAAGTACGGTATCGCATTGCTGGTGATCAGCCAGCGCCCATCCGAGGTCAATAGAACCGTACTGAGTCAGTGCAACAATATCATCGCCATGCGTCTCTCGAACGCCGAGGATCAGGCTGTTGTGAGGCGGTCGTTGCCCGATAGCCTTGGGACATTTGCAGACTTACTGCCAGTCTTGGATACCGGTGAGGCCATTGTGATTGGAGACGCCACGCTCCTCCCTACGCGGATCCGGGTGGCTCAACCATCAAAGAAGCCTACTGGTGATACTATTGCATTTTGGACGCGATGGAATTCGGCCCCGATAGCTGAGGATCTCAGTGTTGCCGTGACAGCATGGCGGCGTCAAAGCCAGTCGGCGTCCTAATGACGGCCGGTTCCGGTTTGCGCGGGCTCTGATCTCCAGCGCCGTCGACCCTGCGCCGTGCGAATTCCGGCATAGGTACTCAGCGCGAACAGCGGCAGGCCAGCACCGCCCCGGCACTCCTCTAAACGCCCTCCTTCCACCGACCACCTTAAACTTCCTCACTTTCCGCCATATGCTCGCCAAGCTCACCGCCAAGAACCAGATCACTCTCCCCAAGCGCGCGATCGAGGCGCTCGGCTCGCCCACGCACTTCCAGGTGGAGGTCACCGACGGCCGGATCACGCTGACCCCGGCCAGGCTCGATGCCGCCGACGCAGTGCGCGCCAAGCTCGCCGAACTCGGCATCACCGAGGCCGACGTGACCGACGCCGTCGCCTGGGCAATGTGCCGGCGCTGAACGCGAACCAGCCGCACCGCCTACGCGGCGTTCGACCCCAACGTCGTCGTCGCCGCACTGATCTTCGGCCGCCGCCCGGCCTGGCTGCGCCGTGCCTGGTCCACGGGAGCCGCCCGCCCGATCGTCTGCCGCGACACGGTGGAGGAACTGATCCGGGTGCTCGCCAATCCGAAATTCCGCCTGACCGACGCGGACCGCACGGCGCTGCTCGCCGACTACCTCCCCTACGCGGAGACCGCGCGCCTGCCGGACCCGGCCCCAGCCGTGCCGGTCGCCTGCCGCGATCGCGACGCCGGCGTGTTCATCCAGTTGCCGCTCGCCGCCGCGGCGGACCTGTTGGTCAGCGGTGACGCCGACCTCGCGGGGCTGACCCGCACGATCCCGATCACCTCGCCGGCGAGCCCGCGGCAAAGCCTGGGATGGCACGCCGCCGACTGACGCAGATGCTTGACTCGCGATCGTCATTCCCGCGCAGCAGCGCGTTGCGAAATCGGCCAATCGCAGCAACAGGCCGTGGATTGCGCCTCCTACGGTTCCCGCACCGTCGGCGCACCGAGCCTGCGCG
The DNA here is from genome assembly GCA_041487355.1 of Acetobacteraceae bacterium. Lineage (GTDB taxonomy): Bacteria > Pseudomonadota > Alphaproteobacteria > Acetobacterales > Acetobacteraceae > JAMXLO01. The sequence continues at coordinate 5,534 of JBGPND010000200.1, read as the reverse complement.
CCGTCCTGGCCAGCGCCTTGTCGAACGTGACGAACCCGTCGTGCGGCCGTGCCGCTGCCAGACGCAAGGCGTCGGCAAAATCCAGGCCGTGCTCGGCCCAGTCCAGGGCCTGCGCGGCGGTATCGGCGCTTTCCACGGTCACCCGCGGCAGACCGGCGAAGCCACGCAGGGCGCGGACGACATCCGTCGCCGGGAAGCCGAAGACGCCGCGCAGCACCCATTCGGCTTCCAGCAGGACGGTCAGCGGCACGAACACATCGTGCTGCGCGAGCAGGCGGCGCGCGCGGGCCGCCTGTGCGCGATCGTCGTTCGCCAGATAGCGGACGACGACGTCAGTATCGACCGCGAGCATGACGCCGCCGCACCTCGGCTGCGATGCCTTCCTTCATGTCTTGCAGGGTCTTCGGCTCGCCCTGGTAGCGCAGGCAGCCGAACACCTGCTCCGGCGTGGTCGGCGGGAACAACGGTGCCAGTTTGAGCAGGACGCCGTCCGCGGTTTCCTCCACGGTCAGCCGGGTGCCGGCGTTCCAGTTCCGGCGCCGGCGGACGGCGGCGGGGAGGATGACCTGGCCTTTGGTCGACAGGGTGGTGGTGAGCTTCGCGGCGCCGGGCATGGTCGCACCATCGGGTAAGACAAAGGTGAGGTACAGCTTGGCCGGGACGCCGGTAAGGTTTGCCGGCACCACCATGCCGGGTCTTCACGCGTTGACCCGGCCGGTAAGCGCGCATCGCCTGGACGGCTTCACCCCTCCGCCAGCACCGCCGCCACCCATTCGGGCTCGCGCTCGATCAGACGCAGGTAGCTGCGCACCGCCGCCCCCGGTTTGGTCCGCCCCTGCTCCCAGTTGGGCAGCGCCGCCAGGTCGAGCCCGTAGCGCAGCGCGAACTGCTCCTGCGTCAGCCCGAGCCTCCCGTGCACCGCCCGCGCGTCTGCCTCGCCGGGCGGCGTCACCAGCCGCGCCGCGATCCCCGCCCCCGTCAAGTCGCGCAGCACCGCCCGCGCATCGTCGACCTCCGGCAGCGCCACCCAGGCACGCCCCGGCTCCGCCATCTCCTCGATCGCCCGCTGCGCCCGCAGCCGGGGCATGCCCCGCCGCGCCAGAGCCAGCACCGCCTGCGGCACCCTGACGCGCGACATCCCCCAGGGCGGGCGCAGCACGAAGCAGGCGGGCGTTCCGGACATCGCAAATATCTGCGCTGTCAGCGTAGCGGTTTCACCCGCCCCTGCCCCGCCGTCACTCCGCCGCCGCCGCCGCCGCGGGCTGCTCCGGCGCACGCCGCACCCGCAGCCGGCGGATCCGCCGCGGGTCGGCGTCCAGCACGCGGAACTCGATCCCCGACGGGTGGCTGATCACCTCGCCCTTCGCCGGCACCCGACCCGCCAGCGTGAACACCAGCCCGCCCACCGTGTCGATGTCGGCGTCCCGCTCGTCCTCCGACAGCACGGGACCCATGCGGCTCTCGAACTCCGCCACCGGCAGACGCGCATTCATGTCGAGCGCGCCATCGGCACGCTCCACCACCATCGCCGCCTGCACCTCGTCGTGCTCGTCCGAGATGTCGCCGACGATCGTCTCGACCAGGTCCTCGATCGTCACCAGGCCGTCGACGCCGCCATATTCGTCGATCACCAGCGCCAGGTGCATGCGCTGCTGGCGCATCTGCAGCAGCAGATCGAGCACCGGCACCTGCGGCGCCACCATCAGCGGGCTGCGCAGGATGGCCTCCAGCCTGAACGCCTCCGACCGGCCGACATAGGCGAACACGTCCTTGATGTGCACCATCCCCACGATGTCATCGAGCTGCTCGCGATACACCGGCAGGCGCGAATGGCCCTCGGTGCGGATCTGCTCCAGCGCCTGCTCGAGCGTGACGTCGACCCGCATCGCCACGATGTCCGCGCGCGGCAGCATCACATCGTCGGCGGTGGTCTCACGCAGGCGCAGGATGTTGGCGATCAGCGCGCGTTCCTGGCGATCCAGCTCCGGCTGCACGCCGGCCTCCTGCTGCGCGTCCGCCGCCTCCTGCACCAGCTCGGCGATCGATTCGCGCAGGGAGGGCTCCGGCTGGCGCCGGCCCAGGAGCTGGCGCAGACGGGCGAGCATGGACGCCCGCGCGCTGCTGCCGGTCGCGCTCATGCGCGCTTCCACGGGTTCGGCACGCGCAGCCGGTGCAGGATTCGGGCCTCGGCGAGCTCCATGCGCCGCGCATCGCCTGCGTGGTGGTGGTCATGGCCGGCGAGATGCAGGATGCCGTGCACCACGAGATGGGCGAGGTGGTGCGCGGGACGGCGGCCGGCGGACGCGGCCTCGCGGCGGATCACGCCGAGCGCCAGCACGACCTCCGGGGCGGGTGAGAGGTAGGTCAGCACGTTGGTCGGCTTGTCGCGGCCGCGGTGGCGGGCATTGAGGCGGCGCACCGTTCGGTCGGCGGCGAGCACGATAGCGGCACTGGTGCCGGTACCGGCGGCGCGGGCGGCACGGGCAGCCACCGCCTCGGCGCGTGGCACCAGCCGGCGCCAGGCTGGCTCCGTCACGATCACGCTGACCTGTCCGTGGATCCCCGCTTGCGCGGGGCCGCTACTTGCCTCGGGGTCCATTGCTATTTGCCGGTTCCATCGCCCGGCTGGTTGATCTCTCGCGCCCGGCGGGCTTCCCGACGTTTGTCGCCTTCCGCCGCCGCGCGCTGATCGTAGGCGTCGACGATGCGCGCGACCAGCGGGTGGCGCACAACGTCGCGCGTGCCAAGCCGGGCCACGGCGATGCCGGGGACGCCTTCCAGCGTATCCAGCGCGTCGCGCAGCCCGGAGCGCATGCCGGGCGGCAGGTCGACCTGGGTGAGGTCGCCGGTCACCACCATCCGCGTGCCCTCACCCATCCGCGTTAACCACATTTTCATCTGCACAGCGGTGGTATTTTGCGCTTCGTCAAGAATCGCATAGGCGTGGGCCAGCGTGCGGCCGCGCATGAAGGCCAGCGGCGCCACCTCGATCTCGCCGTTGCTGAGCCGGCGGATCACCTGTTCGGCCGGCATCATGTCGTGCAGCGCGTCGTAGAGCGGGCGCAGATAGGGATCCACTTTCTCCTTCATGTCGCCGGGCAGGAAGCCCAGGCGCTCGCCGGCCTCGACCGCGGGGCGGGACAGCACGATGCGGTCCACCCGGCCGGCCTGCAGCATCGCCACCGCCTGCGCCACCGCCAGATAGGTCTTGCCGGTGCCGGCGGGGCCAAAGCCGAACACCATGTCGTGCGAGGCGAGCGCCTCCATATAGGCCGCCTGCCCCGGGCTGCGCGGCCCGACCGCCCCGCGGCGGGTGCGGATGGCAGGCACATCGGACAGCGGCAGGCGCGGGTCCGTGTCGGCGTCCGCCAGCCGGATCGCCGCTTCCACGTCCGGTCGCCCGACGCTCTCGCCGCGCTCCAGGCGGCGCCACAGGCCCTCTAGCGTCGCCTGCGCCGCGTCGACACGGGACGGCTCGCCGGTGATGGCGACCCGGTTGCCGCGACAGGCCAGACGCACCCCGAGCGCCTGCTCGATGCGGACCATGTGCCGATCGTGGTCGCCGAGCAGCAACGGCAGCAGCGTGTTGTCACTGAACTGGAGGGTCACGGCCTTGCCGTGGGGGGAGCTGGCAGAGGTAGCTGGGATTGCGGCGGTTTGGCTCAAGCGCGGGCTCTCTCCTCGGTGAAGGTCGCTGACAAAGAGTTGGGGAGCGCGGCGGCAATCTGCACGGATATTTCGCGGCCGATCACGTCCGCCCGGCCCGATACATGAACCGGCTGAAGAAACGGTGACCGTCCGGCGACTTGGCCGGGATGGCGGCCCGGGCCGGTGAACAGCACTTGCAGGGTCAGGCCGACGCAGCCGGCGTTGAACCGCGCCTGCTGCGCCCGCAGCAGCGCCTGCAGCTCGGCGAGGCGGCGCTCCTTCTCGGCATCCGGCATCTGGCCAGGCGCGGTGGCGGCCGGCGTGCCCGGGCGGGAGGAGTATTTGAAGCTGAAGGCCTGGGCGAAGCCAACCTCGCGCACCAGCGCCATGGTGGCCTGAAAGTCCGTGCCGGTCTCGCCGGGATGGCCGACGATGAAGTCGGACGATAGCGCAATGTCCGGCCGCGCCGCGCGCAGCTTCTCCACCAGGCGCAGATAATCGGCCGCGGTGTGCCTGCGGTTCATCGCCGCCAGCACGCGGTCGGCGCCCGATTGCACCGGCAGGTGCAGGAACGGCATCAGCATCGGCACCTCGCGATGTGCCGCGATCAGCTCATCGTCCATGTCGCGCGGATGCGACGTGGTATAGCGCAGGCGCAGCAGGCCGGGCACATCGGACAACTCGCGCAGCAGGCGGCCAAGACCCCAGGTTCCGCCATCCGGCGCCGCGCCATGCCAGGCGTTCACGTTCTGGCCGAGCAGCGTGATCTCGCGCGCGCCCTGCGCCACCAGACGCCGCGCCTCCGCGATTACCGCGGCGACCGGGCGGCTCTGCTCCGCGCCGCGGGTGTATGGCACCACACAGAAGCTGCAGAACTTGTCGCAGCCCTCCTGGATGGTCAGGAAGGCGGTGATCCCTTGCGGCGCCGCGGCGTCGGGCAGGAAGTCGAACTTGTCCTCGGCGGGGAAGTCTGTCTCGATCACGGCGCCGCCGGCCCGCGCCGCGCGTGCCACCATCTCCGGCAGGCGGTGGTAGGTCTGCGGACCGAGCACGATGTCGACATACGGCGCGCGGGCCAGGATCTCCGCCCCCTCGGCCTGCGCGACGCAGCCCGCCACGGCGAGGATCATCCGCCCGCCATTCGCCGCGCGCTTCTCCTTCAGCCGCCGCAGCCGGCCAAGTTGGGAAAACACCTTCTCGGCCGCCTTGTCGCGGATGTGGCAGGTATTAAGGATGACCATGTCGGCACCTTCCGGCGCCGCCGCGGGTGCATAGCCGAGCGGAGCCAGCACGTCGGCCATCCGCGCGCTGTCATACACGTTCATCTGGCAGCCCCAGGTGATGACGTGCAGGCGCTTGGGGCCGGACTCCGCACGCTCCGTCACGCTCATCGACCACGCCCCGCCCTGCCTGGCCGGAGCAGTCCGGCGCGAGGAGGAGGAGGAATCGTCAGACTGGTCGATCGGGTCAAGCGCGGCAGCGCGGGTTCGCCTCCTTGATCGAGCCGCAGTCTGGCAGGATATCCTGTCACCCTGTCAACAGAAACCGGTTCAGGCAACCTTGTGCATCTCGCCGTATGCGAGCCCAGGAGCAAGTAAGCATTCAACACGGAGACGCAGGGAGGCCACGCGGAGGCCGCGGAGTAGAAGAATCTTTTTGGCGCTTCGCGCTGGAAGACGATTCGTCGTCGCGCGAAGCATGCCCAGGGCAATCGAGTGAATGATGGAAAGGCAGGCGATTACCTGAAGGTCCGCGCACCGCGCCTTCTGATACTGTCTTCACCGCTCGTGTTTTCACTCGTCGCCCCCGAAGTCTTTCGTCACCCCCGCGAAAGCGGGGGCCCAGCGGCTGGGCCCCCGCTTTCGCGGGGGTGACGAAAGACTTCG
>JBGPND010000199.1:0-9761 GCA_041487355.1 Acetobacteraceae bacterium | reverse complement strand
GCCGCGGCGGCCGGCAGGGCGACCCGGGCAGCTATGAGGCGATCGCCGCGCTGGACGATGAGCTGTTCACGCGCTTCCTAGGACCCGTCTGGACCTGGGTTGGGCGGCGTCTTGCCAAGTCCAACGGTGGCGTTCTGCCAATTGCCATGACCAGACTGTTCGTCCGCCGCGCCCAGATACTGGCCGAACGGAAGAATGGCCGGATCAGGCGCGAGACCCTCGCACATGACCTGCATCTGGATGCGCTGCTCGGCTTCGCCGGCACGGGCGAATGAGCGTCATGCGATGTTGTTGGCTTTGTTACTTGCAGGCAGCGCCGAGTATGTCGTTCTAGAAACATTTTAGAAATGCCTGATACAGGGAGTCACGCATGTCTCGAACGCTGATCTGGACCGGTACGGCGGATACGGATTTCGCCAATCCACTGAACTGGAACGATGTCACCAACGGGCTGAGCCCTGCCGCGTCTCCACCGGGGGCGGGAGACGTCGCGCAGTTCGCCGGAGCCGGTGGCAGCATGATCGCCACCGACGGTGCGGTGTTGACCGCTGGCACGTTGGACCTCGGCGATGGCAGCGGCAGCGTGCTGGTGCTGGGCAACAATGCCGAGATCGTCAGCAACACAGTGAATATCGGCAGCGGGAACCTGATTGCTTCGCTGGGCGGTGTGATCGACCCGGTGACGATCAACAACAAGGGCAAGGTCGGTGGCTCCGGCACGGCGGACGCCAACATCAACAACACCGGCACCATCTATGCCCAGAAGGGCACCTACGAGGTGACTGGTGCCATCACCGGAACGGGCGTCCTGGAGATCGACAACACCGGGAACCTGCAGGTCGATGGCGCGGTCAGCGGACAGACGGTCAGCTTCGCCGACAACACCGGCATCCTGACGATCGAGCAGGCCGGCAGCTTCTCGGCGACGGTGATCAACGGCTTTCAGGCGGGTGACGAGATCATCCTGCCGAACGTGACCTTCGCCAACCAGAGCTTCGACACGGGTACCGACACGCTGACACTCACCGACAGCAAGGGCGGCCCGATCGCCACGCTCGTGTTCAGCGGCACGCATGCCGCAAGCGACTTCGCAAGTTCGGTGATCGCCTGCTTCGTCGCAGGCACCTGCATCGCCACCGAGGATGGCGAGAAGCCGGTGGAGCAGCTTCGCGCCGGCGATCGCCTGTGTGTGCTCGGCGGTGATGCCAAGCCGATTGTCTGGATCGGCCGGCGCCACGTGGATTGCCGGCATCATCCGAGGCCGCATCAGGTATGGCCGGTGCAGGTCAAGGCGGGCGCGCTCGGTCCCGGACGTCCGCATCGCGATCTTTGGCTATCGCCGGATCATGCCCTGTTCCTGCTCGATGGGCTGACGCCGGTGAAGTATCTGATCAACGGCAGCTCGATCGCGCAGATCCCGGTGGATGAGGTGACATATTTCCACATCCAGGTCCCTGGGCACGAGGTGCTCCTGGCTGAGCAGCTTCCGGTGGAATCGTATCTCGATGTCGGCGACAAGAGCTCCTTCGCCAATGGCGAGGGAACCGTGTCCTTGTATCCCGACTTTGCTTCACGTGTGTGGGAGGCAGATGGCTGCGCGCCGCTGATCGTGGCTGGCCCGCGACTGGCTGCGGTCAGACGCTGGGTGGATACGCTGGCCTTTGTCGCCGCCCGCAGTGAACGGGCGGCGCCGCAGAGCGTCAGCGCGAACCGGCTTCGGCGAGGACGGCGTCGGCCGCCTCAATGGCCTGTCGCAGCGCGTGCATGACGCGATTACGCGCTCGGATCGCACTGACTGTCAGGAGTTGGGCGGCGTCGGAACCGGGAGTCGTGGCGGCGAGTTCGCGCAGCGGCTGCAATGTTAACCATGCAGGCTGTGCCAACGCGGGATCGTGCGCGAACCGGTCTCCGGACGTGTAGTCGACGGGCACCAACGCGCGGGACATTTTCATCAGCGCGCGGTTGATGCGCGCTGCATCCAAGTCATCTGCCGCGGCGGCGAGCGATGCCAATCGTGCTGCGTTGTTGCGCAATGAAGTCGCGCTGGCCTCCAGGCTATCCAGCTGAAACCGCTGGCCCAGCGCCTTGCGGAGTGCGTCCAACTCCGCCAGCAGGTCTCGCGCATAGGCGGCGTAGTCGAGCGGCAGGACCGGGTCGGTCAGCAGGCGCCATACCGCGTGCACGTAAATTCGCGTGTCCCGCACAAGGTTTTTCTCGCTTATCTTGTCGGCAAGATCGTCCGGCGTATGCCACCACCAGCAATGTGCGCCGACCGGAGTCGGCACCGGCTCGCTGAGGTCGCCGAAGATTGCCGGCAGCCCGACACCGTTGAACGACTGATCCGCGCCGCGGCTCATGCGCTTGCCGGCAAGCTGCTGTCCTGCCTGTTCCTGGATCGCCTCGGCTGCCAGCGCGCGGAGCTCGCTCATTGAGCCGACATTCCCCAGGATGTCCGCTCCGTCGGCGCCGGTGGAATCGACGTTGATATGCGCGACACAGCAACGATCGAGTTCGTCCCAGTGTTCGTCGACGTACCAGGTGGAACCGGAATAGCGGCCGTGCGAATGGCCGGACCAGAAGCACAGCCGCAGCCCGCGCCGCCACGTGTCGCGCTGCGCACCGCAGAGACGCGCAACTTCCAGCATGGTGGCGTTGGCGCTGCCGTTGTCCATCACGCCGTAGTACCAGGTGTCGTGATGGCCGGAGAACAGCACGAACGGCGCCTCGTCGCCCGCCCGCGGCGCGTCCAGCTCCGCGACCAGGATCGGTGTCTTGCGCCAGCCGGTATCGACCTCGGCTTGCAACACCACGGATGGCCGCTCGCCACGCGAAAGTCGGTCATGCAACGCGGCACCATCGGACAGCAACACGCTGCACACGACGGTCGTGGGCACTTCGGCAAACGTCTCGGCGGACGGATTGCCCCACACGGGCGAGATGCACATCTCGTGCAGATGCTCGTGTGGGCTGATGTGCAATTGTCCCGCGGCGCCCGCACGGGAGGCGCGGCGCGCTACGGCAGGCGTGGCGATTCCATCGACCAGCACGATACATCCGCGCAGGTCGCGTCCGGCGAAATCCGCCTCGTTGCCCGCGCCGACATGAACCAGTTCCCCGGTCACGCCGCCCGCCGCGGAAGCGCGCGAGAACGAATGGGTGATGCTGGTGAGAGTCTTTCCATCCACCTGCACAAGCGACTTGCCAGGCAGGCTGATATAGGCGTCGTGCGACAGCGTCCGGGTGCTGAAGCCATACGCGACCAACTGCGCCTGGATGTAGCGCAGGCTGTCCGCCTCACCTTCCGAGCCGGAAAGCTTGATCCATTTGGCGAACGCATCGATGTGGCGCATCAGCTCTGCGCCGTCCACCGAGTCGCAGAGCGAATGCAGGAGCTGGTCGGTCACGCCCGGAACCTCCGAACTCATTACTTCGCGATGTGAACGAGAGAAGCCACCGTCGCTTCCTGCGGGAAGCCGCCATACGTGATCCCCTTGCGCATCGCCCAGGAGGCCACCGGGAACAGCATCGGTATCACCGCGACCTCCTCGCCGATGGCAAACTCGTACGCCTCGGCCAGCAGTGCATTGCGTTTACCATCGTCCAATGTCATCGCGGCCTTGTCCAGAATCGCGTCCAGGTGCGGATTGGAGTAGCGCCCGACGTTGCCGGCACCGATTCCCTTCGCCGCATCGTAGGTGCCCAGCAAGTACTGAAGCTGCGACAGCGCCTCCCCGGTATCGGTGGAATTGCCGCTCAGCAGCACGCTGAATTCCAGCTTGGTGGCACGCGGGAAGTAGATGGCCTTCGGCACCGCGTTGACCGTGGTCTTCAGGCCAAGCCGCGTCCACATCTGCGCGACCGCCTGGTTGACCTGCGCATCATTTGGATAGCGGTCGTTGCTGGAATTCACCACCACGCCGAACCCGTTCGGATAGCCGGCCTCGGCCAGCAGCTTCTTCGCCGCGGCCAGGTCGAAAACCACAGGCTTCAGCTTGGCGCTGGTGCCTGGCACGCCCTCGGGCATGAACTGCGCAGCCTGGATAGCCTGGCCCTGCATGACCTGGGTCACCAGCGCCTCGCGGTCGATCGCCATCGCCATGGCGCGGCGCACCCGCACGTCCTTCAGCGGATTCCTGGTCAGCGGATGGCCGTCGGTATCGGTGATCTGCGGCGAGGCATCGCGGTCCACGTCGAGGGTCCAGAAGTAGCAGCGATTGCTCGCCATCGTGCCGACGGTGATCTTCGGGTTCTGCTGCAGCGAGGCGACGTCATTGCCTGGCACATTGCCGATCAGATCGACATCGCCGCTGAGCAGGGCCGCGACGCGCGACGCGTCACTGGTGATCGGCTTGTAGGTGACGCGCTCCCAGTCGGGCTTGGCACCGAAATAACCATCGAAGCGCTCCAGCACGATGCGGTCGCCGGGAACCCATTCGACCTCGCGGTACGGTCCAGTGCCGACCGTCGCCTTGCCGGAATTGTAGTCGGCCGTTGTGGCGTTGGCGCCGTTCTTCCGCGAGACGATCCAGACGTTGAGAATTTCGTTCAGCAGGATCGGGTCGGGCTGGTCTGTTTCGATCACCAGCGTGTGGTCATCCACCGCCGTGGTCTTCGCCACGTGCTTGAGGAACTGCAGGAAGCTCGCCGGGCTGTTGGGCACGTTGCGCGCGCGTTGGTAGGTGAACACGACATCGTCCGCGGTGAACGGCGAGCCATCATGCCATTTCACCCCTTCACGCAGCTTGAACTCCCAGTGCGTGTCATCAAGCGTGCGCCAGCTCACGGCCAGATCGGGAATGACTTTCAGGTCCACATCCTGGGTGACCAGGCCGCTGTAGACGAGCTTGTCGATCTCCGTGTTGGAGGTGAGGTGGAAGAAATGCGGATCAAGTGTCGTCACTTCGGACGATACGCCGATCTTCAGATCGGCTGCCGATGCGCCCCAACACAGCGCCAGGCATCCAGCAACCGCACACAGCCAGCTTTGCGTTCTCACACCCGCCCCCTTTTATTGTGCCGATCGATTGTCTGCCGCGAAATATTCTCGCGAACGCCGCCAGGCCGCAAGGTAGGCCGGAATGGTCTGGCCATCTCGTCGGCAGATGGCCTATCACGTCCGCGCCGTCCGACGTACCGTCGGCGCTGCCCAGCGTGGAGGCGAGACGTGGAAACGGTCCGGGTTGTCTGTGCGCACGACTGTCCCGACATGTGTTCGTTGCTTGCTCATGTCGAGGACGGGCGGGTGATCCGCGTCGAGGGCGATCCGGATCAGCCGTTCACGGCGGGCTTTGCCTGCGCCAAGGTGAACCGCGACGCCGAACTGGTCCACTCGCCCGAACGCCTTGCAACGCCGCTGCGCCGGATCGGCGCGAAGGGCGGGGGAGAATTCGCGCCGATCACCTGGGACGCGGCACTCGACGAAATCACGTCACGCTGGAAATCCATCATCAGCGAGTCGGGGCCGCTGGCGCTGCTCGGCTACGCCTACAGCGCGCATCAGGGCCTGATGAATCGCGGCCTGCTGAATGGTCTGTTCCATGCGATGGGGACAAGCCGGCTCTGGGCCGGCACGGTGTGCGACAGTTGCAGCGAGGCGGCGTGGGACGTGACGGTTGGTCCCATCGGCGGGGCTGATCCGGAATCCGTGGTCGAGTCCGATCTCGTGGTCTGTTGGGGCGCGGATCTTGTCGCCACCAACGTGCATATCTGGGCGAAGGTCGAAGAGGTCCGCAAGCGCGGCGTGCAGCTCGTGGTGATCGATCCGCGGCGCACCCGCTCCGCGCAAGTTGCCGACTGGTACATCCCGATCCGGATCGGCACCGACGCAGCTCTGGCGCTCGGCGTGATGCATATCCTGGTGCGCGATGGGTTGTGTGACCGGGACTATCTTGCGCAGCACACGCTCGGCTTCGAGCAGGTGGAGCGCGAGGTGCTGCCGCGCTTCACGCCAGAACGCGTCGCGTCGATCACCGGTATCGCGGTTGCGGATGTGGAACGCTTCGCTGCACTCTATGGCCACGCGAAGAAGTCATTCATCCGGCTCGGCTGGGGCATGACGCGGTCGACCTTCGGCGGCCAGGCTTTGCGCACCGTCGCACTGCTGCCGGGTGTCACCGGCGCCTATGGTCGTTACGGCGGCGGCGCACTGCTCGCGACCGCTGCTTCATTCGAGCTGAACTACAACGCGGTGCGCAAGCCGTCCGGTCCGGCCGCCACGCGCACCATCAACCATCTGCGGCTTGGCGAGGCGCTGCTCGAGCTGAAGGACCCGCCGATCCGCGCGCTGCTGATTGCCGCGAACAATCCGGCGGTCACCTGCCCCGACACCGTCAAGACGCGTCGCGGCCTGGCCAGGGATGATTTGTTCACCGTGGTGCATGATCCGTTCATGTCGGTCACGGCGCGCTATGCCGACATCGTGTTGCCTGCAACGACATACCTGGAGACCGAGGACTTCTTCCGCGCCTACGGCACTTACTATATGCAATACGGCCGAAGGGCAGTGGCGCCGCAAGGCCAGGCCTGGTCGAACTTGCGTCTCGCACAGGCGATGGCCGCGCGCATGGGCGTGACCGACCCGGTGTTCCGCATGTCCGAACCCGAGATCCTGCGCGAGTTGTTCCGCGGAGCGACCGGGCGCGCAGCGGAAACGGACCCCGATCGCCTGCCCGACGCCGGCCCAATATCCATTGGGCCCAAGGGAGGCCAGGAATTTCGCACGCCGTCCGGCAAGCTCGAATTCTATTCGCAGACCCTGGCGGCGCAGGGGCTTCCGCCAATGCCGGATTGGCAGCCCGATCCGGTCGAAGCGAAGCAGGCACCGCAGTGGCCGCTGCGCTTGCTCACCGCGCCGGGATATTTCCAGAGCCACACTGCGTTTTCCGGCGTCGCATTCCTGCGCCAGCGCGAGGGAGTGCCGTTCTGCGTGATGCATCCGAACGACGCGAGCGCGCGCAATCTCCGCGACGGCCAGCGCGTGCGGCTGCTCAACAACCGCGGCGCGGTAGGACTCGTGCTGCACGTGCGCGATGAAGTGCAGCCGGGTGTCGTGCTCGTGCCGGGACAGCGCCCGGACGAAGAAGCCGTATCGGGCACGGTGAACATGCTCTGTTCGGATGCGTTCACCGACATGGGCGAGGGTGCCACCTACCAGAGCACCTGGCTGGACGTGCGCGCCTGGTAGAATTGCCGCGCCCGAGCATACCGCGCACAATCGGTGCTCCTGGACACGCCGAGACAAGGAGCGATCGATGTCGGATGCGGGCGACAAGTCCCTGGTCGAGTACGACTGCCGCGACAACATCGCGACGATAACGCTGAACCGGCCGGACAAGCTGAACGCCGTCAACGACGATATGGTGCGTCAGATCTCCTCGGCGCTGAAGCGCTTCGACAGCGACAATGACGCGCGAATTGCGATCCTGTGTGGGCGTGGCCGCGCCTTCTCCAGCGGTGCGGACGTGCATCAGCGGCAGTTGCGCAGCCGGGCGGAATTCGAGCGGCACGGCGGCGCACAGGCGCAGGATGCGTCAAGCCATGATCTGTTTCTGCGTGCGGTGAACTGGAAGCCGGTGATGGCCGCCGCGCATGGCTATGTGCTGGGCCTGGCGCTCGGTCTTGTGCTGGAATCCGACCTGATCGTGGCGGAGGAAGGCACCAAGTTCCAGGTGACCGAGACACCGCGCGGGCTGTCCGGCGCGAAATACTGGGCGCTGTTGAATTTCCGCGGCGCCGGTGCGTTCGCCACCGATGTCAGCCTGACCGGGCGTTTCTTCACCGCCGAGGAGGCGCTGGCGGCCGGCGTTATCGACCGCGTGGCACCGCGCGGCACCTATATGGAGGTCGCGCGCGAACTCGCAGCCGCCGTGGCGAAGAACCCGCCACTGGGCGTTCGCTCGACCGTGCGTGCGCGGCGCTGGTACCTCGAGCAATTGTCGCGCGAAGTGCTGCTACAGGTGAACCTGGCAAAGCTGCACCTGACCGAGGATTTCGCCGAATCCGCCCGCGCCTTCGTGGAGAAGCGTCCGGCCGGCCCGTTCAAGGGGCGCTGACGCTTGCTGGATCCGGACGGGCCCGGCACGCTTCGCCTCAGCGTGGCCGAGGCGCGGGAACTGGGTGAGGCGTCGCTGCGGCGCATCGGCTATCCGGCCGACGAAGCGACGATCATCACCGATCAACTGATCGACAATGCGTTGTGCGGCTACCGCTTTGCCAGCCTGCCGCGCATCCTCGCGATTGCCGAGGACGAGAAGACCGGCAAGCCGCGCGCGCCGGTGCGCGTGATACGGGAGACGCCGGTTTCCGCGCTGGTCGATGGCGGCAACAAGGTCGGCTACATCGCCGCCTATCGCGGTGCGGAGATCGCGATCGCCAAGGCGAAGGCGAGCGGCATGACCATCGTCGGCGTGCACAACAGCTATTACAGCGGCCGCAACGCCTATTATGTGGAGCTGATCGTGCGCGCCGGCCTGGTCGCCATCCACACCGCGAGCGCCAGGCCGCACGTTCTGCCGCCCGGCGGACGCAAGCCGGCGCTCGGGACCAATCCGTTCAGCATCGGATTTCCTTCCGTGAACGGTCCGGTGATCTACGACATCGGCACGGCCTCGGTGATGTGGGGTGAGGTGCTGCTGATGGCGCGCCTCGGCCAGGAATTGCCGGAGGGTGTCGGCTTCGATGCCGATGGGCAGCCGACGCGCGATGCACGTGCGGTGCGGGATGGCGGCGTGTCGCCGTTCGGTGGCCACAAGGGCTACGGATTGTCGTTTGCGATTCAGGCACTCGGCTTGCTGGCGGGTGCGGCACTGCCGCGCGGCGACGTGCAGGATTACGGCTTCCTGTTCATCGCGATCGATCCCGCCGTGATGCTGCCGGAGGGAGATTTCGCCGCGCAGATGGCGGAGCTTGTCGCGCGCATCAAGGCGACACCGCGCCAGCCTGGCGTGGAGGAAATCCGTATCCCCTCGGAGCGCGCCTTCCGCGAACGCGAACAGCGCCGCATCGAGGGCATCGTGCTGGATCGCAAAGTAGTAGATGCGTTGCATGCATTGCGAGGAAACGCCGTATGACGAACACTCCACAGGGCCTGGCTGCATTCTTCGCGCCGCGCAGCATCGCCGTGATCGGCGCGAGTGCCGACCGCAACCGCGCGGGTGGCCGCGTGCTGCAGGCGTTGGCCACGGCCGGCTACCCGGGACGCGTCATCCCGGTGAACCCGAACCAGACGCGGATCAACGACCTGCCGTGCCATCCCTCGATCCTGGCGGTGCCGGAACCGGTGGACCTGGTGGCGATCTGCGTTCCCGCCGAGCGTGTGCCCGATATCATCCGCGACTGCGGCCATGCCGGCGTGCGCGGCGCCGTGGTGTTCGCCGACGGGTTCCGCGACGAGGCCCTGCGCGGCGCGTTGTCCGACGCGCTTGCCGAGGCGCGCGCGAAATCCGGCTTGCGCATGATCGGCCCCAACACGATCGGCATCCGCCACAGCGAGAGCCGCGCCTACGTAACGTTCTCGTCGGCGACTGAATCTGAACTGATGCCCGGCCCGGTGGCCACCATCGCGCAGAGCGGCGGCATGAGCGGCGTCCTTGGAGTCACCCAACTGCGTCGGCGCGGTCTCGGCCCGCGCTGCGTGATCGACACCGGCAACGAGTTCGACGTCGATGTGGCGGACTGCGTCGAATACGTCGCGGAAGATCCAGACACGACCTGCATCTCTCTGCTCATCGAAGGCGCGCGCGATGGCCGTCGGCTGGCCGATG
>JBGPND010000198.1:0-9815 GCA_041487355.1 Acetobacteraceae bacterium | reverse complement strand
GTCGGCGACCCCAGGCATCGGTGCCACGTGGTGCAGGTGCTGCACCTCGAATGCGGCATAGAATATGTCGCGCGCGCGCTCCCATTCGGCGCCGAACATCACGGGAAAGCTCTCACGCAACGAGACGCGGACGCGCGCCTTGGTGTCCATGACCGACCACAAGGGCATGGCGAATTCGGCAAATACCGCGTTGAGGGCGGCGGTGATGCCGGCCCAGCCGTCGACCAACGTGTTATCCCAGTCGTAGAGCAGGATGGTGGGGCAGGAGGATAACCCCCCGATGTCAGGCTGGCGCACGGATTGCCTCATATACACGTCTGATCGCATCGGTGAGGCCCTCGACGAGCAAGTAGTCCTGTTGCACGAACTGAATGTCTCTTGCCACCAGGCCGAACAGGTTGAATCCGGATCGTGGCGCCACCATCCGTTCGCCGTAGCGTTCGAACAGTGCCTCATGAACGATCCGGAGGCCGGCGCTGCCCTCATTGACCTCGACATTCTGCATACACTGCTGCATCGCTGTGTGGATGACGGCGAGATCGAGCTGCGGCTTCCTGTCGAGGTAGCGGGCACAGACGGTGTCGTAGCCGGCACGCCCGGTCTGCGCGATCTCCAAGGCGTTCAGTATACGCACCATCTCGGTGTCGAACAGACTGAGCGAAATATTCTCCCGCGTTTGAATCCCCTCATGTGGTCCATTCCAGTCAGCAAATGCTGCCAGAAAGTGCATAAGAATATCATTCCCGGAGTCGAGAACATTGTTGTAGGACACGAGTCGCAAACTGGAGAGGCCAAATACGCGGACGAGCCGCGCCAGGGCATGGTCATGGTTTATAATGCTGGAACCAACCGGATTGATCAGGTTCCTCGCCAGGAACTCCGGCAGCGTGTAGGTGCTGCCCTGCTTCACCACCTCTTGCCAGGCTGATTGCACCAGCTCCGACCAGCGTCGGCAATAGAACACCACGGTGACGCGATGGTCGCCGATCAGTTCCTTGAAGTAGATGAGTGCGGTCTCCGGCAGATCGGCGAAATCCTCGGAGGACAGGATGACCGTCCTGTAGCATGGCAGGTTGAACCCGGCGAATGCTGCCTTCAGTCGCGCATCCTCACCGGCCGCCAACCGCTGGCGGAGAGGACGGTGGCTGCGCGTGCCAGGATCCAACCAGCACGCCGGATATACGATGCCGGACCGGAACAGTCTGTCATGCAGCCGGTAGAGCCCCTTCTGCATGTATGTGCTGCCAGTCTTATGTGGGCCGACATGGAGAATGTAGTGGGGCGCGCCTGCCTCGGCGTTGCGTACCGCCGCTGCCGCATCGGGTCCGAATACCGGCGACAGCATCCCTGTCCGGCCCTCGCCCTCCCTATTGGGCATCAGCAGCACATTGCCATGGCGCAAGATCTCGCCGCCTCGTGTCGCACGGACCACGACGTGATGGTCTTGCGCCACTGACAGCGGCTCAGCGAACTTCACGGCGAACCCGTGTCGTCCCTCGCCATAGTTGCCGATGTCCCGCAGGTCCTTGCGTGGCCGGTCAGCCAGCGTCCTCGCCACTTCCATGCCATCGAGCAGGACAGCAATTTCGACCGCCGCGTCCGGCGCTTCGGCATCCGCCGCCCAACCCATGACCTGATCCCGATCGATCAGATCCACGTAGCCATCGATCATACGCTCAGGGATTCCTATCCTGGTCCGTGACCGCCCGATAGATCGTCATCAGCGCATCAAGAATGCCTGACATCAGGATGTAGTTGTCCTGGACGAACCTGATCTCTCTGTCTGCCGGAGGGAACAAATTGTAGCCGGACTTCGGTCGGACAAGACAATTGGCGTATCTCGAAAAGATAAGTTCGTGCACCGCACGCAGTCCCGGCGCGGCTTCGTCAATGCGGGCAGTTCTGACGTACCTCTCCATTGCACTCACGATATGTGATAGGTCGAGCGTCGGCTTCATCGCAATATAGTGTCGGAAGATACTATCACCGCTCTGCCCGGTGTGTGCCCGCTGGACAGCGTTCAGCACGCGTACCATCTCGGCATCAAACAGGCCCAGAGACTGGTTTTGACGATCGAGCTGAAGCGCTGGCGGCTCCGACCAGGCAAGAAACGACTGGATGAAATGCTCTAGAATATCCGTACGTTCTCCCGCCAGATTGCTGTAAGAGACCAGCCTCAGTGACGCAGTGCCGAAGACATCGGTAAAATTGCGCAGAACAATGTCAAAATTTATCAGATTGGAGGTCAGCGGGCTGGCCAGATGCTGGGCAAAAAAAGCCGGCAAACTGTCGTCGCCGCCGTGCTTGACGGTTTCTTGCCACGCGGACGGGAGCAGCTCGGACCATCGGCGGAGATAGAAGACGATCTCCGTCTGATGATCGGCAATCAGCGTCTTCAGGTATTCGAGCGATGGCCGCTCCAGATCGACCAGATCCTCGGCGGAAATGACCACAACCTTGTGGGTCGATGCATTGAGTTGGTTGAATTCCTCCTGGAGCGACGCATCTTCTGACTGCAATCGTCGCGACAAGGGTGCATGACTGGGGTTCGTCGCATCCAGCCAGTTTGTCGGATACAGGATACCTCTTGCCATCAGCTGGTTGCGAAGGGCGTGAAGTCCGCTCTGCAGGTACTTGCTGCCGGTCTTGTGTGGACCGATGTGGATTACATACCGCGGCGCTGCCGTCTTCCTCGGCTGACCCGATTCACCGAGAACAATGACCGATGTAGGATGCTTCGCATCCCCCGTCACATCGCTCTCTCGTGCGATCTTGAAATGGCCTCGGCCCAGCTTCTCTTGCTGTTCGGTCCCTACAAGGATCTGGATCTCGTGGTCCTCGGTAGAGGAGAGGGGCACAGCGAACTCAAACAGAAAGCCGTGCCGGCCCTCGCCATAGGTGCCGAGCTGCTGCAGGTCGCGCCGCAATTGATCTGCAGTGCAATGTCCCACCTCGATACCGTCGACAATGACGGTGAGGTCGACCGTTGCATTTGGGTAGTCGTCGTCCGCAGCCCAGCCGGAGATCCGGTCGCGTTGCACGAGATCGACATGGCCGATGATCATACCCGTTGATCTTCCTCACGGTCCCGGCCCCGGCCGAGTTGGTACAGGCCCAGATCGCAACCTCGCTTGGGCACACGCACCAGGCTTGACCGACTTGGCTGCCAAGCTACCACGTTGGTGCGCTCCGACAACCAACACGGTCCGTTCACAGGAACGTGAATTCGCGACCGCCAACGGTTGGACCGCAGCACGCACTCGCCGAACGAGCGCTTGCAGCCGTTAGCCGCCGGCAATCTTCGGTATGAGATAAATCTCGCTCTCCGGCTTCAGCACCGCCGCATAGGCGTCCTGATAGATCTCGCCGTCTATCGCGATCGCCATCCCCTCCTCCACCTGCTTGCCCAACCCTGGAAAGCGCTCGTCCAACTCCAGCACCAGGCGGCGGAAGTTTGTCGCCGTCACCTCGAGCTCGGCCCTGCCGCCGGTGAACCGCTGGCAAGACGAACCCGAGATGCCGACTTTCGGCATCAGAGTCCGTTCGGCCGCCACTTCCGGGATAACCTCCATACCGTATGACCGAGCACAAGCGCCAGTCCCGGCTATTGCGCCGCAGCCGGCAGCAGATGCGTCTGATCGCCGTGGCCGGCGAGCAGTCCGGCCACGGCGATGTCCTCGTCCAGTGCCTCCCAATGCAGCCCGCGGCTGCTGATCCGGCAGGCTTCGCGCTGCTCGCGCGTGCCGCGCATCAGGCGGGGAAACCAGGCGAGCGGCACCCCCAGGGTTCGCCCATCGGACAGCGCCACCCACATGTTGTCGCGGTCGAATCTGACGCTGGTCGCCCTAACCGAAGAAGTCACTCCAGGCCCTTTCTATGCGTTCCCGGTTTGCCTCGACCAGTTCCAGCAACTCCCGCAAGGTCCTGGCGCTGAAGCCATCATTGTAGGCCACGCGCACATCCGGGATAATCCAGAACTTGGCTTCCAGATCGTGCGCACCGCCATCGAGATTGCTGCGTCGCTTTCGCTCCTCGCAATGACAGGAAGCCGCGAGCGCGGAACAGGACTGGCATCAGCCCGGCCGCCGTTCCCCTACCCCCCTCCGATCTTCGGAATCAGCACAATCTCGCTGTCCGGCTTCAGTACCGCAGCATATGCGTCCTGAAAGATCTCGCCGTCGATGGCCACCGCCATCCCCTCCTCCACCTGCTTGCCCAGCCCCGGAAAGCGCTGCTCCAGCTCCAGCACCAGGCGGCGGAAGTTTGTCGCCGTCACCTCGAGCTCTGTCCTGCCGCCGGTGAACCGCTGGCAGGACGAACCCGAGATGACGACTTTCGGCATCAGTCGCCGTTCGCCTGATCCAGCGCCGCCCGCACCTTCGGCGGCGACATCGGCAGGCTGTGCATGCGGATGCCGATCGCGTCGCGGATCGCATTGGCCACGGCGGCCATCGGCGGCACGATCGGCACCTCGCCCACGCCGCGCGCACCGAACGGATGGCGGGGGTTCGGCACCTCCACCATGATCGCCTCGATCAACGGCAGGTCGGAGGCCACCGGGCAGCGATAGTCGAGGAACCCCGGATTATCCATCTTGCCGTTCTTGTCGTAGATGTATTCCTCGTTCAGCGCCCAGCCGATGCCCTGCGCGGCACCGCCCTGGATCTGCCCCTCGACATAGCTCGGATGGATCGCCCGGCCGACATCCTGCACCGCGGTGTAGCGGACGATGGTGACCGCGCCGGTCTCCTTGTCCACCGCCACGTCGCAGATATGCACGCCGAAGCCGGGGCCCGCACCCTGCGCGTTCACCGACACCTCCGAGGTGATCGGTCCGCCGGTGCGTGCCGCCTTCAGCGCGATGTCAGCGAGCGACAGCGGCTCGAACGCGCCGGCGTTGGTGCCGGCCGGATAGGCCGCGCCGTCGCGCCAGTCCACCGCATCCGGCGTGATCTCCCAGATCATCGCCGCGCGCGTCTTGAGCTGGTCCACCACCTTCTCGGCCGCCATGGTCGCCGCCATGCCGGTGGCGAAGGTGACCCGGCTGCCGCCGGTGACATGGGTAAAGCCGATGGTGCTGGTATCGCCGACAATGGTGCGAACGCGTTCCGCCGGGATCTGCAGCACCTCGGCCACCATCATGCCGATGGAGGCGCGCGATCCGCCGATATCGGGGCTCCCCGACACCGCCGAGACCGACCCATCCTCCGCGACATGCACCGCCGCACAGGACTCGCCGCCGATGTTGAACCAGAAGCCGGTGGCGATGCCGCGTCCCTGGCCTGGCTTCAGCGGCGTCTTCCAGTGCGCACTGGACTTCGCCGCTTCCAGTGTGGCGAGGAAGCCGATGTTCTGGTGAGTCGGTCCGTAATGCGTCTTGGTGCCGTTGCGCGCGCCGTTCTGTTCGCGCAGCGCGATCGGGTCCTTGCCGAGCTTGCGCGCCAGATCGTCCATCGCGCTTTCCACCGCAAACGATGCGATCGGCGCGCCGGGTGCGCGATACGCCGCCACCTTCGCCCGGTTGCTCACCACGTCGTAGCCGATGACTTCGACATTCGGGATGTCGTACATCGCGAAGCCGCACATGCAGCCCGGCTGGATCGGCGAACCTGGGAAGGCGCCGGCCTGATACTTCAGCACGTGCTTCGCCGCGACGATCGTGCCGTCCTTCTTCGCGCCGAGCTTCACTTCCATCGCGGAGCCGGAGGTCGGGCCGGAGGCACGGAACACCTCTTCCCGCGTCATCTGCATCTTCACCGGCCGGCCGGACTTTCTCGACAACGCGAGTGCCAGTGGCTCCAGATAGACCAGCGTCTTGCCGCCGAAACCGCCACCGATTTCGGCCGCCGTGGCGCGGATGTTGGCGATGTCCATGCCGAGCAGCTTGGCGACGTAGGACCGCACCATGAACTGGCCCTGCGACGAACTGAAGACCGTGCTCTGGCCGTCGGCGCCGTAGAAGCACAGGCAGGCATGCGGCTCGATATAGGCCTGGTGCACCGGCTCGGTGGTATAGCGGCCTTCGACGATCACCTCGGCTTGCTTGAAGCCGGCCTCGATGTCGCCCTTCGCGAAGTAGACGCGCTTGGCGATGTTCGACGGCTTGGTCGGCTTCGGCTCGACGTTCGCGGTGAACAGGTCGTCGTGCAGGATCGGCGCGTCGGGCGCCATCGCCGCCTCGACGTCGATGACGTGCGGCAGCACCTCGTACTTCACGTCGATCAGTTCGAGCGCCTCGTCGGCGATCGCCTGCGAGGTCGCGGCCACCGCGGCGACCGCGTGGCCCTCGTACAGCGCCTTGCCGCGCGCCATGCAGTTCCGCGACAGATCGCGGAAGTTCATCGGCCCTTCGCCGACGAACGCCTCTTCCGAGGGGATGTCGGGGAAGTCGTCGGCGGTCACGACAGCCTTCACACCAGCCAGCTTCAGCGCCTTGCTGGCATCGATCGAGATGATGCGCGCGTGAGCGTGCGGCGAGCGCTTCACCTTGCCCCACAGCATGCCGGCCATCACCATGTCGGCACCGAACTGCGCGCGGCCGGTGACCTTGTCCACGCCGTCGGGGCGGATCGGACGGGTGCCGACGACTTTCAGGTCCGATGGGACATAGTTCATCGCACTGTCTCCCCTCGCATTTCGGCGGCTGCATCCATCACGGCGCGGATGATCTTGTCGTAGCCGGTGCAGCGGCAGAGGTTGCCGGCCAGCCAATAACGCGCCTCGGTCTCCGTCGGGCTCGGGTTCTCGTCGAGCAACGCCTTGACCGCGACGATGAAGCCCGGCGTGCAGAAGCCGCATTGCAGCGCCGCATGCTCCAGGAATTTTTGCTGCACCGGGTGGAGATGGTCGCCGTCGGCGATACCTTCAACTGTCGTGATCGACTTGCCTTCGGCCTCGACGCCCAGGATCAGGCAGGAGCACATCAGCCTGCCGTCGACGATGACGCTGCACGCGCCGCAGTCGCCGGAGGCGCAGCCTTCCTTGCTGCCGGTCAGGCCGAGCACGTCGCGCAGCGTGTCGAGCAGGGTCTGCTGCGTCTCGCAGAGGAATTCGACGGGCTCGCCGTTGATCGTGGTCGATACGTGATGCTTGCTCATCAGTGCGTCTTCCTTTGCGTTTTGCCCATTGCGCGGTCGAAGGCGATGGCGGCCACGCGGCGTGCCAGCACGCCGGCTATCTTGGTGCGGTATTCGATCGTTCCGCGCTTGTCGTTGATCGGCTTGCATGCCGCGCGCGCCGCCGCGTCCAGCTTCGCCAGCGTATCGGCGTCCAGCGTGTGCCCGATCAGCGCGTCGGCGGCTGGCTTGACCAGCAGCACGGTCGGCGCCACCGCGCCGAGTGCCACACGGGCGGCGGTGCAGACGCCCTTGTTGTCCAGCGTCACGCTGATGCCGCAGCCGACCACGGCGATGTCCATCTCGGTGCGCGGGATGAAGCGGAGATAGGCATCCCCCGACCGGGGCGGCCGCGGCGGCAGCTTGAACTCCAGGATGAACTCGTCCTTGGCCAGCGATGTGCGGCCCGGGCCGGTGGGGATCTGCTCCACCGGGACCTCGCGGCGTCCCTTGCCGCCGACCACAACAGCGGTCGCACCGGCGACATACAGCGCCGGCACGCTGTCGGCGGCCGGCGAGGCGTTGCACAAATTGCCGGCGAGCGAGGCGCGCCCCTGGATCTGCGTCGAGCCGATCAGGTCGAGCGCCTCGACCACGCCCGGCCAGGCCTTGTTCATGCCGGCATGCGCTTCGACCACCGCGCCAGGCGTCGCGGCGCCGATGACGAAGCTGCCGTTCTCCTCGCGGATGCCGATGATGCCCGGGATCTTCTTGGTGTCCACGATCAGCTCGGGCTTCAGCCGCCCTGACCGCAACTGGACCAAAAGGTCGGTTCCCCCCGAAAGAACCTTTGCCAGGCCGGAAGCCCCGGCCAACAGTTTGACGGCCTCATCGACCGTCGAGGGTGCGGCGTAATTGAGCGTTGGCATTCTTGCTCCCGATGTCTGCGCGCGTTCGCCTTACCGGTCCGAGGCCGGTCCAGGCTGGAAGGGCCCAAGGTTAGGCGATCAGTCCCGTCGGGTCGAGAGGCGGCAGGCTATCCGGTTTCGCCTTGCTTGCCCTCCAGCCGATCGGCGCCCGCGTCCGCTCTCGCGGCGTAGGCCATTGCAACGGTTACATCCTCCTTGACGAGTTGCATCGCCGTAGGGACCCGCTCCATCTGGCCCAGCAGGTCCGTCCGCAGCCGTGTCTGCTCGCGGTCGATGTTGTCGAAACGCCGGTCCATGTTCCCGAAACGCAGGGTATGCTGGTCGAGGCGCTGCAAGATCAGCGTCAAGGCGTCGTCGCTCATGCCGCCCCCCTAGCCTCGCCCGCGCACCCCATCCCACCAGGGACAGGTGCCCTGCATGGGCTGATAGTTGCCCGCGATCACCCTCACCGGCTCACGCATGCCGTCCTGCGCGGCCTTCAGGCGCATGGCGCGGGCCTGTGCCCGTTGCTCTTCCGGCAGCCACGTGCGGTCATGCCCCCAGAGGCTTGGGCCGACGGTCACTTCGGTCGCTTGCCAGTTGCCCGGTGTCACGTCTTTGCCGCCCCAGCCGTATTCCAGCATGAACCCGGACGGCGAGCGCAGATAGTAGGACGTCACGCAGTCATTCGGATGCCGCCCGAGCGTGGTGGCGATCCGCTCCGGTTCACCCAGCGCGATGTCGTAGCCCTGGCCAACATCATCCAGCGAATAGAGTTCCAGCATCAGGTGATGCAGGTCCTGCCTGCCGGTCTCGATCAGGGCCACGCTGTGGTGGCGCGCGTTCACGTGCAGGAAATACGCGCGGAACGGTGTCAGGATGTAGTCGCTCACGCCGAAGCCCAGCACGTCGCGGTAGAACCCCAGCAGGTCGTCGATGTTCCTCACATGGAACACCGCGTGCCCCATGCCCAGCGGCCCGGTGCGGAAGCCGGAGATCGAGCGGCCCGGACGGAATGGCTCATCCGCCACCACCGCGCCCCAGAATGCCTCCAGCCGGTTGCCGCCCGGATCGGCGAAGCTGATCAGGCCGCGCACGCAGCGCTGGTCCGCCAACGCCGCCGGCTCGCGCCGCACCGCCACCTCGGCCGCCTCCAGTCGCACCGCAAGCGCATCAAGCGCGGACGCATCCGCCACCTCGAAGCCGAAATAGCGCTCACCGTCCGCCAGCGAGCGATCGACGACAAGCCGCTGCCTACGGTCGTCCATGCGGAAGGCGCGGCAGGCGTTGCCGTGCTCGACCATCTGCATGCCGAGCCACTTGGTGGCGAATTCCGTCCAGTCCGTCAGGTCGGACGCGCCAATCCCGACATAGCCGAGCGACTGCACCAGCATGGCAAACCCCCGTTGATCCTCGATCACCGGCGTCGTGCCGGTGAAACGCGATGGCCGACAAGGCGAAGGCCCAGAGCCGTTCCCCGGGCCTTTAACCCGACCGCGATGCCCGCCTCAACTCGTGTGCGGGTCGCCGCAGGCTGCCGCCGGCTGGGCAGTCAGGCCAGCGGAGACGATCGCGGCACCGGACAATCCCGCGAGCACCGCGAAGGCAAGGACGATACGCTTGATCATCATGGTCCCCCCTTCCAGGAGGGGGCCACTCTACCACGGCAGAACCGCACGGCCAGAGTCCGGCCAACGGCGGGTAGTGTCTCAGTCTGAATGTCGCCTACCGACCCATAGCGGCCTTTCGCCCCGAGTTGGGCATTTGGCCCTTCCTGACCCAAAGCGGCCCTTGGGTCGCGCTATTCATCGCACCAGAGCGGCCAATCTGGGCAATGAGCGGACTCTTGCCG
>JBGPND010000197.1:0-9825 GCA_041487355.1 Acetobacteraceae bacterium | reverse complement strand
TGTTAGCCCAAAGTAGGAATGTCCCCTTTGCGCAAAGTTAGAATGTCCCGTTTCGCGTGGCATTGCGTTGGGGGTCTGGATGGCGGGAGGGGGTCTATGGATGAGCACTCTGGAGCGCGAACGGTCGCATCTGATCCGCCAGACGCAAGAGAAGCAGCTGTCGCAACGCCAGGCTTCGGAGCGTCTCGGCATCGGAGTTCGGCAGTTCAAGCGGCTGGTGCGGTCGTGGAAGCGGCAGGGGGACGCCGGCTTGGTCTCCCGCCAGCGCGGCCGGCCCTCGAACAACCGTCTGTCGGACGCGCAACGCGGCCGGATCGCTGAGCTGCTGAGGGACAAATATCCTGACTTTGGCCCCACGCTGGCGGTGGAGAAGCTTCTGGAGCGTGAGGGGATCGTGGTTTCGGCGGAGACGGTTCGCCGGATGCAGATCGACCTGGGGCTGTGGCGTCCGAAGCGGCGCCGGCAGAAGCGCGTGTTTCAGCTGCGCGAGCGGCGGCCCCGATTTGGCGAGCTGATCCAGATCGACGGCAGCCCGCATGCCTGGTTCGAAGGCCGCGGCCCGCGCTGCACGCTGATCGTGTTCATCGACGATGCGACGAGCCGGCTGACGGCGCTGCGTTTTGCGCCCTCGGAGACGACGCGGGCGTATCTGGAAGCACTGCGGAGCCATGTGTTGGCGCATGGGCGTCCGCTGGCGTTCTACTCGGACCGGCACGGCATCTTCCGGGTGAATGCGAAGGACGCCGCGAGCGGGGATGGCAAGACAGAGTTTGGACGTGTGGCGGAGCGGCTGGCGATCGAGCCGATCCACGCGCTGACGCCCCAGGCAAAGGGTCGGGTGGAGCGGGCGAACCAGACGTTGCAGGACCGGCTGGTGAAGGAGATGCGGCTTCAGAGCATCGCGACGATGGTGGAGGCCGAGGCGTATTTGCCGGTATTCATGGCGGCCTGGAACCGCCGGTTCGCGGTCGATCCGCGCGATGGTTCATCGGCGCATCGCCCATGGACGGGTTCGGCCGCTGACCTGGACGCGGTGCTGGCTCGCCGTGAGGAGCGGGTGTTGTCGAAAGCCCTGACCTTTCGCGCGGGCGGGTCGATGTATTGCGTAAAGACCACGGGTCCCGGTACGGCGCTGCGTGGCGCGCGGGTGACGCTGCATCATCATCAGGATGGCACCATGCGGGTTCATTATAAGGACAGGGTGCTGGCCTGCACGGCTTACAAGAAGCTGCTGGTTCCGTCGGAGGCGGAAGACGAGAAAACGATCGATGCGCGGGTCGATCGCCTGGTCGCCGCGGCGGCTC
Organism: Acetobacteraceae bacterium; assembly: GCA_041487355.1. Classification (GTDB taxonomy): domain Bacteria; phylum Pseudomonadota; class Alphaproteobacteria; order Acetobacterales; family Acetobacteraceae; genus JAMXLO01. Next base: position 8,521 of record JBGPND010000197.1, on the reverse strand, counting down.
GGGCGACCATTGCCTCTATGAATTTAGCAACGACGTAGCGGCTGGTCCGGCCCATCCTGCTCGAGCCTGACGCCGTGCTCGCCACCGTCAAGGACGCTTCGCGCCGCTCCGCGGTGGCCTGCGGCCATCCTTGACTGCGGCTGTGCGCGGCGTCCTGCGGATGATCAGGCCGGGACGAAGAAACGGCCCCCAGCCGAACCAAGAAACTGGGCAATGGGGTCCGCCGCGCCATAGAGGGTGCCGTCAGTCGGGCACAGTCCGGGTTACCACATGGAGCCCCGGGTGGTCGTGGCTTCCCACACACCAGACGGTGACGAGACCCAAAAGGGGACATTCCTATTGTGGGGAACGAGGGGACATTTCTACTTTGGGTTGACACATGTTCGGCGATCCACTGTTCCGGCGGGCCGAGAGCGACGGCGCGCCGGTCATGGTGGTGCATCTGGGCGAGAAGGAGGCGGCGATCCCGCTGCGCGCACTGCAGCGGGAGTTCGGCATCGAAGACGACTCCGATGACGGGCGGATGCTCGGCCTGATCGCGCAGTCGCTCGACTTCGTCGGCGGGTTGCATATCGGCGATCCCTTGCCGCCCGAAGTGCTGAGCGGCGAGGCAAGCTGGCAGCCCGATGAAGTGCATCTGCAGATCGCCAATGCACGGGTGCAATGGCAGCTCGTCGCCTGGCTGAACTCTGACACCGGCGCCGACACACCGCAGCTCGATGCCGACTCGCTGCTGCAGATCGCCGATGACCCGGCGCGGCGGCAACGGGTGCAGCAGGCGTTCGCCAAGGCGGCGGAGGTGCTCGGACTGCCGGTCAGCCAGGCCGTGATACACTTGGTGGAGGAGCTGGCGCAGGAACTCGCCTATATCGAGGCACTGCGCGATCGGCTGCTGCGCCGCGTGAAGGCGATGGCGGAGAAGCGGAACTGCGTCGCCCACGCGTATCACGGCGACGCCTCGCATCTCGAGACGCTGACGCAGGTGCGCCGCCTGGCGGCGACGGCGCTGAAGCAGATCGGCCACCGCTTCGATGAGCTGGACGCCGAGACCGGCGAGGTGATGGCGGCCCTGCGCAACAGCGAGAGCCAGCGGACGTTCATCCGGTCCAACCGGGACTGGCTGTATCGCACGCAGCGGGCCTGGCAGCCGTTGCTGCTGGAGTGAAATGCGGCCGCCATCGGTTTCGACGACGGCGTCCAGCTGCTGCTGAATCGCACCTACCAGTTCCTGGCGCCGCGCTTCATGCCGGTGACCGAGTGGGCCGCGCTTACCCGGCCGACGCCGAAGAAGGACACGGCGCGGCGGATGGTGTGGTGAGGCGGGGTGTTGGGGGACCAACGTAGGGCGGAAGAGCGAAACGCATTCCGCCATCGGACGACGGCGGAATGCCCCCCGGATCAAGTCCAGGGGGCGCTTATCCGCCCTACGGCTGTCCAGCGTCAGCCGTGGCTGGATCGCGCTGCGCCGCGAGCAATGCCTCGCCGCGCGCCGTCAGCACGATCAGCGTGGCCTGGCCGGGCGCATGCCTGTGGGTGACGAGCCCATTGTCGATGGCATCCTCCCAGATCGTGAGGCGCGGGCAGGAGGTTCGCCAGGCATCCATCACGTCGGCGTATGGCCGAGGCTCGCGGGCAAGCCAGGCGAGGAAGTCGATCGTCAGAGGTGTGAGGATGTCGGTCATTTCTGCTCCCACGGTGGCAATCACGCGTCCGCATCAAGTACGGGTATGCCTTGCTTGAACCAGGCCCTTGCGATCTTGTCGCCCTCGACCTCATAGATCGCGATAACGTCCACCTGGCCGCGTCCTTCGGGGAAGCTACGGGTAACCACCTCACGATCAACCACCATATTGCCAACCGAAATTCGTGCGATCAGTCGCCCAAAGAGTTCCGGTTCCCTGAAGCGAATCACATGACGCGCGCGTATCTCCGCCGCGCCATTGGCCAGCAATTTGGTGGGATGCTCGAAGTATTGGGCATCGTCGTGCCACATCGCCATGAACGCGTCGATATCGCGTGCATTGTAGGCTGCGAGCTGTTTGGCAACGATGGTCTCGGCGTCCGGTTTGTCGGTGGCGGCGTTCATTGCAAGTCCTTCCACGGGCAACCTGCCGATATGCATAACCCACTCAGGCTGCACGGTGAATACTGTCCATCCACCCGTGGCCGGACACGGGTGGCGCGACGCTTTTCCGGCTTTTGGCGCGCCGCCATTGCCGGCCAGACGCAAGCGTCGAACAACTTGCACTGAACATGCTCACGCGGTAGGCCGCGCATCGCGTCTGAGGGGGCAGGACATGGCCAGGGAAATTCGCATCGACAGCCTGCTTGAGGGTGCCCGGCGAGCCACCGGCACAGTGGCCATCATCGACGTGTTCCGCGCGTTCACGACCGCTGCCGTGGCGCTGGCCAACGGTGCGTCGCGCATCGTGATGGTCAGCACGGTCGAGGAGGCCTTGTCGCTGCGCGACAACGCCATCGGCCAGGTTTGCATGGGCGAGGTTGGCGGCCGCATGCCTGCCGGGTTCGACTTCGGGAACTCGCCCTTCGAGGTGTCCCAGGCCGACCTCAGAGGCCGGACGATCATGCAACGAACCAGTGCCGGCACGCAGGGCATCGTCGCCGCGGGCCGGGCCGACCGGCTCTATGCCGCTTCCTTGGTCACCGCCAATGCCACGGCACGAGCGCTGCTGTCTGCATCGCCGGACCTGATCACATTGGTGGCGATGGGCAACCGCGCCGTCGTGCGAACGGACGAAGACGAGTTGTGCGCCATCCACCTGCGCAATCTTCTGGAAGGGCGGCCGGGGAATGCGCAAGCTGTTCGCCAGGTGATCCTGGCCGGCGGCGAAATCGCGCATTTTCACGATCCAGCGCGTCCGCACATGCATCCGGGCGATCTGGACATAGCGCTCGACATCGGCCGCTACGATTTTGCCGTCAGAGTGACGGTGGAGGACAGCAGGCCGGTCGCTCGGTTGGAAAATCGAGCATAGACAGCAGCGATACTACGTCGTCCCGTCCTCCGGATCACACCCGGGTCAGCTTGCTCACCGCGCGGTCGAACTGGGCGAGGTAGATGTTCTCCTCGGCGTCCAGCCAGATGCCGTGCACGTTGAAGGCGCCGTCAAACGGTTCGTCGCGACCGAGGTGGATGAGCTTGCGACGGTCCTTGGTCCAGATCGAGACGCCGTCGGCACCGGCGACGTAGATCGCCTCGCGTCCGAACGCGAGATCGCTCGGCATCATGAAGCCGGTCCATTGCGCGAGGACCTGGCCGGTCGTTGCGAAGATCTGGATGCGGTGATTTTCGCGATCACACACATACAGTCGGTCCTCGGCGTCGGCGGTGATGAAATGTACCAGAGCGAACTGTCCGGGTCCGTCGCCCGGCTCGCCCCACGAATGTTTCAGCTCGCCATCGGGTGAAAAACAATGAACCCGGCGGTTGCCGTAGCCGTCGGAAACGAACAGCTCGCCGGTCGATGCAATTGCTACGCCGGTCGGCATGTTGAATGGCTTGCCGTAGAGCGTGGGGCTCGCGGCGCCTGGACTGCCGAGCGTGCGCAGCTTGGTGCCGTCCGGTGTGTGTTGCGTGACCGTGTGCAGGCCGGAATCGGCGATCCACACATGTCCGGCCGGGTCGATGGTCAACCCGTGCACGAAGGTCGAGAACTTGCCTTCGCCCCAGGAACTGACGAAGCGCCCCTCGGCATCGAACACCATCACCGGATGCGCCGCGCGGGACAGCACATAGACGTCGCCATTGGCGGCGACGGCCCCCTTCACGCACGTCTGCGGCGGACCGGATTGGCCTACCTCGCCGAAGTTCCACCAGCGCGGCGGCTTCGCCCAGTTGCGGCGGAACCGATAGCGATATTCGCCCGAGCCGATATCATGGTCCTGGTCGGCCAGTTCGTTCATGGCGTGCCCTCCTTCATCGCGGGGACCAAAGCCGGCACCGGGCTCTGCGAGATAAGCTTCTTCCGCCGGGGTGTTGACGCGGCCAAGCACCGCGTTGCGGTGCGGGAAGCGACCGAACCGGCGGATCACGTCACGATGCCGGTGAGCGGCCTCGATCGCCCGCTCGCCCAGCACCTCGCGCAGCGTCTCGAACAGACGCACGGCTTCGTCCTGGTCCGCGAGGTCTTCGGAATGCTCGAACGGCAGGTAGAAGAACATGCGCTCGATCGGACCGACCTGCTGATCGAAGCCGCGGGCGAGCGCGGCGCGCGCCACCGCGCGTGCCCTGGTGTCGGCGGCATAGGATTCCGGTAAGCCGCGATGCAGGTTGCGGGACATCTGGTCGAGTACGATCAGCAAGGCGAGCGCGCCGCGCGGCGTCTCGGCCCAGAAGTCCAGCCTGCCCAGTTTCGCCTCACGCAGTGCGTCCACGAAGCGATTGCATCCGGAGTCGAACGCAATGTTCTTCTCGAACCAGATCCTCCGACGCACCGCCGGATCGCCAGCGAACCAGAACGTCAGTACGTCCTGAGGCGTCATCATGCCAATGCTCGCTCCAGCACCCGAACCGAATGGATTGCCTCCCGTCCGCCCAGGTCGCGGATTTGATGACGGCAGGACGTGCCGTCGGCGACGATGATGTCGTCCGCCGCGGCATTGCGCACAGCCGGCAACAGGCCGGCCTCGGCCATCGCGCGCGAAACCTCCTGCGTCTCGGCCTGATAACCGAACGAGCCCGCCATGCCGCAGCAGGAGGATGCGATCGGTTTCACCGCGAGTTCCGGAATCCGCCTCAGCATCTCAAGCGTAGCCGGGAACGCCCCGAACGATTTCTGATGGCAATGGCCGTGCACGAACGTCGTCGCGGGCATTCCCTTGAGTCGCAGCTCGGGCTGCTCGCGCGCCAGGAATTCGCTGAGCAGAAAGGCACGGCCAGCCAGCGCATCGGTCGCGGCGCCGGGCAGCAACGAACGGTACTCGTCGCGCAGCGTGAACAGGCAGGACGGTTCGAGACCGATCACCGGCAGCTCACTGCCGAGGATGCCGAGCGTGCGCCGTGCCTCGCCGCGCGCCTTGTCCACCATGCCGGAAGCGAGGTAGCTGCGGCCGCAGCAGACCGGGCGGCCGCGATATGCCGGCATGCGCACGCGGTATCCCGCCGCGGTCAGCACGCGCAAGGCGGCGCGCAGGTTTTCCGGCTCGAACCAGCGGTTGAACGTGTCGGCGAGCAGCAGCACTTCGCCGCGTTGGTGCGATGGGGTGAATGCAGCAGCCTCGCCGTCGCGGAATGCGTCGCGCCGCCAGGTGGGCAGGGGACGCGCGGCCGCGAAGCCGAGCATGCGCTCGCCCAGCCGGCGCAACGCCGGGACCCGATTGCGCAGATTGACGAGCGGCGCGAACGGCGCGACCAGCGGCGCGTAACGCGGCAGCTCGGCCACCAGCCAGTCGCGCCGCGTCAGGCCGTTGCGATCGAAGCGTGCCGCCAGCACCTCGATCTTCATCTTCGCCATGTCGACGCCGGTTGGGCATTCGCGCCTGCACGCCTTGCAGGAGACGCACAGCGTCATCGCATCGGCCACCGCATCGGATGCCATCGCATCGGCACCGAGCTGGCCGGTGAGCGCGAGCCGCAACGTGTTGGCGCGGCCGCGCGTCAGGTGCGTTTCGTCGCGCGTGACACGATAGGATGGGCACATCACGCCGGCGTCGAACGCGCGGCAGGTGCCGTTGTTGTTGCACATCTCCACCGCGCCGAGCATGCCGCCCAACGGACCGGGATGCTCCGACCAGTCGAGCTTCGGCGTGAAGTCGGCAACCGGCGCGTAGCCCGGCCCGTATCGGAACAGCGTGCGGTCGTCCATGCGCGGCGGCCGGACGATGCGGCCGGGATTCAGCATGAAGTTCGGATCGAACGCGTCCTTCACCGTTTCGAAGGCGCGCACGATGCGCGGGCCGAACATGGTTGCGTGGAACTCGCTGCGTACGAGACCATCGCCGTGTTCGCCGCTGTGCGAACCCTTGTATTCGCGCACCAGGGCGAAGCATTCCTCGGCCACGGCGCGCATGGTGGCGACGTCCTTCGGATCCTTCATGTTCAGCACCGGGCGGACGTGCAGGCAGCCGACCGAGGCGTGCGCGTACCAGGTGCCCTTGGTGCCGTGGCGCTCGAACACGGCATTCAGCCGCTCAGTGTAGTCGGCGAGATCCTCCAGATCGACCGCGCAGTCCTCGATGAACGACACCGGTTTCCCGTCGCCCTTCATCGACATCATGATGTTGAGGCCTGCCTCGCGCACCGCGGCGATATCGGCCTGGAACGCCGCATTGGTCGCGCGCACCACAGCGTTCGGATGACCGAGATCGCTCATCAGTTCTTCGAGTTCATCGAGCTTGGCGGCGAGCGGCGCGTCCTCGTGGCCGTGGAACTCGACGATGAGCAGGCTGTCCGGCTCGCCGATCAGCATCCGGTCGATCGTGGCGCGGAAGATCGCAATGCCGCGGCCGAGATCGATCATCGTGCGATCCACCAGCTCCACCGCCTCGGGATCGAGCTGCACGATATGCTGCGCGGCTTCCATGGCGTGGCGGAACGTCGGAAACTGGCAGATGCCGAGGAGCTTGCGCGGCTTGATCGGATGCAGGGTCAGCTCCAGGGCGGCGGAGAATGCCAGTGTGCCTTCCGAGCCCACCAGCAGCCGCGCCAGATTCTCCTGCCCGGCGAGGCGCGCGACTGGCGTCAGCACGTCAATGTTGTAGCCGCCGACGCGGCGAAGCTGGGAGGGGAAGCGGGCGGCGATCTCCTCGGCTTCCGCCGCGCCAAGCGCACGCAGGCGCTGGATCAGTTCGGCGATTCCGGAGGGAACGGCGGCGCCAATGTTGTCCGGCAGCAGGCCGAACTTGTGTTGCGTGCCGTCGGCGAGGATGGCGTCGATCGCGCGCACATTGTCGGCCATCAACCCGTAGCGGATGGACTTCGAACCGCAGGAGTTATTGCCGGCCATGCCGCCGATGGTGCAGCGCGCATGCGTCGACGGATCGACCGGGAAGAACAGCCCGTGCTGGCGCAGGGCGGCATTCAGATGGCCCAGCACCAGTCCCGGCTCCACCAGCGCGGTGCGTGCATCGGGATCGACGTGCAGGATGCGGCGCAGGTGTTTGGAGCAGTCGATGACCAGGGCGCGGTTCACCGTCTGGCCGCACTGGCTGGTGCCGCCGCCGCGCGGCAGGACAGGCACGCCTTCCTCGCGCGCGATCGCCAGCGCCGCGGCGACATCGCCGATCTCCTCCGGCACGATCACGCCGATCGGCTCGACCTGATAGATCGACGCATCGGTGGCGTAGCGGCCGCGGTCGGCGCGGTCGAACAGCACCGCGCCGCGGATTTCGCTCCGCAGCCGCTCCGCCAGACGGGAATCGCCCGGCGCAATCGTGACGTTGTTCACAGGTCTTCTCTCATGCGGACACCTGCCGCGCGTTCGGCGACGCGGCGTGCGTAACATGTCAAGCGAGGCGGGTCACGCCCGAGACGCCCCAGGGCAATCGAGTGAGCGCCTGAAAGTTCTCGTCACCCCCGCGAAAGCGGGGGTGACGAGTGAAAATACGAGCGGTGAAGGCAGTATCAGGAGGCGCGGTGCGCGGACCTTCAGGTAATTGCCTGGCTTTCCATCATTCACTCGATTGCCCTGCGAGACGCCCCCTGGGGCGTCGCATACCAGCCGCCGCCCGGTTAAGCTGCTTGCCCGCAATGCCATCCGCTGGAGTTGCCCTGCCATGTTCGCACGCCGAATGCTCGCCTCACTCGCTGCCGCCTGGGTGGTCGCGGCGGGTGCACCCGCGGCGGCGACGGTGCTGAGCGTGGGGGTGGGGCAGACCTACGCGACGCTCGCAGCGGCCGTCACCGCCGCCGCGGCAAATGACGTGATCGACGTATATGGCGGGCTCTATGTCAACCAGACCGCCATCATCAACAAGCCGCTGACCATTCAGGGCGTGAGCGGTACGCCGGTGTTCTCGGCAACCACGGACATCGCGAATGGCAAAGGCTTCCTGGTGATCAACGCCAGCACCACGATCGACAACATCGAATTCACCGGCGCGCATGTGCCCGATGGCAACGGCGCGGGCATTCGCGATCAGGCCGGCGACCTGATCGTGCGGAACAGCCGCTTCGTGGGGAACCAGGATGGCATCCTGGCCACGCCGCTGGTGAACGGCACCGGCACGTTGCTGATCGAGAACTCGATCTTCCAGGGCAACGGCATTGCCAGCGGGCCGCTCAGTGGCTTTGCGCATGCCGTGTATGCCGGGCGGCTCGCTTCGCTGACCGTCAAGGACAGCGACTTCCAGGGAACACTGATCGGTCACGACATCAAGAGCCGTGCCGCGAGCACCGTGGTGACCGGCAACACGCTCGATGATGGCGTGACCGGCACCACCAGCTACGCGATCGACCTGTCGAACGGCGGCCGCGCCACGATCACCGGTAACACGATCACGCAGGGGGTCAACACCGACAACAACGCGATGATCGCCTATGCGGCGGAGGGGCTGATCTACG
>JBGPND010000196.1:0-9851 GCA_041487355.1 Acetobacteraceae bacterium | reverse complement strand
GCTGATGGCCTCGTCGGTCATGGGAGGCTCCTGTCCTGGGTGAGGTTGTGAAGCCCCTCCATCCCAAGACAGGACGCTGCCATCCCGCTACTGTGCCGCTGTCCCCTGCCGCGAGAGCTTACCGCGACAGCGGTTTAGTCCATCCGACCCTGAGCGGACATTCAAACTGGGACACCACCAAGGAGCTTGATCCGCGGCGCGCGGCGGACTAGATGGCGAAGGCCGGCCGGTGTGCGCACCGGCCGGCCGTTGGGTTGCCGGAAGGCAGCCGGGCGCGTGTCAACAGCGATCAAGGATCACATGAGCCCGCGATCGAGCAGCGATACCGTCGAGCCTCACAGTAGGCGCTTGCCGCGCCTGCCGGGGACGACGGTCAGGATTGCCCAGGAGCGTCATGTGACCGCGGAATTCGGGCCAGCCATCGGCTGATCCACGCGGTCGCGGCCTCCTGGGCTCGGATGAGCCGATGCCAAAGGAGGTTGTGCAATGACCGCTCAAGCCCCCGTTACCCCTCGCGTCCGCGCACTCCCGCGCGATCGTGCGCGGCTGCCCGCATTTGGAGACCAGTGATGGACGACGGCCCTAGTCGCGGCCGGGCCGGGAGGTCCGGCTCCCTGAGACAGGTCCGGACGTAGAGCAAGGCCAACCGCCTTCCTCTCCGCCCGGGCCGACGGACGGAGAAGGCAGACGCGGATGTCCTTCGCAACAACCGAGCGGCGCGTCGTGGCGGCCCGACCGGGCTGGCGGCACCGCTTGCTGCACTTCCTGGTGGTGGCCGGCCCCGGCCTGATCGTCATGGTCGCGGACAACGACGCCGGGGCCGTGTCCACCTATACCCAGGCCGGCGCCCAGTATGGCACGTCGCTGCTCTGGGTCCTGCTGCTGCTGTTGCCGGTGACCTACTTCGTGCAGGAGATGGTCGTTCGGCTGGGCATCGCCACCGGCCAGGGCCATGCCGCGATGATCTATCAGCGCTTCGGCAAGTGGTGGGGTCGTTTTTCGCTTGCCGACCTGTTGCTGGTGAATTTTCTCACCCTGGTCACCGAGTTTGCAGCCATCGCCTTGGCGGCGCGGCATCTGGGACTGGCGCCCTCGGTCGTGGTGCCGCTCTCCGCGGTTGGGCTGATCCTGCTGGTCGGCACCGGCAGCTATCGCCGCTGGGAACGCATGACCCTGGCCCTGTGCGGGCTGAACCTCGCATGGTTTGCCCTCGCGGCGCTGGTCCATCCCCAGTGGGGTGCCGCACTCGCCAGCACGGTGCTGCCGGAGGTGCCGGCCGGCGGTGTGACCGGCGACTTTATATTCCTGGTGATCGCCATCGTCGGCACCACGATCGCGCCCTGGCAGCTCTTCTTCCAGCAGTCCTGTGTCGCCGACAAGCGGCTGCGCTTCGCCGACCTGAAACTGGCCCGGCTGGATACGCTGTTCGGTGCCATTGCCGTGGTGGTCTTCGCCGCCTGCATGTTGCTCGTTGGCGACGCGCTGCATCGCAGTGGCAGTGGCACCACTTACGAGGACCCGGCGCAGATGGCCGACGTACTGGCCCCCGTCATCGGCCGGACCGGACGCACGCTGATCCTGTTGCTGATGTGCAACGCGGCCCTGTTGGGCGCCACCGCCATCTCGCTCTCATCCGCCTGGGCCTGGGGCGAGGTGATGGGCTGGCGCAACACGCTGGAAGCCAGGATCAGCCAGGCACCGCAATTCTATGCCGCATATGCCCTGTGCGTGGCGGCCGCGGCGGGGCTGGTGCTGATCCCCGGCGCTCCGCTGCAGGCGATCATTCTGGGTGTGCAGGTGCTGGCCGGCGTGATGCTCCCCTCGGCCATCGTGTTCCTGCAGTTGTTGCTGAACGATCGCGAGATGCTGGGCGAACGCTTCGCCAACCGCCTCTGGAACAATTGGATCAACTGGACGGTGATCGCCGTCCTGTTCGCCCTGTCCCTGGTGCTGGCCGCCCAGGTGATCGCTCCTGCGCTGTTTTCCACCGCCAATTGATCACGGGAGAAACCAGATGTCCGATGCCATTTTCGCTGCTGATCTGTTCCGCGTGATCCATCCGCTCGACGATGTGCCGGAGCAGAAGCTGTATCGCGAGGACCTGGGCAGCATGCGGATGACACCGACGGTGCGGCTGTCGCTGCTGCTGCTGCGGGGCTACCTTGTCGCGATGGTACTGCTGGTGGCTTGGCGGGTTCTGTCGGGTTTGTGACGATTTCGTGGCCGGCCCGGGGCTGTCCTGACGACTTCGTAATGTAGCGGCATAGCTGGCGACAGACGGCCCGGCGCATCGTGAAGGTCCTGCCGCTGGGAGGCGCAGGATGGTGGCCGGCGCGATTGGGACAAGACACTGCTCCCCTGGCGGTGCCGAGGCCGATCGGGCCGGCCCTCATTACTGCCCTGGCTGCATGGCAGGCGGGTTGTCGGATCGCAACGGGTCACCCACTCGTTACCCGACATGACTCCGAGGATTGTGACAGGGTCTGGTGGATGGCTGTCGCGCGGTCGGGCGACAGCCGTCACGGTCCGCTTCAGGAAAGGTTATGGGATGGTCACGAGTGATATCAGCGATGGTCTGGTCGGCATCCTGCGCACGGCGATTGTCGAACTGGTCCGACGGGAGGGTCCGGATTTGTCGGCCCGGCAACTAGGGGTTTTCCTCACCTGCTATTTGGAGACCGAGGCGCAGACGGTGCGCGGCCTGGCCGCGAAACTCAGCGTCTCGAAGCCGGCAATCACGCGCGCGCTTGATCGCCTGACTGAATTCGACCTGGTCCGCCGCAAGACCGATCCGCTGGATCGGCGCAGCGTGCTGGTGCAACGGACAGCTACGGGCATGGCGTTCCTGCGTGAGCTGCGAACGATTCTTCGTGATGCAGCCGCAGCGATGCGGATCACCGCCGAACCGGCGGCGCCGGCACGCCACCGCTCCGGCAGCGAGGTGCGGGCGCACTGATCCTGTGCTTGCCTGGCGCTGATTGCCGGGTCCCGATGGTGGGTCTATCAGGGGGACCGCCATCTTCGGACCCGATCGATGCATGACCCTGAACGGCCCACGCCGCGGACCGCGGTCCGGCGGGAGGGCGACAAGGCCGCTTTGTATGCCGAACTGGCTGGGGAACTCGATTCCCTGCTGGCGGGCGAGCCGGATGGCGTCGCCAATGCGGCGAACGCCGCGGCGGCGATCTATCACGCATTGGGCGAGTTGAACTGGGCGGGGTTCTATTTCCTGCGCGGTGGCGAACTGGTGCTGGGCCCGTTTCAGGGCCGCCCTGCCTGTGTGCGCATCCCGCTCGGCAAGGGGGTCTGCGGCACGGCCGCCGCCGAACGCCGGTCGGTGCTCGTCCCGGACGTGAACGCGTTTCCGGGCCACATCGCCTGCGACACGGCGTCGCGCTCCGAGTTGGTGGTCCCGCTGCTGGCATCGGACGATCTGCTCGGTGTGCTCGACCTCGACAGCCCGGTGCTCGCACGGTTCGACGAGGCGGATCAGGCAGGCTGCGAGCTGCTGGCGCGCGTGGTGGTTCAGCATCTGGCGCGATCCACGCTTCCCTGAACGGCGCCATCCCTTCTCCGTCATGGCTGGGACACGCCCCATACGCATCAGGATAAGGGCGGTGTGAGGCAAAGTCCTCCCCTTCCCCTTGCGGGAGGGGGGGTTTGGGGGGAGGGGGCGTCTCAACATTCAAGGCGTTGATTTCGTGCGGCTTCACCCCTCCCCCCAACCCCCTCCCGCAAGGGGAGGGGGAGAATATTTCGTGCGCACGTCCCTAATCCTGATGCGTATGGGGACACGCCCGGCCATGACGAGAGAGGGGTTGCCCGCGTCAGCGGGGGAGGGGGTCTCGCCTATCGATGCCCGAAGATGGCGCTGCCGACCCGCACCCAGGTCGCGCCGCAGGCTATGGCCACCTCGAAATCCGCCGACATGCCCATCGACAGCACGCCCAGCCCGTGCCGCGCGGCCCGCTCGGCGAGCCAGGTGAAATGCGGCCGCGGGTCCTGATCCAGCGGCGGCACGCACATCAGCCCGACCAGCGCGGCCCCGAAGCGCGATTTGCATTCGTCGATGAACAAGTCGGCATCGGCGCGCGCGACGCCGGACTTCTGCGCCTCGTCGCCGGTGTTCACCTCCACCAGCAGCGTCGGCGTGCGGCCCGCCTTTTCCGCTGCGGCGGCGATGGCTTCCGCCAGGCGTGGCCGGTCCAGCGTCTCGATCACGTCCGCCAGGCGAACCGCGTCGCGCGCCTTGTTGGTCTGCAGGCCGCCGATGATGTGCAGGCTGAACCGGTACTCCGTGCGCAGCAGCGGGAACTTCGTCGCCGCCTCCTGCACGCGGTTTTCGCCGAATACCGTCTGTCCGGCCTCCAGTGCCGCGCGCACCGCCTCGATCGGCTTGGTCTTCGTCACCGCGACCAGCGTGACATCCTCCGGCTTGCGGCCGGCCTTGATCGCCGCGCTGGCGATGCGGTCGCGCACGCGGCGCAGATTTTCCGAAATTGTTGCGGCGTCAGGCGGGGCAATGACATCAGCCATGGCGGCGAGGCTCATCCCGGCCCGCCGCGCCGTCAAGCATGCGCTCAATACGGGTCATATTGTTTCTCCTCCACGATCCCGGACCGCATCAGCTCGTTGATCTGGCGCTTGATGCGGCTGCGCTCGTCGTTGGTCCGATAAACCGAGCGTGCCAGCTCGATGAACGCCGCGTCGAAGGCTTGCGACGCTTCCTTGCGCCGGATCGCGTCCTCGATGTCCCACAGCCGGACGTTCACCGCGCCAAGCGCCGCCTTCAGCTTGGCGAGCTCCGCCGGAGGCGCGGGCGGTCCAGCCAGCACTTCCAGCAGCAGGGTGAGTTCCGCCCTGGCGTTCGCCTCCGCCTCGGGCGCACGCAGGCGTTCCGCCTTGATTTCGAGAATGGTGATCTTGTCGATCAACTCGCCCCAGGAGACCGGCACGCGCGGGAAACGCTCCGATGACGTCATGGCGCCAGCATCCCGGCGAGGCGTTCGGCGATCCGTGCAAACACGCCGCCCCAGTCGCCGCGTTCCGTCTGCCGGAACAGCCGCATCGTCGGATACCAGGCGCTCTCGTCGCTCTCGAGCAACCACCGCCAGTCGGGCACGTGCTGGAGGGCAAGCCAGACCGGGCGTCCCAGCGCCCCGGCGAGGTGCGCGACCGACGTGTCCGACGTGACGACAAGGTCGAGGCTCTGCATCACCGCGGCGGTATCGATGAAGGCGTCGGGGCCGCCGTCGAAATCATCGCCCAGCGTCTCGATGCGCAGGCCGGCGGGCGCGGCATCGAGCTGCTCCAGCCCGTGATGCTTCTGCAGGCTGATCAGACGGACGCCAGGTATCTGGGCAATGGGCAGGAAGTGCTCCAACGGGACCGAGCGGCCCCGTTCGGCCGCGCTTGCGGGATTGCCTTGCCAGGCGATGCCGACCCGGTAGCCGCCTGTGCCCAGCCGGTCCCGCCACAGTGCGACACGGTCCGGTTCGGCGGTGAGGTAGGGAACTGGCGCGCCCTGGTTGCCCAACAGACGGGGCAGGCTGAGCAGCGGACAGTACAGGTCGAACCGCAACAGCGTTTCGCCGACCGTGACAACTTCGGAAATCCCGGGCAGGTGGGACATCAAGCGCCTGAGGCCCGGCTGGACTTCGAAGATCACCCGGCCACCCGCCGCCAATGGGACATGGCGGCAGAACTGGATCGTATCGCCCATGCCCTGTTCGGCACGGATCAGCAGCGTCCGCCCGGCCAGGGGCTCGCCGTTCCATTGCGGCTGGTCGCAGGGCGGGAGTCGGGCCGCCCCCGCGCGAAAGCGCCATTCATACTCTTCCCAGCCCTCGGTGAACCGGCCCGCAAGGAGCAGCACGACGGCCAGATTGAGGTGCAGCCCCGCATCGTCTGGCTGCCGGTGCAGCGCCTCGCGGTAGTTGGCCTCGGCGTCCGGCAGCCGCCCCAGCTCCTTCAATACGCCGGCCAGGTTGCCTTGCGCCTGGGCGTCCTGCGGCGCCCGCCTGATCGCCGCACGCAGAGCCTCCGCCGCCGCCTCCAGCCGGTCCGCCTGTCGCAGCGCGAGCCCCAGGTTGTTGTACAGATCCGGCAGGTCCGGCTTGTGGCGCAGCGCTTCGTTGTATGCCGCGATCGCCTCCTCGGGGCGTCCCAGATCGCTCAGGACATGGCCGAGGACCTGACAGGCTTCCGCGCAGTTGCGCTTGAGCCGGAGCGCCGCGCGGCAGCCATCCTGCGCGGCGTCCAGCCTGCCGAGCGCGAGCAGCGCGCTGGCGCGATTGACGTGGTAGATCGCCGCCGAGGGCTGCAACGCGATCGCTCGATCGATGCATGCCACCGCCGCCTCCGGCTGGCCGCATTGCGAGGCGATCACGCCCAGCATGTGAAAACTGCCGGCATGTCCGGAAGCGGAAGCGATGACCTGCCGGTAGACCTGTTCGGCCTCCTGAAGTCTGCCGGCGCCGTGCAGCCGCACGCCGCTCTGGAAAAACGCCTCGATTGCGTGCTTCCGTTTGCTCATGATCGACCATCAGCTACCAGCTATTCCTCTTGTCGTCATGGCCGGGCTTGACCCGGCCATCCGCGCAACGTCCCCTCTTGTCGTCATGGCCGGTCTTGACCCGGCCATCTACGCGCCGTCGATCGTGCGTGGATGGCCGGGTCAAGGCCGGCCCCGACGATTGTAACGCGGTCCCGCGGCTGTGGACGCGCAACTACTTGCCTGGGCGCGGGCGACCGCCGCCCGGCGCGGCCCCGGCCGCAGCCTGCCGAAGCTTTGGCTGTTCACCGACGCGCGCCGGCTGCCGGATCCGCGGCCGGCGGCGGCGCGGCTGCCGCGCGGCTTGGCCGGCGTGGTCCTGCGCCATGATGGCGAGCCAGGCCGCGAGGCGCTGGGGCGGGACCTCGCGCGCATCTGCCGGGCGCGCCGTCTCATCCTTGTGGTGGCCGGCGATGTCCGGCTGGCGGCGGCGCTTGGAGCCGGAGTTCATGTCCGCGCCGGCCGCTGGCCTCGCCCGGTGCGGCGCGGCCATGGTCTGATCACCAGTTCGGCCCACGGGCCAGCGGACCTGCGACGCGCCGGGCGAGCGGGAGCCGCCCTCGCCTTCCTCTCTCCGGTTTTTGCCACGGCCAGCCATCCCGGGGTCGCCGCTCTTGGCCCGGCCCGCTGGACACGCATGGCCCGATCCGCGAGGTTGCCGGTCGCGGCGCTTGGCGGCATTGACGGGACGAGTATCCGCCGGCTGCCGGTGACGGTCTGCACGGCAATCGGAGCGATCGGCGCCCTGGCGTGAGGACACTGTGACTGTTGAGACACAGTGTTTCGGAAATGCCATGAGAGATAGCTGAGGGCCGTTGCGGGACCAAGAGTGCTCGTCTCATACTGCCCTCCAGGTTCGGCTGCCCCGCCCGAGTGTGGTGCGCGTTTCGTCTCGCACATTGAGGGCACATCGGGGCGGGGCCTGGAAACTTCGCCGGGTCTGCCGGCGCAAAGAGGAGGACAAAATGCGCAAGTTTCTGCTGGCGAGTGTCGCCACGCTGGGGACCGGGGGACTGATCGGAACGGCTTTGGCGCAGGCGCCTGCCGGCGCACCGACGCAGGGTCAGGTGGCCTATCCGCTGGCCAACCCGACATCCTACGTGAACAACAACAACAACTACCAGGCGCCGGCCATTCCGGGTGCGCTCGCCAACCCTACGCCGGGCACGATCGTGATCCACGTGAACGGCAAGGTACAGGTGGACTTCCAGGGCGTGTGGACCAGCGTTGACCAGCGCGCCTTCACCACGCCTGCCGGTTCCACCGGCGGCGCGGCCATCGCCGCTGGCGCCGCCACCCCCGCGGGCACCATCCTCGGCAACAACGGCACCGGCACCGCCAAGCTGATGCCGCAAGCGATCCAAAGCTTCGCCCGCCTCTATTTCGGCGGCGATGCCATGGCGACGAACGGCCTGCGCTACGGCGCGGCGATCGAGCTCCGGCAGAACTTCACCGGCCAGATCAGCAACAACGCCAGCTCCGGCGCCAGCGGCTACGACTCGCTCAATACGGTGTACGTGCGCCGCGGCTTCATGTATGTCGCCGGCGAGCAGTGGGGCATCGTGCGGGCCGGCGTGGCCGACGGCATCATCGGCATCTTCGACAATGGCGTGACCACCTTCCAGTTCTCGCCGACCGGCAACCTGAACGGCGGCGACCTGCAGAACATGCCGGGCAACGTCTCGCCGCCGTTCTGGTTCCTCTCCCAGGCCGGCAACGAGTATGACAACACCAAGGTGGTCTACCTGTCGCCGCAGATCGCCGGGTTCGACTTCGGCCTGCAGTATGCGCCGAACACCTCGAACGGCAACGGCATCGGCGGCGCCAACAACGCGCTGAACGGTTCGATCATCAACGCCGGCACCGGCACCGGTCTGAGCTGCGCCACGGCGTCCACAGGCTGTCCGACGCTGTCTTCCGGTCCCGGCGCGCTGGACGGCTCGCGGATCATCAACCAGACCGCGTTGGGCGTGCGCTACCAGGGCAAGTTCGGCGATGTGGGCGTGCTGGCCTACGCCGTCTACGAGTTCAGCGGTCACGCCAACTACACCGGCCTGACCACCGGGCTCGGGACGCCTGGCGGCTCGGCCATCCTCGGCACCACGGCGGTGCCGAAGAGCGCTTACACCGGCCAGTATGACGGCCTGAGCTTCGGCAGCGGCGGTCTGGCGGTGACCTATGCCGGATTCACGGTGGGCGGCAACATCATCGGCGGTCGCCTGAACGGGCAGCTTGCACTGGCGCCGAAAGGCAGCGTGAACGAACTGGCCTACCTGCTCGGTGCGAAGTATGTGAGCGGGCCGTTCTTTGCCGGCATCGTCGGCGAGATGGGCTGGTACCAGGGCAGCGCGCAGATGACCGGCCTGACCCAGCGGCGTGGCCGGGCGATCGACGCCGGCGTCGGCTACACCGTGGCGCCTGGCTACACTGTGTTTGCCGAATATCTGTGGAACGATCAGCAGCAGAGCGGCGTCAACGGGCTCACCGGCGCGCTTGGCTCGGGTGCGAACAACAACGTCAAGGGTCAGGGCTTCCTGATCGGCAACGTGGTGAACTTCTGAGACCCAACGCGGGTCTCGACGGAGCAGGCGGCGGGGTCATTCCCCGCCGCTTTTTCGTTGTACGGCCCTCTGCGGCGTGTCAGGCCTTGGCGATACGCACGGGAACGGTTAAGAAATCGTCTCTTGCGCGTGATACTTCATACAGGCGGCCAATGCCGATCAGATTGAACCTTGTCGCCGTATTTCTGTTGGCCGCACTGGGCCTCGCCGGGTGCTCGGGGGCGAAGCCCAGCTCGACCGATCCCAGCTATAGCGGTCAGCAGGGACCCGCCAGCAGCGGCAGCATGCCTGGTGGGAGCATCCTGGGTGACAGCTCGCTGGTGTTCGGCGCTGCGAAGAACAAGTCAGGCGACAACGCGGCAGGAGGCGGCGGCGCGCTTGGCGTGAACGCCTATCTGTGGCGGGGCGCGCTCGATACTCTGAGCTTCATGCCGCTTGCCTCGGCCGATCCGTTTGGCGGCGTGATCATCACCGACTGGTACACGCCGCCCGCGTCTGCCGGCGAACGCTTCAAGGCCACCGCCTATATCCTGGGCCGCGAGCTGCGCAGCGACGGGGTGCGCGTGACCATATTTCGTCAGGTGCTGCAGAACGGGCAGTGGGTCGACACGGGCGTGAGTCCGGTCACCGTCGGCGAGATCGAGAACAAGGTGCTGTCCCGCGCCCGCGAGTTGCGCGAGCAGTCCCAGGCCAGCAGTTAGAGCAGAGGTTCGCGGGCCGGCACACGCTTAGGACAG
>JBGPND010000195.1:0-9967 GCA_041487355.1 Acetobacteraceae bacterium | reverse complement strand
GGACCATGTTGGTCTTGGCCCAGGTTTCGTCGATGAAGATCAGTCTTCGTGAGTTCAGCGTGGGCTGGCTTTCACGCCAAGCGGTGCGTGCCTTGGCGACGTCCTCGCGGTTCTGTTCCGCGGCGTGCAGGGTCTTTTTTTAACGTCAGGCCCAACTGGGCCAGGGTTTCCCACATCAGGGTCACGCTGACGGATACCTTATGCGTCTCCAGCAGCCAGGTCCGAAGCTCCGCGAGCGTCGCATCAGGTTTGGCTTCCACCTGCTCCCGGATCGCCGTGTGATAGTCGCTCAGCTTGGCCGGGACGTGACAGCACTGTGGCCTGGCCGTGGTTTCGCCGGTCTGGCAGCGCCGAATGAGAACCTTGGAGACATAGGAGCCGCTGACGAACAGCATATCCGCGATCCGCCCCACGCGCGTGCCCGCGTCCGCCGCCGCGAAGACGCGGTCACGCAAATCCTGGGAGTAGGCTTTGCCTCGCTGCCAAAGCATGGACACCTACGGTGATAGTCAACCGGAGGCCTACGAATCGTACATCGGGGGCGTTTCGGAACCCCCGCCAGCGCATGGCTGGGATTCCAGTCTGGATGGAAACGCTCTAATCGGATTCCTCTGCGTTGCCCTGCGTCTCTGTGGTGAATTTTTCTAGACGGTTCGTGACCCCCAGACCGTCGGTCGGTGGCACCAGGCCTTTCCAGCCTGCCTGAAACGGCGCTACCCCCGCCGCCCCTGTCCCGCCGCGCGTCGCAGGCGCGGTTTCGGTTGCGGCGTCGTCGTATCGAGCACCGCGTGCAGCGTGGCCACCGTCTCGGGCGACAGCCGGTGGATGGTCTGCGCCAGGCGGTTGGCGAGCGCCGTCTGTTCTGGCGTCAGCCCGACCGTGTTCACCGTCACCCGCGGATGCGACAGCCGCGCGAGCCGCGCCAGCTCCTCCGCATCGTCCCAGATCAGACCGAAGAACTCGTTGACCTGGTGCACCAGCCCCGCGCTCGGCGCGCCGCGCTTGCCATGCTCCAGGGCGGAGAGGTAGGCCGCCGACACCTGCAGCTCGCCGGCCAGGCGCTGCAACGTCACCCCCCGCTCGGCCCGCAATGCCCGCAGCCTGGCCCCGAACGGGGTCATCGTGCGCGCCGCAACAGCAGGCGGACCGACCCCGGGTTGGCCGCGTGCGGGTGCGCGGCGGCCAGCACCAGCGGCCTGATCTCCGGCAGGTTCAACCAGAACGGCAGCTCGCGCCGGAGCACTCCCCCGCCGACCGGGTCACCCCCCGCATAATGCCCGGACCCGGTGGCAGATCCCCGGCTCCCCCGGCCGGTCACCACCTCGACGCAGCGGAGCCGGTCCGCGTGCGCCGTCCGCAGGAAGGCAACCAGCGCGTGGTAGGCTCGCTGTGCCGTCTGGCCGTGGAGGTCCAGCACCCTCGCGGCGCGCAGCTTGCCGGTGCGGAAGCGTTGCCAGGAGCCGCTGTCCACGCCGCCCGGCTGCGTGCCGACCATCAGCGAAGCCGCCGCGATGTGCGCGCCACGCACATGGGCGCCCGGCCGCGGTCGCGGCGTTTGCGCCCGGGCTCGCGACCCGACGGGCAGCTCGCCGGCTTGTGCCGGGGTGTCGGCCAGGACGGGGCGATTGCGTCCGGGCAGGGGCGTTATCCGGCTGGCATAGCTCGCCCACGCAGCATGATCGGCGTCGGTCAGGCGGGCACGGTGCGGCTTGTCCATGGGCCGAGACAGAGCAGCAACGCACTCGCCAAGGCAAGCATCGCGAGGGTGCCGTACGCCAGCCTGTATTCGCCCAGCGCGGCGACCGCGAGGCCGAAGCTCGACGGGATCAGCAGGACGCCGGTGAACATGCTGGCGGTACCCAGGCCGGTGGCCTCGGTCCGCCTTGCCCCGCCGAGATGGGCGTATTCCGCGTAGGCGACGCCGGTGTAGCCGCCGGCGGTGCAGCCCGCGAAGGTCGCCACCGCCAGAACGAGCCAGCCGGGCCAGCCCGGCCCGAACCAGCCGGCGGCCAGGGAAGCTGCCGCCATGCCGAATCCGTGCACCGCCAGCGTCAATCTGGGCGTCAGGAATCGGTCGGCGATCCAGCCCCAGATCGGCCGGCTGACCGCCCCGGCAACCTGATAGGTCGCCAACGCGCGCCCGGCATGGATCAGATCGAAGCCGGCCATCGTCGTCAGGTGCACGGTCATGAACGCGACGAAGCTGAGCTGCGTCCCGGAATACACGAAGCTGGCGATCGAAAGGCGGCGGATCGGTGCCTCGCGGAGCAGCGCGAAAGGCTGCAACAGGGCGCGCCCGACCAGCTTTCGCGCTGGCTCGCGCGCCGCATCCCACTTCTTGCGGGGAAGCTGGAGAAGGGCCGTAAACAGAAGTATCGCCGGAAGTTCGGCCAGCAGCGCCTCCCGCCATCCCATGACCAGCATGAGCGGCGGCAGCGACAGGCTGGCGAGCACCCCGCCCAGCGGCACACCGATCTGGCGCAGCGACATGACCAGGTTGAAAACGCGCGCGGGCGTGTGCGGCACCAACAGGTGCGTGCTGGCGGCCGCTCCCGCCCCGTAGCCGAGGCCCATGACGACCGCCGCTACGGCGAGGCAGGCGACGCTGCCGCCCGCCGCAATGATCAGCATGCCAGCCGCGGCGACCAGCACGGCCTGCGTGGCGCGGACCCCGCCGTAGCGATGGATGAACCCGGGCGACAGGAGCGCCGAGACGATGCCGGTCCCATAGGCCAGCGACACGAATACACCGACCAGCTCGCCCCGGACGCCGAGCGCCTTGGCGACCACCGGGGCGATGGCGGGTAGCGAGAACAGCGCCATGGTCGCCAGTGTCTGCGCGGCGAGGGTGGCGATCAGCGGCCAAAGTGGCATCGTAGACCGGCGTCTATTGGTTGCGATATCGCAGGGAAAAGCTCATCATCTGGTGCGCCCTGGCCGGTTTGACCGGCCATTGGATGTCGCAAGGGGGGGAAGCAGGCAAATGACAGTCGAACGTGCCGTCCTGTTCGTCGTCGGAGTCGTGGTGCTCGGCAGCGTGCTGTTGGCCGTCTATCATAACCTCAACTGGCTCTGGGTGACCGGTGTCATGGGCGCCCATCTCATCCAGGCATCGTTCACCGGCATCTGTCCGGTCGTGATTGCGCTCAAGAAAATGGGGCTGCAGACGCGGGCCGGGTTCGCGTAGCGTCGCGCCTCTGCGCCGCTACGCCGCTGCGTCTTCCACCAGCACCACGTGCAGCCGGCGCGGGCCGTGTGCGCCGAGTTCCAACGTCTGCTCGATATCTGCCGAACGCGACGGGCCGGTCACCAGCATGACATTGCGCGGCATGCCGCCGATCTCCGCGCGCAACAGATCCCACGCCTGCTCATACGCGCCGACCACGCGTGATGCGCGCAGCAGCACGATCTCGGTGTCCGCGAGCAGATTGAGCGTCGTGGGGCGCTCCGGCGCCGACGGAAGCATCAGCGTGCCGGTCTCGGCGATGCCGGCGAATGCGTGTTGCAGGCTGACCGTGTCAGACGCCTCCGCGCGTCCCTCGCGCATGCGTAGCAATGGCCGCGTCGTCCAGGGGATCAAACGCAAGTCCGGATGCGGGGCCATCACGATGTCGGTCGGCAGGTTCTGCGAGGCGAGATACGCCGCCACCGCCTCCGGGACGGCATCGAGATCGGGCACGCGCGCGACGGAGCCAAACTCCTTCTCCACATTGGCCGCGAACAGCGCGACCTGTTCGGCGTGCGACACCCGGCTGCGAGCAGGGATCAGATGCCGCGGGTGCGATGCAAGCCGGCCACGCAGCATCGCTATCTGGTCTTCCGGCAACGCGCCGCGACGCAGCCCGCGCCTTATGCCGGCCAGCATCGCCTCTTTGCTCACCGCATCCGACCCGAGCGCTGCTCGCGTGCGTAACGCGCGAAGAACGTATCGCCCTCCGGCACAGGAAGATCACGCCCGCCGGTCCAGCCGCCGGCGAATGGCAGCTTGCTGAACCGCCCGCGCTTGCGCCCCAGCAGCCCCAGCGCCAGCGCAGCCGCGCGCGTCGCCAGCCGATACAACGCAGGCCGTCGCGCGAAGTATGCCCACAGCGCCAAGTTCGTCCGCACCACCGGCGGCGTCAGATGGCGCTCGAACTCACGCTCGCGCCAGTGGCGCATCAGCTTCGGCAGCGGGATTTTCACCGGGCAGACGCTCTCGCACTTGCCGCAGAACGTCGAGGCATTCGGCAGATGCCCTGCCTTGTCCACGCCGATCAGCGATGGCGTCAGCACCGCTCCCATCGGCCCAGGATACACCCAGCCATACGCGTGTCCCCCTACCGTGCCATACACGGGGCAGTGGTTCATGCACGCGGCGCAGCGGATGCAGCGCAGCATTTCCTGGAACTCGGTGCCCAGCATCGCCGAGCGGCCATTGTCCACCAGCACGACATGGTACTCATCCGGCCCGTCCAGGTCGCCAGGCCGCCGTGCTCCGGTGGAGAACGTGGTATATACGGAGAAATCCTGCCCCGTAGCCGAACGCGCCAGCACGCGCAGCAGGCTTGTGCAGTCCTCGATCGTCGGCACCATCTTCTCGATGCTGGCCAGCACGATGTGCACGCGCGGCAGGGTCTGCGTCAGGTCGCCATTGCCTTCGTTGGTGACGATGACGCTGCTGCCGGTCTCGGCGATCAGGAAATTGGCGCCGGTGATGCCGACATCGGCAGCCAGGAATTTTTGCCGCAACCTCGATCGCGCCTCGGTCAGAATGTCGCGTCGCTCGCGAAACACCCGGTCAGACGGCAAATCGGTATGCGATTTGCGGAAGGTCGCTTCCCAGTCTTCCTTGTTCAGATGGAATGCCGGCGCAATGATGTGGCTCGGCAGCTCGTGGCGAAGCTGGATGATGTATTCGCCGAGGTCCGTCTCGATCGGGGTGATGCCGTTGCGCTCGAGATGATCGTTGATGTCCAGCTCCTCGCTGATCATCGACTTGCCCTTGGTGACGGTGCGCGCTCCCGCCGTACGGCAGAGGTCCAGCACCGCGGCGCGTGCTTCGTCGGCAGTCGAACACCAGTGCACCTGCCCACCGGCGGCGAGTACCTGCCTTTCCCATTCCTCCAGGTAGAAGTCGAGATTGGCGAGCGTGTGGTTCTTGATGTCGCGCGCTATCTCGCGGAGCTGCTCGAACTCTGGCAGCGCAGCGACGGCGGCGGTGCGTCGCGCGATGAAGCTCGGCCCGCTCCGCGCCAGCGCCTTCTGCAGCCCCACATCGGCAATCGCGCGGTGGGCGTTCTCCTTGAAGGCGGGGGAGGTGGCGACGTGCATGTTGAGAGGTCCAGACTAGAACCGTCATGGCCGGGCTTGACCCGGCCATCTGCCCCCAGTTGGCGGTGTGTAGATGGCCGGGTCAAGCCCGGCCATGACGAGAGGCACCAGGGGGGTGCGCTCCCCCTGGGTTACCTCACGTCTCAGGTCGAGTAGTCGGAGAACGCCGCGCCGGAGAACCGCGCACGGTAGTCGGTGCGCACGTTGATGCAGGCGACCATGCCCTCGTCCACCTTGGCCTGGCCGCGGATCAGCGCCGGGCGAATGTCTTCCGGCCGGGTGATGTATTCGCCGTAGCCGCCGAACGCCTCGCACATCTTGTCGAACCGCACGTAGCCGAGATCGCGGCCCGGCTTCTCGCGCTTCGGATCGCCGGTCCAGCCGCCGTTCAGGCTGATCACGATCAGGATCGGGATCTTGTGCCGCACCGCGGTCTCCATCTCCATCGCGTTCATGCCCATCGAGCCGTCGCCGTGCACCACGATCACCTGCTTGTCAGGGCAGGCGACCTTGGCGCCGACGCCGAACGGCAGGCCGACGCCCATCGTGCCGAACGGACCGGAGTTCAGCCGATGGCCCGGCATGAAGGTCGGCATCGTCTGCCGGCCGTAGTTCAGCGTCTCCTGCCCGTCGACGCACAGGATCGCGTCACGCTTGGCGAAGTTGCGGACTTCCTCAAGCATGCGCACGGGGTGGATGTCGCCATCCTCGGCATACTTGTTGGCGCCGGCGCTGGCGCGCTTCGCCGCCTCGCCTTCCGCCAGCTTCTGCCGCCAGCCCTTGTAGCTGTCGGCATTGACCTTGCCCTTGATGCCGTCGAGCAACTGCTGCAGCACCGCCTTGCAGTCGCCGACGATCGGGATATCGACGTAGCGCGCGGCGGAGGAGATCTCCTCCGGGGAGATGTCGATGCGGGCGATCTTCGCGTTCGGTCCGAAGCGCGGCGGCGAGGCGTGGCCGATGATGTAGTTCATCCGCGTGCCCAGCACGATGATCAGGTCGGCGTCGCGGAACGCCGAGGAGCGCATCGCCAGATACGAGCAGGGATGATCGTCCGGCACCACGCCGCGGCCTTGCGGGGTGGTGTAGAACGGAATGCCGGCGGCCTCGACGAACGCCTGCATCTCCGCCCATGCGCGCGACCAGATCACGCCGGAGCCGGACACGATCAGCGGCTGCTTCGCCGCCGCCATCGCCTTCACCAGCGCGTCCACCTGACGCGGATCGCCGAGCGGGCGCGAGTCCATGATCGGT
The DNA here is from genome assembly GCA_041487355.1 of Acetobacteraceae bacterium. Lineage (GTDB taxonomy): Bacteria > Pseudomonadota > Alphaproteobacteria > Acetobacterales > Acetobacteraceae > JAMXLO01. The sequence continues at coordinate 3,403 of JBGPND010000195.1, read as the reverse complement.
CGTCCGGCGTAGCTCCAGTCCACCTGATTCTCGTCGATCTTGTTGTACAGGATGTCGCCGGGGCAATCGACATAGGACGGGCCCGGCTTGCCGGTGATCGACTTCTGCAGCGCAAAGTTGATCTGCTGCGGAATGCGCTTCAGGTTGAGCAGCCGGTCGACATGCTTGTTGCAGCCGCGCATCAGCTCGACCTGGTCGATTTCCTGGAACACCTGGCGGCCGAACTGGCTGATCGGGCTCGATCCGCCGAGCGACACCACCGGGCAGCAGTCGATCAGCGCGTTGGCCACGCCGGTGATCAGGTTGGTCACGCCAGGACCCGACGCTGCCATGCAGACGCTCGGCGTCTGCTTCAGCCGGCTATAGGCCTGGCACATGAACGCCGCCGCCTGTTCGTGACGGACGTCGATCATGCGGATGCCTTCCTTGATGCAGGCGGCCTCGGTCCCGAGCATGGGACCGCCCATGATGTAGAAGACGTCCTTGATGCCTTCCTTCCTCAAACACCGCGCAATGATTTCGCCGCCATTCAGTTCCGCCATCTCGGCTGTCTCCTCATTTGCAGACTCTGACTACGTGTTTTGCCGCCGTGGCGGCACCTAACCGACGATTCCGTCCTTCTTCAACCCACCGACCTTGTCGGCATCCAGTCCGAGCCAGTGGGTCAGCACCTCTTCGGTGTTCGCGCCGAGCAAGGGGGCCGGCTTCACCGGCGGCGGGTTGCCGGAGAAGCGCACCGGCCAGCCGACCATCTTGAACGCACCGACCGTCGGATGCTGGATGGTCTGCATGATGTTGCGCTTCTCGAAGGTCGGGTCGTTGTACAGCTCCATCGTGTCGAGCACCGCGCCGGCGGGAACGCCGGCCGCGCCGATGATCTCCATCGCTTGGAATTTGGTGTGCTTCTTCGTCCACTCGGTGATCATCGCGTTCACCTCGTCCGGCCGTTCGGCGCGCGCGGCAGGGCTTTCGTAGCGTGCGTCGCCGACCAGGTCCTCGCGGCCGATCACGCCGAGCAGGCGCTTCCAGTGCTCTGGATTGGCGCGGCTGGTGAAGACGTAGACGTAGTCGTTCAGGCCGCCACCCTGGCACGGGAAGGTGCCCATCGGTGGATTGCTGCCGGACACGCTGCTGTCCGCCGCGCGGCCCGCTGCCTTGCCGGTGCGGTGCTGTGCCGCGAAGGCGATGCGGATGTAGTGCAGCATCGCGTCCTGCATTGCCACCTGCAGGTGATCGCCTTGGCCGGTCTCCTTGCGCCGATACAGTGCGCCGAGGATGGAGATTGCCAGCAGCATGCCGGTGCCGGTGTCGCCCAGCGACGGGCCGGGCTTCAGCGGCCTGCCGTCGCGCTCGCCGGTGATGCTCATCGTGCCGCCGCAGGCCTGCGCGATCATGTCGAACGCCAGGTTCTTCTCGAACGGGCTGCCCTCGCCGAAGCCCTTCACCTGGCAATAGATGATCGACGGGTTGAGCTTGCTGATCACGTCATACCCGAGGCCGAGACGCTCGATCGCGCCGGGAGCGAAATTCTCCACCATCACGTCGGCCTGCTTCGCCAGGTCCTTGACCAGCGCGAGCCCCTTCGGGTCCTTCAGGTTGACCGTTATGGACTTCTTGTTGGCGTTGAACAGCAGGAAATACGGGTCATCGACGCCGGGCTTGCCGCCGAGTGCGCGGCCGGGATCGCCGCTTTTCGGGTTCTCCAGCTTGACCACCTCGGCGCCAAGCCAGGCCAGGGCCTCGGTGCAGGACGGCCCCGCCTCGAACTGGGTGAGGTCAAGGACCTTGACACCCTTCAGACAGGTCTGCCCGCCGCCCTCTGCATTCATGTCCGTTTCTCCTCCATTCCGACCTGTCCGTCAGGCTACAGCGAAGCGACAGGCGATGTAAGTGCCGCCTGCCAGGTCGATTGACAGCAGGCAGCGCCGGCCTGACGCTGAGAGCGAGGCCGGCTGGCTGGGAGCAGCGCATGACACGGGAGCCGATCAAGGGTCGCGCCGCTTGGCACGGCAAGGAGCTGGACGCTTCGGGCGACTGGATTCGCACTCTGGATGACACACATCGGCGCGAGATCGATGATGCCCTGGCGCGGGTCAAGCGCGCGCGCTTCCCGCTGCTCGGTTTCACCCGAGACGATTTCCCGCTCTCCTCCACCGCCGACCTGCTCGGCCTGATCAGCGACGAGCTGGAGAACGGCCGCGGCATGGTCCGGCTGCGCGGCTTGCCGGTGGAACGTTACTCCGACGATGACATCCGTCAGATCTTCTGGGGGATCGGCACGCATCTCGGCACGGCGGTCTACCAGAACGCCAGAGGCGAGATCATGGGCGAGGTGCGCGACGAAACGAAGCTGCCCAACAAGACCTATGCGCCGGTGGAGGACGGCAAGATCACCTCGTCGCGGGCTCGCGCGCGCTCGACCGGTCCGCTGCGCTGGCACACCGACCGTTGCGATGTCATCGCGCTGCTTTGCGTGCGCAACGCCAAGGCCGGCGGGATCAGCAAGCTCACCAGCATCGTCACGATCTATAACGAGATCCTGCGCCGCCGGCCCGATCTGCTGGAGCTGCTGTGCCAGGATTACTGGCGTGCCCGGCCGGCGGACGAGGATGGTCCGACGACCAGCCGCGCCTTCGCGCTGCCGGTGTTCGGCGTGCAGGACGGCAAGCTGACCTGCCAGTATTCCCGCACCTATGTGGAGCAGGCGCAGGAATTCCCGGAGGTGCCTCGTTTGACCTCGGCACAGCACGAGGCGCTGGACCTGCTGGCCGAGGTGGCGGAGGAGGTTTGTCTCAATTCGCCGTTCCTCCCAGGCGACATCCAGATGCTGAACAACCACGTCATCTTCCACGGCCGCACCGCCTATGAGGATGGCAGCGCCAGCCAGCAGGAACGGCTGTTGGTCCGCCTCTGGCTGTCGATGCCGAACAGCCGGCGCCTGCCGCGCGGGTTCGAGACTTTCTGGGGCAGCACCGAGCCGGGTGCACTGCGCGGCGGCGTGATCCAGCACAACACCGGCGGCCGGGTGCCGTTGAAAGCCGCCTGATCGGCGGTTTGCCGAACGTCAAGGGGTGCTGCGGCGCGGTAACGGGTCAGTTTGAATTTCCGCTGTGGGTGGGGAGCGGGCGTTCGGACCCCGACCGTTGATGCATAAACAAAGCAGACCGTGTGAAAACTCGCCCTTCGTTGAGCCTGTTAATATCGGCCGACAGCAAGGCACGGCGATTGCGAAGACGAGCCCAACAGTCGGATTTGCCGAAAAAATCCGCCCCAGGCCATGACGTTCAGTGATGTGGTCGACGACCCCGTCAGAAACGCCCCGATATGCGCCTTTCAGGCCGCCAGGGCGGCCATCAGCTCTGCGAACCCAACGATATTCAGCACCCGCCGGAGATTGTAGGCG
>JBGPND010000194.1:0-10002 GCA_041487355.1 Acetobacteraceae bacterium | reverse complement strand
GGCATGCCGGTGTTCCGCCACGCCGTGCTGCTGCGCGGGGCGCCCGGCGCATCGGCGGAGAGCCTGGAGGACATGGTGGACATCGCGATCACCGAGTGCGAGCGGTTCTTCCCCGCCTTCCAGTTCGTGCTGTGGGGCGGCAAGACGCCGCAGGACGCGCTGGCCGCCGCCATGCTCGAGTGTGTCGGTGAGGCATGAGTATTCCCTCGATCCTGCTGGTAGGCTGCGGGCGCATGGGGAGCGCGATGCTGTCCGGCTGGCGCGAGCAGGGCCTTTCGGCTTCGGTTGCCGTTGATCCTGCGCCTGCGGCGGCTTCGTCGGCGGGGCCGGACTTGACGGTGGTGGCAGATGCCGGGGCCATTCCCGGCGGGTTTGCGCCGGCGGCGGTGGTGTTTGCGGTCAAGCCGCAGAATGCAGCGGAGACCTTGCCGCTGTATCGGCGCTTCGCGGGGCAGGCGGTCTTCCTGTCGATCATGGCCGGCCGGACCATCGGCGGCATGCGGACGCTGCTGGGCGAAGGGGCCGCGATCGTGCGGGCGATGCCGAACACTCCGGCCGCGGTGCGACAGGGCGTGACGGTGGCCTGCCCTGGTGCCGGCGTGGCTGGCAACCAGCGCGCCTTGTGCGAGCGGCTGCTGGCCGCGATCGGCGCCGTCGCCTGGGTGGAAGACGAGGGGCTGCTCGATCCGGTTACCGCGGTGTCAGGCAGCGGGCCTGCCTATGTGTTCCTGCTGGCCGAACTGCTGGAACAGGCGGCACGCGAGCAGGGCATTCCGACCGATCTGGCGCGGCTGCTCGCGCGGCAGACAGTGTCCGGGTCCGGCGCTTTGTTGGCGGCCAGCGCAGAGGATGCGGCAGAGCTGCGGAAGGCGGTGACCAGCCCGGGCGGCACGACGGAACGGGCGCTCGCCGTGCTGATGGCGTCCGAGGCCTGGCCCGCGGCGCTGAGCCGGGCTGTTGCCGCGGCGACAATCCGCTCGCGGGAACTTGCCGGCTGAGATTCATACCGCCGAGCGCAGGCCTTGACTTGTAATTGTCATGCGCGCGCAAGCGGGAACCCAGAGCTGCAAGCGTGAGTGCTGATCCCACTGGGTTCCCGCTTGCGCGGCAATGACGACAAACGCGTCATCCTGTTCGCGCGACGGTATCAGTGAACCAGTGGCCAAGCCGGCAGTCGCAGGCCATGATGCGGTCATGGACGATGCGGAATTCGACCGGGCGCTGATCGCGGCCGCTTTCCAGTTGGCGGCGGAGCAGGGCTGGCGGTCCGTCAGCGTGGCGGCGGCGGCGCGTGCTGCCGGCTTGCCGCTGGCGCGGGCGCGCGAGCGGTTCCCGGGTCATTCGGCGATCCTGCTGCGCTTCGGCCGATTGGCTGACCAGTCGGCATTGGCCGAGTTGCCGTCGGATGGACCGACGCGCGACCGGCTGTTCGATCTGCTGATGCGGCGGATCGACGTATTCCAGGCTCACCGTGCCGGCGTATTGGCGCTGCTGCACGCCTTGCCGGCCGAGCCGCCGACCGCGCTCCTGCTGGCGCTTGCCACGCGGCGGAGCATGCGGTGGATGCTGGAGGCGACTGGCATTTCCGCTGCCGGCATTCGCGGCGAGCTGCGGGTGAAAGGCCTGGTCGCGGTGTGGCTCTGGGCCATGCGTGCGTGGCGCGCGGACGAAAGCGAGGATCTGTCCGCGACGATGGCGGCGCTGGATGCGGTGCTGCGCCGCGCGGAGCAGGCCGCCGAATGGCTGGGGTGGAGCGGCAAAGCGGCCAAGCCATCGCCAGACCGCACGGAACCGGACAGCGGACCGACAGAGCCATCGCCAGACGCTTCACCTTGAGCGTCGTTGCGCTGCCGCCTATCAAGGACAAATAGCGGGAGATTGGGCAATGGCGACGCGCAGCGTGGCGACGGTGTTCGGCGGTTCGGGCTTCATCGGCCGCTACGTCGTGAAGCGGCTGACCCACAAGGGCTTCGTGGTGCGTGTCGCCGTGCGGGACACCGAGCGAGCGCTGTTCCTCAAGCCGATGGGCGCGGTGGGGCAGGTGGTGCCGCTCTACGCCTCGCTGACCAACGAGGCCACCGTGCACCGCGCGGTGGACGGGGCCGACCTGGTCGTCAATGCGGTGGGCATCCTGGCCGAGCGGCGGTCAGGCGACTTCCAGCGCATTCATGCCGAGGGCGCCGGACTGGTGGCCAAACTTTCCGCCAGGGCCGGCGTCGCCCGGCTGGTGCATATCTCGGCGATTGGCGCCGATCCGAACGGCGCGAGCCGCTACGCCGCGAGCAAGGGCGTGGGTGAGGGGCTGGTGCGCGAGGCCTTCGCCGGCGCCACCATCCTGCGTCCGTCGCTGGTGTTCGGTCCCGAGGACCATTTGTTCAACCGCTTTGCCGGCATGGCGCGTCTGCTGCCGATCATGCCGGTGATCTGCGGCGATACGCGGTTCCAGCCGGTCTATGTCGGCGACGTGGCGGATGCGGTGATGGCTGCCTTGGTCCGGCCGGACGCCGTCGGCGCGGTCTATGAACTCGGCGGGCCGCGTGTCTGGCAGTTCCGGGAACTGCTCGCCTACATCCTGAAGGAAACCGGGCGGCGAAGGCCGATGGTGGACATCCCGCTGGGATTGGCGCGTTTGCAGGCCCGCATCATGGAGCTGGTGCCCGGCAAGCCACTGACCCGGGACCAGTTGCTGATGCTGCAGAGCGACAACGTGGTTGGCGCTGACAGGCCGGGCCTGAAGGAGCTTGGTATCGTGCCGACGCCGGTAGAACTGGTGGTGCCGGGTTACCTGCGACGGTTCCAGCCGGGTGGCGGGAAACGCAGGGTGCTGCCCGAGTAGCAGATAGGGCATAGAACCGACCTGTCTTTCCAGACCAAGGACTGACGCGTCGTCCGACCTTGGCGCAGCACGCTTCCTGGTGCGATAAGCGAAGGCGATGCGGACCCTCTATCATCTCCCGCTGTCGCCGTTCTCGCGCAAGGTGCGCCTCGTGCTGGCGGAGAAGCGACTGCCGTTCGATCTCCGGCCGGAAAAGGTCTGGGAGCGCCGGCCGGAGTATCTGGAACTCAATCCCGCCGGCACGGTGCCGACACTGGTCGAGGACAACGGCCTCGCTATTCCCGATTCGGGCGTGATCTGCGAATACCTGGAAGAGGCCTATCCCGACACGCCGCTGCTCGGACGCACCTTGGCCGAGCGTGTGGAGGCGCGGCGGCTGGTCGCCTGGTTCGATGGCAAGTTCGCCGCCGAGGTCACGCGCAACCTGCTCGGCGAGAAGTTCATGAAGCGCATGGCGGGCCGCGGCAATCCGGACCCGGCGGCGATGCGCACCGGCTACCTCGCATTGCGCTATCACCTGGAGTATCTCGGCTGGCTGGCGGAAACCCGCAAATGGCTGGCGGGCAGCGCCATCTCGTTGGCCGACTTTACCGCGGCGGCGCATCTGTCCTGTCTCGACTTCATCGGCGATGTGGACTGGACGCTCTCACAGCCCGCCAAGGATTGGTATGCGCGCATGAAGTCGCGCCCGAGCTTCCGCGGTGTGCTGGCTGATCGTGCGCCGGGCATCACGGCGCCAGCGCATTATGCGGACCTGGATTTTTGAGCGTCTGAGTGGTGCCGGCGTGGCGCCCGCAAGCGCTGCACAGTCAGCCGCCGTGTCCTAGGATCCGTGCTACAATAGCATGCTCCTGCAACGGAGGACTTCAGCATGCCGGCCGGCTTCAATCAGGACCTGAGCCTGCCCACCCTGTGGACGGATGCCCCGAACGCGGCGAAACGCCTGCCGGCGCTCCACGCCACCGGCTACATCGATGACGGTGAAGCCAACGACCTGCTGCATTTCATCGAGCATGGCTGGCTGCGCTGGAACCAGGCGATCGAGGAGACGCTGGTCGACCAGTTCGTCGCCGAGATTCACGATATGCACACGCGGCCTGGCTACTTCGTCACCACCGACTTTGCCCATAAACGCAGCAAGCGGCTGAATGGGGCCAAGCCCGACCGCAGCGAGAGCATCTACGATCTATACGTGAATATGCAGACCGCACGACAGGTCTGCATGCACCCGAGGATCGCGCGCTTTCTCATGCTGGTCTTCCAGGCCAAGCCCCTGGCATTTCAGCAGCTTCTGTTCCAGCAGAGCAATGGGCATGCGTGGCATCAGGATACGGCCTATGTCGTGGTCGACTCGCCCATGCTGCTTGCCGCCACATGGATCGCGCTGCAGGACATCGTCGACGGAACCGGCGAACTCGCCTACTACGACGGCAGCCACAGACTGCCGCACTACATTTTCGCCAATGGCCTGAAGCGCTATGACGGCCAGATTTCGAGTGAGCAATACGCGCAGGACCTGGAACGAGAGTGTCAGGCGCGCCAGCTTCCTCACCGGCGGCTGTTGGCCAAGAAGGGTGACGTGTTCTTCTGGGCCGCCGATCTCGTGCATCGCAGCCACCCTCAGACTCCGCCGCTCTGGCGCAGCCGCATGTCCTGCGTGACGCATTACTGCCCTGCGACATCGATGCCGCATTGGTTCTCGGAGAAGGACAAGCGCGGCATCGAGCCGTATTTCGATTTCGCCGGCTTCGCCAGCTCGTTTTACCAGTTGCCCAATTTAAGCCAGGTGATCCGGCCAATGCCGATCTGGGAGTTCTACGAGTGACCGGCACCGGCTGAACGACGTGCGGCTTCTGGTGTTCGGGCTTGGCTACGCCGGCATTGCGATCGCACGGGCCGGCGTGGCCGCGGGCATTGTTGCCAGCGGTACAGTCCGCGATGCGGTCGACTATGCGGATGACGGCGTCGTGCGCATCGATTTTGCGCTGGCCGATGATGCCATCGCGTCAGCGACCCACTTGCTGTGCACGGTGCCACCTGATGCATCAGGCGATCCCGTGCTGTCGCAGTTTGGCGATGCAATTGCCGCGGCGCCGCGTCTGCGCTGGATTGGCTATCTGTCCACGACGGGTGTCTATGGCGATCGCAACGGTGCCTGGGTCGATGAGGATACCACGCCGGCACCAATGTCGGATCGCAGCCGGCGGCGGCTGGCAGCGGAGGGGGGCTGGCGGCGCCTGGCCGATCGCTGCGCGGTCGACATATTCCGACTGGCCGGCATCTATGGGCCTGCGCGCTCGGCGCTCGATGATGTGCGCACGGGGAAGGCGAGGCGCATCATCAAACCGGGCCACGCATTTGGACGCATCCATCGCGACGACATCGTCCGTGCCGTGCTGGCGGCGATGCAACAGCGGCGGCTATCCGGCGGACGCATCCTGAACCTGTTGGACGATGAGCCTGCGGAAAGCGCGGAGGTCGTGGCCGAGGCAGCGCGGCTGCTCGGTATCGCACCGCCGGAGGCCGTACCGTTTGAGCAGGCAGACGCTGCAATGAGCCCGATGGCACGCAGCTTCTGGGCGGAGAGTCGGAAAGTGTCGAGCCGATGGACGCAGCAGGCGCTCGGCCTGCGCTGGCGCTATCCGAGCTATCGCGAAGGGCTACGCGCCATCCTGGCCGAGGAGCGGGGCCAAGGTCCGGCATAGCAGCGCCAGATCGTGCGGCCGCGACAGGCGGTGATCGCCATCCTTCACCAATATCACCTGCACGTCCTGACTGGTCAGTTGCTCGGCGATGCGCAGCGCCATTTCCCAGGGCACGTCGGGATCGCGCTGGCCGTGCAGTAGACGCACCGGACAGTCGATTGCGATCGGTTCGTTCAGCAGGAGCCGCGCGCGGCCATCCTCGATCAGGGCGCGGGTGACGGGGTAGGGGGCACCGTACTGGCTCGGCACATCCAGGACGCCGTTGCGCATGAGGGCGCCACGTTCCTCGAAGGTCATCGCCTCCCACATCAGTGCCTCGGTGAAGTCGGGCGCGGCGGCGATGCCGATGAGCCCGGCAACGCGCAGGGGGCGGGCGAGGGCGGCAAGCAGCGCGATCCAGCCGCCCATCGACGAGCCGACCAGGACCAGCGGACCGTCGGTCTGCCGGTCGATCACGGCGAGGGCATCGTCGGTCCAGCGGCCGATCGTGCCGTCCTCGAACCGGCCGTCGCTGGAGCCATGGCCGGCGTAGTCGAACCGGAGCATCGCCTGGCCGCGCCCGGCACAGAACGACGCCAGCGCGGTTGCCTTGTCGCCGGTCATGTCGCTGCGGAAGCCGGCCAGGAACACCACGGTGGGGCTGCTGCCCTGTTGTCGTGCCCAGGCCAGTTCCACGCCGTCGCCGCGATCGAGCCGTCCGGTGGTTTCCATCTGTCCCTCCTGAGCAGCGGGCCCGCGTGATATAGCGCGCCGGATGCCAGCGGAGACAGAACACCCGGTCGTGCTGCAGGTGCTGCCTTCGCTGGTTACCGGTGGGGTGGAGCGCGGCACGGTGGAGATCACTCGGGCGATTGCCGATGCCGGAGGGATCGCGCTGGTGGCGAGCGCCGGCGGGCGCATGGTCGCCGCTGTGGACCGGGCCGGCGGACGCCACATCACCCTGCCACTTGCCAGCAAGAACCCGCTGACGATCTGGCGCAACGCCGCCCTGCTTGCCACGCTGATCCAGGCCGAGCGCGTGGCGATCGTGCACGCCCGGTCGCGTGCGCCCGCTTGGTCCGCCTGGCTTGCCTGTCGGCGCACCGGGGCGCATTTCGTGACGACCTACCACGGCGCCTATGGCGAGGACCTGCCGTTCAAGCGGCGGTACAACGCGGTGATGGCACGCGGCGAGCGGGTGATCGTTGCCAGCCGCTTCATCGCCGAACTGATAAAGACGCGACATGGGACCGATCCAGCGCGCATCCGGGTGATCCCGCGCGGCGTGGACCCCGCGGCATTCGATCCAGCCGCCGTCTCGGGCGAACGGATGGCGCGGCTGGCGAGCCAGTGGCGCCTGCCGGACGGTGCCGCGGTCGTGCTGCTGCCCGGGCGGTTGACGAGCTGGAAGGGCCAGGCGGTGCTGATCGAGGCTTTCGCTCGTCTGGCGCGACGTGACCTGTGCTGCGTGCTGGTGGGCTCAGACCAGGGGCGCAGGCACTATGCCGCCCGATTGATCCGCCAAGCGGAAGCACTGGGCGTTGCCGATCGGCTGCGTCTGGCCGGCGAATGCGACGATATGCCGGCGGCGCTGATGCTGGCGGACGTCGTGGTGCACGCCTCCACCGAGCCGGAGGCGTTCGGCCGAGTGGTGATCGAAGCACAGGCGATGGGCCGCCCGGTGATCGCCTCGGACCTCGGCGGGCCGGTGGAGACTGTCGAGCATGGCGTGACCGGCTGGCGCGTGCCGCCGGGCGATGCCGAGGTCCTGGCCGCGGCGATCGATCAGGTGCTCGCCTTGCCCGCCGCCGAGCGGGGTGCACTCGGCAGCCGGGCGCGTGCGGCGGTGCTGCGGGGCTACACAGTTGCAGCTATGCAGGCGGCAACGCTGGCCGTGTATGACGAACTGCTCGTTGGGGTTGCAGCCGCCGCGGCGTGACGCCATAGACAGCGTCTCGCTCAAGGAGGAGCCGAAACCGATGCCCGCCATTACCCTGCCCGACAAATCCGTGCGCCGCTTCGACGGGCCGGTGACGGGCACGACGGTGGCGGCGGCGATCGGTCCCGGCCTCGCCCGCGCCGCCCTGGCCATGAAGCTGGACGGCAGGCTGGTCGAGCTGGAAACGGAGATCGACCGCGACGCGGACGTGGTGTTCGTCACCCGCCGCGACCCCGAGGCGCTGGAGCTGATCCGCCACGATGCGGCGCATGTGCTGGCCGAGGCGGTGCAGGAGCTCTACCCCGGCACCCAGGTGACCATCGGCCCGGCGATCGAGAACGGTTTTTATTACGATTTCGCAAGGAACGAGCCGTTCACGCCGGAGGATTTTGGGCCGATCGAGGCTAAGATGCGGGAGATCGTCGCTAGGGGGGAGAAGTTTGTCCGCCAGGTGATCGACCGCGAGGAGGCGATCCGCTTCTTCCAGGACAAGGGCGAGAAGTACAAGGCCGAGATCATCCAGGACCTGCCGCGCAACGAGACCATCACGCTGTATCGCCAGGGCGACTGGGTGGATTTGTGCCGCGGCCCGCATATGCGCTCCACCGCCGATGTCGGCGCCGCGTTCAAGCTGATGAAGGTGGCAGGCGCCTATTGGCGGGGCGATCACCGCAACGCCATGCTGTCGCGCATCTACGGCACCGCTTGGCGCGACCAGAAGGAGCTGGACGCATACCTCCATATGCTGGAGGAGGCGGAGCACCGCGACCACCGCCGCATCGGCAAGGAGATGGACCTGTTCCACCTCCAGGAGGAGGCGGTGGGCAGCGTGTTCTGGCACCCGAAGGGCTGGAAGCTTTACCGTACCGCCGAAGCCTATATGCGCCGCCGCCTGGACGATGCCGGCTACCAGGAGGTGAAGACCCCGCAACTGGTCGACCGCTCGCTGTGGGAGCGCTCGGGCCACTGGGAGAAATTCCGCCAGCACATGTTCATCGCCAAGGTCGAGGACGAGGACAAGACGCTGGCGCTGAAGCCGATGAACTGCCCCTGCCATATCCAGATCTTCCGCCAGGGCATCCGCTCCTACCGCGAGCTGCCGTTCCGGCTCGCGGAGTTCGGCTCCTGCCATCGCTACGAGCCGTCCGGCGCGCTGCATGGCATCATGCGGGTGCGCGCCTTCACCCAGGATGATGCGCATATCTTCTGCACCGAGCAGCAGATCGCAGCCGAGACGGTGCGGTTCGTCGAGCTGCTGTCCTCGATCTACCGCGACTTCGGTTTTTCCGAGTTCAGCGTGAAGTTCTCCGACCGCCCCGCGATCCGTGTGGGCGCCGACGTCGTGTGGGACCACGCCGAGGGTGCGCTGAAGGAGGCCTGCGGCATCGCCGGCGTCGACTACACGCTGAACCCCGGCGAGGGCGCCTTCTACGGCCCCAAGCTGGAGTTCGTGCTGCGCGACGCGATCGGGCGGGACTGGCAGTGCGGCACGCTGCAGGTCGACTTCAACATGCCGGAGCTGCTGGATGCCGAATATGTGGCCGAGGATGGCAGCCGCCGCCGTCCGGTCATGCTGCACCGCGCCATCCTCGGCAGCTTCGAGCGCTTCCTCGGCATCGTGATCGAGCAATACGCCGGCCGCTTCCCGCTCTGGCTGGCACCGGTGCAGGCGGTGGTCGCCACCATCGTCTCGGACGCCGACGAGTACGCGCGCGAGGTCGCGGCGACGCTGCGGCGGGCAGGGCTGGAGGTGGGGCTCGATCTGTCCAACCAGAAGATCAACGCCAAAGTTCGGGAACACAGCCTGGCGCATGTCCCGGTGCTGGCGGTGGTCGGGCGGCGGGAGGCCGAGCAACGCACGGTGGCGCTGCGCCGGCTCGGCGTGGATGCGCAGGAGGTGCTGAAGCTGGATGAGGCGGTGCGCCGGCTTGCAGCCGAGGCTGCCCCACCCGATCTGAAGCAGCGGACCCCTCAGGCGGAGTTTGCTTGATCCGCGACGGACGGATCGGCCAAACTCGGCCCGGGCCGGGAGCCTCCCGCCCGATTGAGTGCAACAACGACAGGAGAAGACCATAGCAAGAGGACCAATGACCGCTTCGCCAACCCGCGACGGGCCCCGGGTGAATGACGAAATCCGAGCGCCGCAGGTGCGGCTGATCGATCAGGATGGCGAGATGCAGGGCGTCATGAGCGCCCGCGACGCCTGGCTGAGAGCCCAGTCGGTCGGCCTGGATCTGCTGGAGATCAGCCCGAACGCCGATCCTCCCGTGGTGAAGATCCTCGATTTCGGCAAGTTCAAGTACGAACAGCAGAAGAAGAAGAACGAGGCCAAGAAAAAGCAGAAGGTCATCGAGATCAAGGAGATCAAGGTCCGCCCGAACATCGACGAGAACGATTATCAGGTGAAGATGCGTGCCATGAAGTCGTTCATCGAGGAGGGGGACAAGGTGAAGGTGACGCTGCGCTTCCGCGGCCGCGAGATGGCGCACCAGGAGATCGGGATTCGCGTGCTGGAGCGGATCCGGACCGAGATGGACACGACG
>JBGPND010000193.1:0-10032 GCA_041487355.1 Acetobacteraceae bacterium | reverse complement strand
TGCGGCGTGCTTCTCATCGCCCCCTCCCCAACCCTCCCCCGCTGCGCGGGGGAGGGGGCGCGGAACCCCCTCTCCCGCGCAGCGGGGGCGGGTTGGGGAGGGGGCCGTCAAGCAACATGCGCCGCTCCCACGCCCGCCAGGGACGCCGCCGCGTTGCGCCCGAGATAGGCGCGCAGCACCTCCTCGTCGCGCCGCACCTCCGCGGGTGTACCGTGTGCGATCACCTCGCCATGGTCCAGCACATAGACCGTGTCGGCGAGCGTGGTCACCACGTCCAGCTTGTGCTCGATCAGCAGCACCGTCAGACCGAGCCCGTTCAGGCTCTTGATCTGTTCGGCAAGTTCCAGCGTCTCGGCCGGATTCATCCCGGCGGTCGGCTCATCGAGCAGCAGAATGCGCGGGCGAGAGGCGAGCGCGCGGGCGATCTCGATGCGACGCCGGTTGGCGTAGGACAGCCCACTCACCATCTGTGCGGTGCGCGGCGTCAGACGGTTGCCGAAGATCGCGAAGATCTCCATCGCCCACCCGCGCGCCTGGATCTCCTCGGCCTTGGTCCAGGGCGGACGGAAGATCGCGGCGATGGTGCCGGTGCGCAGCCGCGCGTGCTGGCCGATCAGCGCATTCTCCATCACCGTCAGGTTGGCGAACAGCCGCAGGTTCTGGAACGTGCGCGCGATGCCCTTCTCCATGATCTGGTAGTCCGGCAGGCCCATGATCTCTTCGCCGTGGAAACGGATGGAGCCCTCCTCCGCTGTCACGAGGCCGGTGATCACGTTGAACAGCGTCGACTTGCCCGAGCCGTTCGGTCCGATCACCGCCACCACGCCACCGGTCGGCACCACCAGATCGACCTTGTTCAGTGCGGTCAGGCCGCCGAACCGCACCGTCACGCCCTTCACCTCCAGCGCCGCCGCGCCGGTGCGCACGTCGCCGCCCAGTCCGGCAAGCTTGAGGTCGGTGAAGCCGCCGCGCCGGATCTCGGCATACTGCTGGTCGAAGGTCAGCGCTGGCGGCGGCCGCGTTGCCGGAATCAGCCCCTGCCGGCGGAACAGCATCATGCCCACCAGGATCAGGCCGAAGATCAGCTCGATCGACGGCACCAGATCGATGTGCTGCAGCAAGCTGCTGTCGACCAGCCGTCCCAGGGCGTGCAGCCATTCGGACAGGTCCTGCAGCCACCAGGATTGCAGCAACTGCAGGATAAAGGCGCCCAGCACCACGCCCCACACGCTGCCGATGCCGCCGAACACGATCATGACCAGGATCATCACCGACACCGGGAAGCCGAACATCTCCGGCGTCGCGGTCTGCAGCTTGGCGACATAGAACACGCCGGTCATGCCGCCGAACGCGGCGCCGATCGCGAAGGCCAGCAGCTTGAACTTCGTGCGGTCGACGCCCATCGTGCCGGCGGCGATCTCGTCCTCGCGGATCGCCATCCAGGCGCGGCCGATGCGGGAATCGCGCAATCGGATGCTGACGAACACCAGCAGCGCCACCATGGCGATCGCGACGTAGTAATACGGACGCGCATCGACGCCGAAGCCCCAGCCGAACAGGCGCGGCGCGGCGATACCGTTCAACCCGGCGGCGCCATTGGTCAGGTCCGACCAGTTGCGCACCACGATCGGCACGATCTCGCCGAAGCCGAGCGTGACGATGGCCAGGTAGTCGCCCCTCAGCCGCAGCGTGGGCGCGCCGAACAGCACGCCAAAGAACGCCGCCATGCCCGCCGCGAGCGGCAAGGCGAGCCAGAACGACAGGGTGAAGTGCACCACGCTGCCGTCGCCCAGCTCGGCCGGCATCTTGGCAACCAGGCCGAGGAAGTGGAACGGCTCCCAGAAGCTGCTCCACTCCGGCTGGAGCTGGAACGCGGTCAGGATGCCGTAGGTGTAGGCACCGATGGCGAAGAAAGCGGCATAGCCGAGATCGAG
Organism: Acetobacteraceae bacterium; assembly: GCA_041487355.1. Taxonomy (GTDB): domain Bacteria; phylum Pseudomonadota; class Alphaproteobacteria; order Acetobacterales; family Acetobacteraceae; genus JAMXLO01. The sequence goes on along the minus strand of JBGPND010000193.1, from coordinate 8,098 downwards.
CAGACCGGCGAAACCGACGACGATGTTCAGCCCGAGCGCCAGCGTTGCATAGGCCGCCGCGTTGGCCATGCTGTCCACGTCGGCGTCGTTGTCGTGCAGAAACGGAAACGCCAGCGCGGCAGCGGTCAGCAGCAGCAGCCCGATCCGACGCCGCTGCGCTTCGGGGATGCGGGCAAACGGTCGCGCCAGGACCGAGACGGCGGCGGAAGCGGTGCCGTTCATACGCTGCGCCCTCTCATGACTTGTTGGGCGCGAGCCGCCCGAACAGGCCGGCCGGCTTGAACACCAGGACCAGCACCAGGATCGAGAAGATGATCACGTCGGTCCAGGCAGTGGCGATGAACTGGCTGCTCATCGCCTCGATCAGCCCGATCAGCACGCCGCCCACCATCGCGCCCGGCACATGGCCGATGCCGCCCAGCACGGCGGCGGTGAACGCACGCAGGCCGGCGGTGAAGCCGATGATGAAGCTGGTGAAGTTGTAATAGAGCCCGAAGATCAGCCCGCCGGCGCCGGCGAGCGCGGAGCCGAGGAAGAAGGCCATGACGATGACCCTGTCGACCTCGACGCCCATCATCCGCGCCGCTTCGGCGTCCTGCGCGGTGGCGCGCATCGCCTTGCCGATCCGGCTCCGTTGCACGAACATGAAGAGCCCGGCCATCAGCAGCAAGGCGATGACCCAGATCAGGATGACGCGGAAATCCAGCACCGCGCCCCCGATCTGGTAGCGGATCGTCGGCAGCGGATTGGGGAAGTTCTTCGAATCGGCGCCCACCGTCAGCAGGATCACGTTGAACAGGATGTAGGACACGCCGATCGTGGTGATCATCGCCGCCGGCCCCTTCACGTTGCGCAAGGGACGCAGGCAGAGCCGCTCGATCGTCACGCCGAGAACGCCGCAAAACACCATGGTGACCGCAAAAGTCACCAACAGCACGCCGGCGAGCGGCAATCCGGTCAGGATGATCTCCTGACCGGACAGCCCGAACGCTTCGAGCACGTACAAGGCGACGAACGAGCCAATCATGAAGACATTGAAGTGCGAGAAGTTGATCAGCTCGAGGATGCCGTAAACCAACGTGAAACCGAGCGCGAGCAGCGCATACATCGCGCCCAGGCTCAGCCCGTTGATCGTCTGCTGCAGCAGCAGATCGAAAGTCGTCATTGCGTGGAATGCCTCAGGACTGCGGCGCCACGCCGATATAGTGATACTGGCGCGACACGTCGTCCGGCCGCGCCGTGGTGTCCTGCTTGATCTGGAACACGCTGACGGTGCGATCGGCCAGATCGCCATTCGCGTCGAACGTGACGACACCCTGGATGGTCGACACCTTCGATGCCTGGATGGCGTCACGCACCGCATCGCGCGTCACCGGCTTGCCGGTGGCGGCAACGCGCTTGATCGCGTCGATCACCACCAGCGTGGCGTCGTAGGCGGTGATCGTGTAGTCGTCTGCCGCCTTGCCGTATTTGCGGAAATAGGCATCGACGAACTGCTGCGCCTTGGTGTCGCCGACCATGTGCGGCGAGGCGATGGTGGCATACCAGCCATTGGCTGCCGGGAAGCCGACGGACGTCAGCATGGTCGGACCATACACACCGTCGCCGCCGCCCTTGATCATGTTCGGCACGATGTCGTAGGACTGCTTGGCGACCTTGGTGCCAGCCTGGCCGACGCCGCCATAGTAGATCGCATCGGGGTTGAGCGACTTGATCTTGGTGAGGATGGCGCTGTAGTCGGCCGCCTTCGGGTCGAGCCGGTCGCGGCCGGTCACCTTGATGCCCTTCTTCGCCGCCTGCCTCTCGAACGCATCGGCCATGCCGACGCCGTAGGCGCCGCTGTCGTCCAGGATGAAGACGGACTTCACCTTCAGCACGTCGGCATAGAAGTTCGCCATGTTCGGACCCTGGTAGGCGTCCGTCGTCACGGTGCGGAAGTAGATCGGCTTGCCGGCCGGGCGGAACTGCTGGGCGAACTTCGGATCGGTGATGTCGGGATTGGTCGAGCTCGGCGTGATGGTCGCCAACCCGCCCGCGCTCAGGATTGGCGCCATCGCCTTGCCGGCGCCGCTCATCTCCGGGCCGAGCGCCGCCACCACGTCCTTGTCGGACACCATCTTGCGCGCATTGGTCGCGGCCTGCGCCGGATCGTACTGGCCGGCAGTGGCGGTGCCGTCATCCAGCACCAACGGCTCGATCTTGTAGCCCGGGATGCCGTTGCCTTCGTTGGCCCCATCGATGGCCATCATGATGCCGTTCCTGACGCGGACGGCGCCTTCGGAATCGGCCCCGGTGAGCGAGAGGTCCATGCCGACCTTGATTATCTTGTCGGCCGCGCGGGCGGGTGCACCCAGCGTGGCGGTCGCGGCAACGGCGATGAAAACCTGAGCGGCTTCGCGGCGTTTCAACATGTGTTTGTCTCCCTGTTTGTCTTATTTGGCTGCCAGCAAGCAAGGCCTGTGCCGGTCGCACAAGGTCAGGGGGACCCTGGCCTTGCCGAACCGGTCAGGACTGCGGTGCGACGCCGATGTAGTGGTACTGGTGGACCATGTCGTCGGCGGCGTAGTTCACGTCCTTCTTGATCTGGAACACGCTGATCGTGCGATCCTGCAGGTCGCCGTTGGCGTCGAATCCCACGATGCCCTGCATTGTCTTCACCTTGGCAGTCTGGATGTAGTCGCGCACGTTGTCGCGGGTGACGTCCTTCTTGTCGGCGATGAGGCGTTTGACCGCGTCCGCGATCACCAGGGCGGCGTCATAGGCGGTGATCGAGTAATCCGACGGCAACATGCTGTATTTCGCGCGATATTCCTTCACCCAGGCATCCGCGGCCTTGTCCTCGGTCGCATGGGGCGAGGCGATGGTGGCGTACCAGCCGTCGGCGGCGGGGAAACCGACGGCGGAGAGCATCTCCGCCGAATACATGCCGTCGCCGCCGCCCTTGATCGCCTTCGGGATGATGTCATAGGCCTGCTTGGCAAGCTTCACGCCGGCCTGGCTGACGCCGCCGTAGTACAGCGCGTCCGGATTGAGCGACTTGATCTTGGTGAGGACTGCCGTGTAGTCGGCGGCCTTCGGGTCCAGCCGGTCGCGGCCAAGCACCTTGATGCCCTTCTCCTCGGCCCGCTTTTGGAAGGAATCGGCGATGCCAACGCCATAGGCACCCGAATCGTCCAGCACGAACACCGACTTCACGTGCAGCTTGTCGGCGAAGTAGTTGGCCATGTTCGGCCCCTGGAACGCGTCGGTGGTGACCGTGCGGAAATAGATCGCCTTGCCGGCGGGCTTGTATTGTTCCGCGAACTTCGGATTGGTGATGTCGGGGTTGGTCGAGCTTGGCGTGATGGTCGCCAGGTTGCCCTGACTGAGGATCGGCGCCATCGCCTTGCCGGCACCGCTCATCATCGGGCCGATCGCGGCCACCACCTCCTTGTCGGACACCATCTTGCGCGCGTTGGTCGCCGCCTGCGCCGGGTCGTACTGGCCGGCTGTCGCGGTGCCGTCGTCGAGGATGATCGGCTCGATCCGGTAGCCGGCGAGCTCGTGTTTCGCGTTGATCTCCTCGAACGCCATCAGCGCGCCGTTCTTGATGCGCGCGGCGGATTCCGCATCGGCACCGGTGAGCGACAGGCTGATGCCGACCTTGATCACCTTGTCGGCGGCGTGGGCGGAGACGCCGCCGAGTGCGGCGGCAACGGCGGTGGTGGCGAGAAGCTGGGCGGCAGCCCGACGGGTCAGCATGTGATGTCTCCCTCCTTCACGTGTGCGCGGCATGCTTAGGCGGCTCCAGGCTGCCGGTCACGTAAGATTTAATCTGCCAGAGGGGGACGGGATGGGCTAGCGGCGGAACCGGAGATCGAGGCCGCGGGCGATCCAGCCGGCCTCGATCGCGTCGAGGTCGATGAAGCCCGAGGGGTTGCCGCGCGCAGGCTGGGTGGCGAGACCAGGGGCACGTTCGCGCCGCCAGATGCCGAGCAGCCGGCGCAGCTCGGGCAGCGGATCGGGGCTGTCGTCCACCCGCAGGTTGAGATCGGGAAAATCCTCGGTGGTGGTCAGCAGCATCGCCGCCGACTGCCTGCCGCGCCGGTCGCCGCCGGCGGCCTCGCCCGCCTCCATCACCACCATCAGCCGTTCCGGCATCTCCAGCTCCGGATGCGCCTGCCAGGCGGCGAGCGTTGCGGCCACCGTCGGCTCGCCGGCCAGCATGTTGCCGGCGACGCTGATCCGGGGGGCGGCAACGCTGCCGCACCACTCGACGCAGTTCTGCCCGGTCCAGGCGGCGGTGCGGCCGTGCCGGTCCACTGCGTGCACCTGGCGGATGCCGCGTCCCGCATCACCGGCCAGCGCGCCCTCGATGGCCGCATCGGGCGGCAGGCCGCGGGCCAGCGCGTCCAGGATCGCCGGACCGAGATAGCGGTTGGTCATCGACTGGGTGGAGACCGCGCCGACGCCGGAGCGAACGAACGGACAGGATGCCCCGACGGCGAAGGCCTTGGTGGCGACGGCGACCGCGAAGGCGCCGGTGGCGGGGTCGTGGGCGACGATGGACCAGGTCATGCGCTGCGCAGCTCTGGGAAATCCTCTTCGCGGAACTCGCCGGCGCCACGCTGGCCTTGCTTCGCCCGGGTCTCCTCCTGCTGGCGCAGCTCAACGCGGCGGATCTTGCCGGAGATCGTCTTCGGCAGGTCGGCGAATTCCAGCCGCCGGACGCGCTTGAACGGCGCCAGTGTCTCGCGCAGGTGCCGGAAGATCGAGAGTGCGGTCGCACGGTCGGGAATGCTGTTCGCCGTCAGCGTGACATAGGCCTTCGGCACCGCGAGACGGAGTGGGTCGGGCGCCGGCACCACCGCGGCCTCGGCCACCGCGGGATGCTCGATCAGCGCGCTTTCCAGCTCGAACGGGCTGATCCGATAGTCGGAGGCTTTGAACACGTCATCCGCGCGCCCGACATAGGTGTAGTAGCCGCCGGCATCCCGTGTCGCGACGTCCCCGGTGCGATAGGCCGTGCGGCCAAGCGGGGCGAACGAGCCATCGTCGTTCTGATAGCCCCGCATGAGCCCGACCGGCGCGGGATCGAGCGCAATGCACACCTCGCCCTCCTCCACATCCTTGTCGTCGGCATCGAGCAGGCGAATGCGGTAGCCTGGCGCCTCCTGGCCCATCGAGCCCGGCTTCACCACCTCACCCGGGAAGCAGGCGATCTGCACCGTGGTCTCGGTCTGGCCATAGGCCTCGCGCACCGTGCGATCCCAGACCTTCTGCACGTGCTCGATGATTTCGGGGTTCAGCGGCTCGCCGGCGGAGCAGACTTCCCGAAGTGATGTCTTCCAGGACTTCATGTCCTCCTGAACGAACATGCGCCACACCGTGGGTGGCGCGCAGATCGTCGTGACGTTGTTCGCCGCGATCGCGTCCAGCATGCCGCGCGCATTGAAGCGCGGCTGGTTGGCGATGAACACGGTGGCACCGGCATTCCAGGGAGCAAAGAAGCAGCTATAGGCATGCTTCGCCCATCCTGGCGAGGAGATGTTCAGGTGCATGTCGCCCGGCTGCAGGCCGAGCCAGTACATCGTGATCAGGTGGCCGACCGGATAGCTTTGGTGGCTGTGTTCCACCAGCTTGGGCCGTGACGTGGTGCCGGAGGTGAAATACAGCAGCATCGGATCGGTGGCGCGCGTTTCGCCGTCGGCGACGAAGCGCGCATCTTCTTGCAACAGAGTATCGTAGCTGTGCCAGCCGGCCGGCGCATTGCCGAGCGCGAAGCGGGTCACGCTGGGGTCGAGGCCGGCGAATTTCGGTGCGTCCGCCGCGTTGGCGATGAGATGCCGCACACGGCCACGCTCGAACCGGTCCTTCAGGTCGTTCGGCGTCAACAGCGTTGTCGCCGGGATCACCACGGCGCCGAGCTTCATCGCCGCCAGCATCATCTCCCACAGCGGCACGACGTTGCCGAGCATGAGCAGGATGCGCTCGCCGCGCTTCACGCCGAGGCTGCGCAGCCCGTTGGCGACACGGTTGGAGCGTTCGGACAGTTCGGCGAAGGTCGCGGTGGCGGCGCCGTCGCCGACGATCTTCAGCGCAAGACGGTTGGCGCTGTCGCCTCGCGCCAGCTCGGCATCGAACCAGTCAAGGGCGTAGTTGAAATTGTCCAGTTCTGGCCAGCGGAATTCCGCATGTGCCGTGCGGTGGTTCGTGCGGTGCGCGAACAGGAAGTCACGTGCCGCCTTGAACGCTTCAGCCCCCATCGTCGCCTCCCTACTCTTAAACCTTCATGGCCGGGCTTGGCCCCATAGACATCAGGATAGGGGCGTGCGCGGGAAATATTCTCCCCCTCCCCTTGCGGGAGGGGGCAGTGAGAGGGGGTATGCACGCTCAGAGACGGTGGGTATACGCACCCCCTCCCCCTACCCCCTCCCGCAAGGGGAGGGGGAGGACTTTGCACCACCGCCGCTTATCCTGATGCTCATGTGGCTCGGCCCCGCCATGACGTTGAAAAAACACCAGTTTCCACCGCCGACTTATACCGGACACTCGTGGGTCAAGCCCGGTCATGGCCGGGGTAGCTTTGCCAGCCACCGGAACACCACCGAGAAATCCTTGCCGCCGTCGCCCGCATCGACGACCGCCTGGTAGAACGACATGGCATGGGCGCCGAGTGGCGTGGGCGATCCGGTGGCTTCCGCCGCGGCCTGCGACAGCTTCACGTCCTTCAGCATCAGCGCCGCGGTGAAGCCCGCCGCGTAGTCGCGATTGGACGGCGCTGCCGAAACCGGCCCAGGCGCCGGACAGTAGCTGGAGAGCGCCCAGGATTGCCCGGATGAGGTGGAGGCGATCTGGAACAGCTTGTCCCAGTCGAGCCCGAGCTTCTGCGCCAACAGGAAGCCTTCCGACACGCCGACCATGTTGATGGCGAGCATCATATTGTTGCAGATCTTGGCCGCCTGCCCTGCCCCGGGACCGCCGGCATGCACGATGTTCTTTCCCATCGCCTGCAACACCGGCAGTCCGCGCGCGAACGCGGTTCCGCTGCCGCCGACCATGAAGGTGAGGGTCGCAGCGGTGGCGCCGCCGACGCCGCCCGACACGGGTGCATCCAGCATCTCGAGCCCGGCCACGCGTGCCGCCTCGGTCACCACGCGTGCGCTTTCCACGTCGATCGTGGAGCAGTCGATCAGCAGGGGCGTGCTGTCCTTCACCGCCTCGATCAGTCCGCCCTGGTGCAGCCACACGTCACGCACATGCTCGCCCGCGGGCAGCATGGTGATGACGACATCAGCGCCTCTTGCCGCCTCTGCCGCGCTGCGCGCAGCCTGCACACCGGCGGAGGCAAGCGCCTGCACCGCCTTCGCATTGATGTCGTAGCCGATCACGCGATGGCCAGCCTTCACCAGATTGGCCGCCATCGGCGCGCCCATATTGCCCAGCCCGATGAAGCCGATCACTGCCATTTCACAACACCTCGTGGTTGGAGCGGATCACACCCGATCCGCCGGTTGGCCGCAAGCGCCGCCCAGCGTAGCATCGGCGCTCGGCCAAGTGTGAGGAGGAGTGTCCATGCAAGGCGAATATCCGCTGCCGTCCAGTGATCCCGCGAGCCTCGGCTTCGCTGCGAAGCCACTCGATCACCTCGACCGGCTGATCAAGCAGCACATCGAGGAAGGCCGCTATCCCGGTGCGCAGATCGCTCTCGCGCGCCACGGCCAGCTCGCATTGTTCCGCACCTATGGCAATGCGAAGGCGGAGCCAACCAAGCTGCCCGCGACCAACGACAATCTGTTGCTGCTGTTCAGCCAGACCAAGGTGCTCACCAGTTCGGCGGTGTGGGCCCTGGTGGAGGAGGGCAAGCTGTCCTTCATGGACCGCATCGCCGATCACCTTCCGGAATTCGCGGCACGCGGCAAGGCCGACATCACGCTGCATCAGGTGATGACGCATCAGGGCGGTTTCCCGTCGGGCGACGTGACGCGCGCCACATGGACCGACCATGCGCGCATGCGCGCCGAAGTTTGCGACTTCTCGCTCGACTGGACGCCCGGCACGAAGCTGCAATACCACGGCCGCGCCGCGCACCTGGTGCAGGCGATGGTGATCGAGGCTG
>JBGPND010000192.1:0-10063 GCA_041487355.1 Acetobacteraceae bacterium | reverse complement strand
GACGGGGAACTGGTGCTGGTGGACGTGGCGGCCTGAGGGCATGACGCGGTATCCTCGGCGTGAAACCGCGCCGAGGAGGACCAGGTCGTGCGCCTACCCCGTCATTTTGCGCTCTGCCTGCTGCTTCTGCTGCCATGCGGCGCCCGTGCCGATGACATCGGCCCCGCGCAGGCGCAGGCGCTGCAACAGCAACTGAAGGACTGGCTCGCCGGGCTGCTCGGCCCGGGGATCGCGCTGCCCGACCTGCCCTTGCAGATCACCGGCGAGGGCGACCATTACCGCATGACGTGGCCGATACCGGGCCTCGACAATCCGGCAAGCGATGCGGCGCTCACTGCCTCGGTGCGGCCGCTCGATGGCGGGCGCTGGGCGATCGAAGCGATCAAGCTGCCGGACGCCGCCAACTTCACGATGACGATACCGGACACCGGCGACATCGCCACGAGCGGACCGCTGAAGGCGGCGCTCACGGTCGGCCGTCAGGACTCGCACGCGGTGATCGATCCGGCGCTGGCCAGCCCATCGACGCTCCACATCGATCTCGGCAACCTGGCCGTCACCACCGACAGCGCGAAGGAGCACCAGGAGCAGCACATCGACCGCTATGCCGTGGAGACCAGCCTGAAGCCGGTGCAGGACGGGCGGCTGGATGTCGCCATGGATGCGACCATGGGGGGATGGAAGTCGGCCGCCCAGGTGGAGGGCAGCGCAGCGGTCGCGATCGCGGTGCAGAACATGCACGCGCTCGGCCGGATCGACGGTGTGAGCCGGGACAAGGTCGGCGGCCTGGTGTCCGCCATGAACGGGTTCTTCCGAGCCCTGCCTCCCGACGTGATGGAGAAGCACGGCAGGGGTGACCTCCCGGCGCCTGCCCGGGTGCAGTTGCGCGCCCTGATCGAGGCGCTGCCCGACATGCTGACCGGCGTTCGATTGGAGGAGACGGTCGACGGGCTGCAGATCGAGGTTGCCGGCATGGGCGGCCTCGCATTGCAGCATATCCTGCTCGGCTTCGGCGGCGAGGCGCCGGATGGCAAGCTGCATGCCTGGATCGACATCGGGCTCGACGGGCTGAACACGCCGAGCCTGCCGCCGAAGGTCACCGCCTACCTGCCGCACCACATCGAATTGCGGCCCAGCGTTTCCGGCATCCGGACGGCGGACCTGACGAAGCTGGCGCTGGACGCGACCGAGGAGGGTGGCAGCGACGACAGGCTCGCCCCCGATATCGCGGCGATCTTCGCGCAAGGTGGCGTCAATCTCAGCCTGGAGACCCTGTCCTTCGATCTGGGACCGGCGAAGGTCGAGGGCGTCGGGAAAGTCGTCATGCTCTCGCCTGACTCCTGGCACGGCGAAGCGCGGCTCAGCGCGACCGGGCTGGACGAACTGACGGCGCAGGCGCGGACGAATCCGGACCTGCAGCAGGCGCTGCCGGTGCTGATCATGCTGCGCGGCCTGGCGAAGCCGGACGGAAATCGGCTGGTGTGGGTGATCGTGAGCGAGGGGACGACGGTGACGGTGAACGGCATCGACCTGTCGCAGCTCGGCGGCGACAAGCCCAAGGCGAAGCAGCCGAACGGCCCGCAAGGTCAGCCGCGCAGACGATAGAGCGTCACCTCCCGCTCGGTGCGATCCTCCAGCTCCAGGCTGGTGGGCACCCGATAGCAGGCGAAGGGCGAGAGGCCCTGGCGCGGCAGGTAGGCGCGGCCCGGGTCGGCGAGCCACACCTCGGTCCGGCATGCCATCTCGTGGAGCCACGGGAGAATATGCCCGGTCATCGGCGCCTCGTAGCAGACATCGCCGCACAGGATGAGGTCCCAGCGGCACGCGGCACCGACGAGGTCACCCTGCCGCACGTCCACCGACACGCGGTTCGCGGCGACGTTCAGCCGGATCGCGGCGATGGCCAGCCGGTCGATTTCCGCTGCCTCGACTGACGCGGCGCCGGCCAATGCGCAGGCCATGGCGGCGATGCCGCAGCCGGCGGCGAAGTCGAGCACGCGGCGGCCGGCGACACAGGCGGGGTGATCCAGCACGTGGCGGGCCAGCGCCTGACCGCCCGGCCAGGCAAAGGCCCAGAACGGCGGCGCGACGTTGTTTTCCGCCAGCCATGCCTCGGTCGCCTGCCAGATCGGCGTGATCTCGCTGGCAAGACGCAGGCTAATCTCAGGCACCAGAGACGCGCGGCCCGGCACGGTGTGCGCCAGGACAAACGCGGCCGCATCGGTCATAGCCAGCCGATCAGGATCGCAGCAGCCACCGCCAGTCCAGCTTCGCGGTTCGCCTTGAAAAGACGCAGGCAGAGTCCCGGGTCGTGGATGTCCAGTGTCGCGACCTGCCAGGCAAGCAACAGGGCGGGCAGCGCCAGCGCCGGATAGAACCAGCCGCCCAGCCCGGCCAGCCAGCCGGCGAGGGCCAGCAGCAGCACCGTGCCGCCGTAACAGGCGGCGAGAAATGGCGCGGTGCGCTCGCCGAACAGACGCGCGGTCGATTTCACCCCGACCAGCGCATCGTCCTCGCGATCCTGGTGCGCGTAGATCGTGTCGAAGCCGAGGTCCCACAGGATCGCGGCGCCATAAAGTACCGCCCAGGCCGCATCGAGCCGGCCGGCGCCGGCGGCATAGCCGAGCGGCGCGCCGAAGCCGAAGGTGACGCCCATCATGAGCTGCGGCCACCAGGTGACTCGCTTGGCCAGCGGATACAGTGCCACCAACAGCAGCGAGGCGACGCCGAGAAGCTGCGCCACGCGATTGAGTTGTAGCAGGATCACCAATCCGAGCAGCAGCAGAACGCCGAGGAAGGCCAGCGCCTGGACCGGTCGCAACGCGCCCGATGCAAGCGGGCGGGCGGCGGTGCGCGCCACCTTGCGGTCGATGTCGCGGTCCCACAGGTCGTTCACCACGCAACCGGCGGCTCGCATCACCAGGCTGCCGATCGCGAACAGCAGGATCAGGCGGGCCGATTCGCGTGGCGCCGACTCCGACAGCAGGATGCCCCAGAGCCCGGGCAGGAAGAGCAGCCAGATGCCGATCGGGCGGTCCAGCCGGGCCAGCAGCAGATAGGGCAGCCAGGACCGCGGCAGCAAAGCGACCCAGCCGGTCGCGACGATGTCGGTGTGTGCCTGCATGGCTGCTACTCTGCGCGCCATCATGTCCGGGTCAATCCGCCTGTATGTCGACCAGCCGCTTGCCGCCGGGGCAACGATAGCGGCGACCGCGGCGCAGGCGCACTATCTCGGCACTGTCATGCGCCGTGGCAGCGGCGAGAGGGTGCGGCTGTTCAACGGGCGCGACGGCGAATTCGGCGCGCGGATCGAGGCCGTTCGGCGGGACACGGCGAGTCTCCTGGTCGAGCACAGGCTGCGCGCGCAGGCGTCCGAGCCCGATCTCTGGCTGGTGTTCGCATTGCTGAAGCGCGACGCCACCGACCTTGTCGTGCAAAAGGCCACTGAACTGGGAGTCGCGGCGCTGCTTCCGGTCATCACCGAGCGGACCAATGCAAATCGGGTGAACGAGGTTAGGCTTGCCGCCATCGCCGTCGAGGCCGCCGAACAATGCGAACGGCTCACCGTGCCGAGGCTGCACAAGCCGCGCCCACTCGTGGCACTGCTGGGGGGATGGGAGCCCGGCCGACGACTGTTCGTCGCCACCGAACGGGCTGCCGCGCCCGCCATCAGCCCGGCACGCGGACCGGTCGCGTTGCTGGTCGGCCCGGAGGGCGGCTTCACACCGGCGGAGCTTGACGCGATGCAGGCGCATCCCTTTGTAACTGCCGTATCGCTCGGCCCGCGCATCCTGCGGGCCGAAACCGCCTGCATCGTCGGGCTCGCATTGTTGCAGGCGGCGGATTGCCGCTAGTACCATGTAACCAAACCCGCCACGCCTGGGAGCGACATGTCCAACCCCGGAGACTCCGACGCGACCCCGATCACGTCGCTCAAACAACTGACCGACCATATCGCCGCCGGCTGCAAGCCGCCGGAGCGGTTCCGCATCGGCACCGAACATGAGAAGTTCGGCTTCCGCCTCGCTGACCTGGCCCCGCCGCCCTACGAGCCGGCCGACGGCCAGCCCGGCTCGATTCGCGACCTGCTCACCGGCATCGCCCGGCTCGGCGGGACGCCAATCCTGGATCGCGGCAATATGATCGGGCTGACACAGGGCGCTGCGGCGATCTCGCTGGAACCCGCCGGTCAGCTCGAACTGTCGGGTGCGCCGCTTGAGACGCTGCACGAGACGATGGCGGAGCTCGAGGCTCACTACGACGAGGTCCGCGGCGTCTCGCGCGCCCTGCAAATCGGCTTTGCGGCACTCGGCTTCCACCCGATCGCCACGCGCGAGCAGATGCCCTGGATGCCAAAGGGCCGCTACGCCATCATGCGGCGCTACATGCCGCAGGTGGGAAAGCTCGGCCTGGACATGATGACGCGCACCTGTACCGTTCAGGTCAATCTCGACTACGCCTCGGAACAGGACATGGTGCGCAAGCTGCGCGTCTCGCTGCTGCTGCAGCCGCTGGCCACCGCGTTGTTCGCCAACTCTCCGTTCACCGAAGGCCGGCCGAACGGCTTCCTCTCCTACCGCGCGCATGTCTGGACCGATACCGACAACCAGCGCTCCGGCATCCCGGCGATGATGTTCGAGCCGGGGTTCGGCTTCGAGCGCTATGCGCGGTGGCTGATCGATGAAGTGCCGATGTATTTCGTCTACCGCAATGGTGGCTATATCGACGTCGCCGGCGCCTCGTTCCGCGATTTCATGACCGGCAAGCTGCATGATGTCGCTGGCGGGGTTGCCACCGTCGGCGACTTCGCCGACCACCTCACAACGGTGTTCACCGACGTTCGGATCAAGCGCTTCCTGGAGATGCGCGGGGCAGATGCCGGGCGGGCGGACATGATGGTGGCGCAGTCGGCATTCTGGGTTGGACTGCTGTACGACGAGGCCGCACTGTCCGCGGCCGAGGCATTGATGCGCGGGGCGGGCTGGGAGGATGCCGTGGCCCTCCGGGCGGCCGTGCCGCGCGAGGGGCTCGCCGCCCCCTGGCGTGGCGGCACTTTGCGCGACCTGGCGCGGGACGCTGTCGCCATCGCGCGCGACGGCCTGCGCGCCCGGGCGCGCCGCAACGCCGCCGGCGACGACGAATCGGGCTACCTCGCTCCCCTGGAGGCCATCGCCGCCGGCGAGCCAACCCAGGCGGAACATTGGCTGGCGCGCTATCATGAGACATGGCAGGGTAATGCCCGGCAAATCTTCGCCGAGGCAGCGATCTGAAAGGGGAGTGTAAGCTTTCGCGTGCTGAAGCACTTGCCTACACAACCGAACTCCGCCCAAATGACGCGATGATGGCAGGCGCTTCACACCGACCCTCAGCCCACGTCACGCCGCCAAGCTCTGCTGGCCAGGTCGTGGTGCGGATGCGGCTGATCGGCCAGATGGAAGCCTGGACGCTGACCAGCGAGAATGTGCTGCCAGCGGGGCGCAAAACCCGTGCGCTGCTCGCCGTAATTGCATTGTCATCGCCGCGTCCCGCCCTGCGGGGGCGACTGGCGGAACTGCTGTGGAGCCGCCGCCCGGAGGAGCAGGCCCGCGCTTCGCTCCGCCAGGAGATTCACCGGCTGCTCGAGTCGCTCGCTCCTGCCGGCGCCGAGATCCTGCTGGTGACCCGCGACCACCTGTCCTTGCGCCCTGGCACCGTCTGGGTGGATGTGGAGGAGGTCATGCGGGCCACCACCGACCAGCCGGCGTCCCTCTCCCTGCTGGACGGCGACCTGCTGGAGGACCTGGACGGCATCGATCCGACCTTCGACGCCTGGCTGACCACCGAGCGCGAACGGCTGCGCGACCGCGCCCGCACCGTCGCAGAGGCGCTGCTGCGCGAGCAGGTGGAGCCGGAGGCGGCGATTCCGGCGGCGCAGCGCCTGCTGCAGATAGACCGAGCCCACGAGGGCGCGTGGCGGGCGCTGATGCGGGCGCACGCCGCGCGCGGCGAGCGTGGCATGGCCATCCAGGCGTATGACCGCTGCCGCGCCGTGCTCGCCGACCTGCTGGACGCCTTGCCCTCTGCTGAGACCCAGAAGCTGCTGTCGGAAATCCGCGGCCCCTCGGGCAGCCGCATGCCGTTGCGTCCGCCGGCGCCACCACCTGCGCCGGCTCCGCCCACCGTCGAGGAGCCACACGAACCACCGCCGATCCTGGAGCCAAGGCAGCAGGAAATCCGGCCGACCCGGGGCGGGGCTCATGTCGGCGTCATGCCGCTCCAGCTCGTCGGGACGACCGACGAGGAGGCGCACCTCGCCCCCGGCCTGGCGGAAGAGATCACCACGGCGCTCGCGCGGTTCCGCTGGATGTTCGTCGTCGCCTCTAACTCGCTGGCCCGGTTTGCCGCCGAGACGCGCGATGAGACGGCGATCCGCCGCACCTTCGGCATCGATTTCCTGCTGGACGGCTCGATCCAGAGGGTGCGCAACCGCTTGCGCATCACCGTGCGCCTGCTCGACCTGCGCGCCGGCAACCAGGTGGTCTGGGCACGCCGGTTCGACCGCCAGTCGAACGACCTGCTGTCGCTGCAGGACGAGATCGCCGCGGAGGTGGTCGCGCAGATCGATCCCGAGATCCTGCTGATCGAGGCCAAGCGCAGCGCCAGCCGGCCGCCGACGGACGCGACCGCCTACGACCTGATGCTGCGCTCGATTCCGCTGATCGGGCGGATGGAGCGCGGCCCGTTCATGCAGGCCGGTGAATACCTGTCGCATGCGATCGAGCTCGAGCCCGACTACGCCGCTGCGCACGCCTGGTATGCCTATTGGCACATCTTCTACGTCGGCCAGGGCTGGGCGGAGAACCCGCGCCAGATGATGGAAGAGGCCGGCGAGCTGGCCGAACGCGCGGTGGTGCTGGACCCGTTCGATGCGCGCGGCCTGACCATCGCCGGGCATGTGCGCGCGTTCCTGCACCGGCGCCTGCGCGAAGCGATCGCGTTGCATGAGCGGGCGCTGTCGCTCAATCCCAACCTGGCGATGGCGTGGGCACTGTCCGCCATCGCCTACGCCTATATTGGCGATCCGGAAGAGGCCGAGCGGCGCAACAACCGCTACAAGCGGCTGTCCCCGCTCGACCCGCACGCATTCTTCTTCGACGCGTTCTTCATCCTGATCCATCTGCTGAAGCGGGACTATGAGTCGGCAGTGGCGGTGGGGCGCGCGGTGAGCGAGATGAACCCGTCCTTCTCGGCCACCTACAAGCCATACCTGTCGGCGCTGGGCCATCTCGGGCGCACGCAGGAGGCGGCGGTAGTGCGCCGGCGGCTACTGGCGATCGAGCCGGATTTCACCGTGCAACGCTTCATCACCACGTCGCCGCTCGAGCGCGAGAGCGACCGCGAGCACTATGCGCAGGGGCTGCGCCTGGCCGGCGTGCCGGAGAATGCCGCCGAGGCTGCCGAGCAGTTGCAGGACCAGGAGGCGCACTAAGCGGCGTAGCGAGACTCTCCCCGCTACGCGTGGAGGGGTGCCGCGCCGCGAGGGCCTGAGGTATCGTCTCGGCAGCACGCTGAAAGGGTCGCGCCGATGACATTCCAGGCATTCCACTTCGATCCGGTCGAACTGCCGCCTGTGGCACGCGAGCTGCGCAAGGAAGTGCGCGCATTCCTGGACGAGAACCGTGCCTCGCTCGGCACCCGGCGCGACTACGACCAGGCGTTCAGCCGCAAGATGGCTGAGCGCGGCTGGATTGGCATGACCTGGCCGAAGCAGTACGGCGGACACGAGCGCACGGCGTTCGAGCGCTACGTGCTGATCGAGGAGTTGCTGGCGGCCGGCGCGCCCGTCGGATTCCACTGGACCGCGGACCGGCAGAGCGGGCCCAACATCCTCCGCTTCGGCACCGAGGAGCAGAAGCAGTTCTTCCCGCCGCGCATCGCACGCGGCGATCTGTCGTTCTGCATCGGCATGAGCGAACCCGATTCCGGCTCCGACCTTGCCGGCACGCGCACGCGCGCGGTGAAGGTGGATGGCGGCTTCCGCGTCAACGGCAGCAAGCTCTGGACGTCGAACGCGCATCGCGCCGACTACATGATCCTGTTCTGCAAGATGGCCGAGGCGGGACAGGAGGAAGTCGATCGTCATGCCGGCGCGACGCAGTTCCTGGTGGACCTGAAGAACTCGCCCGGCATCGAGATCCGGCCGGTGATCAACCTGCTCGGCGAGCACCACTTCAACCAGATCTTCCTCACCGATCTGTTCGTGCCTGACAACCGGCTATTCGGCGAAGTCGGCAATGGCTGGCGTCAGGTGTCGAGCGAACTGGCCTTCGAACGCAGCGGACCGGACCGCTTCCTCGTGCTGTTCAAGCTGCTGGTTGAGATGGTGCGGATGGCCGGGCCGAACCCGGATCGTGCCACTGCCGCCGCGCTCGGTCGGCTGGTTTCGCAGCTCGCCACGTTGCGCCGCATGTCGCTGTCGATCGCGGGCATGCTGCAGGAGGGGTTGCAGCCGCTGACCGAGGCGGCGGTTACCAAGGACCTCGGCACGCGCTACGAGCAGGACTTGCCGGTGATTGCGCGCTCGCTGTTCCCGGCGGAGCCGGAGCTGGAGGCTGTCGATACGTATGTATCGATGTTGGCACGCAGCACGATGAACGCGCCGCGCCTGTCGATCCAAGGCGGCACGCGCGAAATCCTGCGCGGTATCATCGCGCGCGGCCTTGGGCTGCGCTGAGGGAGACGATCATGCGCGATGAAACACGGATGCTGCTGGACAGCGTCGGCCGCCTGTTCGAGGACCACTGCACCAAGGAAGTGGCGGACCGCGCCGAGGCGGGCATTTTTCCCGATGCGCTGTGGCGCGCGGTGAGCGAAACCGGTGTGCCGCTCGCGGCGCTGCCGGAGTCCGCCGGTGGCGCCGACGCCGAGTGGTCCGATCTGTTCGCCGTGCTGCGCGTCGCCGGCCGCTTCGCCGCGCCGATCCCCCTGGCCGAGACGATGCTGGCCGCCTGGGTCGCCAGCGGCGCCGGACTGCAGATCAGCGAACAGCCAATGACCGTGGGTCCGGTCCGCCTCGGCGACAGACTGACGCTCGAGCGGGACGGCAACGGCTGGCGGCTTTCCGGCCGCGCCAGCCGCCTGCCCTGGGCAGCGCAAGCCGGGCGCATCGTGCTGCTCGCCGACGGGCCGGACGGCGAGATGGCGGTGGCTTTGGAGGGCACCCCCGGGTCAAGCCCCCGGGGGCAGGCTGCCGGCGCCGAATTGACGCCCGGACGGAACATGGCCGGCGAGCCACGCGACACCCTGGACTTCGCCGGACTCCGTGTCGCAGGCGATGCCGTGGCGGCCGTGGCACGTGGGATCGACCGGGCTGCGGTGTATCGCCGTGGGGCGCTGGCGCGCGCGGTGCTGATGGCGGGTGCGCTGGAGCGCGCGCTGGATACCGCGGTGACCTATGCCGGCGAACGCAAGCAGTTCGGCCGGCCGATCGCGAAGTTCCAGGCGGTGCAGCAGCAGCTTGCCGTGATGGCGGGGCAGGTGGCAGCAGCCGGTGCCGCGGCCGACGCCGGCATCGAGGCGATGTCGCGCGATGACCCTGCGATGGAGGAGTTCCTGATCGCCATCGCCAAGACCCGCGTAGGCGACGCCGCCACCATTGCGTCGGAGATCGCCCATCAGGTGCATGGCGCGATCGGTTTTACCAAGGAGTATTCGCTGCAGCTCAGCACGCGGCGTCTGTGGTCCTGGCGCGACGAGTTCGGCGGCGACGCCGAATGGGCGGCGCGGGTCGGCGCCTTCGTCTGTGCGCGCGGCGCCGATGCGTTATGGCCGACGCTGACGGACGGTTAGAGCAAGTTCAGCGTAACTGGAAACGCACCGGATGATGGGTTTCGCTTCGCTCAACCCATCCTACCCCGACGCCGCTGCCGTAGGATGGGTTGAGCACAGCGAAACCCATCAGAAATCGACGCGCCTTGGCCCGTAGGATTGCCTTCAGCTTGGAGAACACCTGTTCGATGGGGTTCAGATCGGGACTGTGGGGCGGAAGGAACAAGAGGGTTGCCCCAGCAGCCTCGATAGCGCG
>JBGPND010000191.1:0-10160 GCA_041487355.1 Acetobacteraceae bacterium | reverse complement strand
TGGATGCGGTCACCGCCGCCGCGCTGCTGCGCCTGCCCCTGAACGCCGCCATCGCGCGCGCCGGTCAGGTGCTGGAGGAGATCGGACTGTCGTCGCGGGCGGATGCCGTGCCGAATGCCCTGTCGATGCAGGACCGCAAACTGCTCGAGATCGCCAAGTGCATCGCGACCGGCCCCAAATTGATCCTGCTCGATGAAGTCATGTCGGGCCTGACGCTTGCCGAGGCCCAGGCGCCGCTCGCCCTGATCCGCCGGCTGCGCGAGAGCGGCATCACCTTCGTGATGGTCGAGCACGTGATGCCGGTCGTGATGAGCCTGGCCGACCGGGTGCTGGTGCTGAATTTCGGCCAGAAGGTCGCGGAAGACACACCGCAGGGGATCGTCACCAACAAGGCGGTGCGCGACGCCTATTTCGGCGAGGCGGTTGATGCGTGAGCTTGGCGATGCTTGAAGTTTCCGGCCTGACCGCGGGCTATGCCGGGCCGGCGGTGCTGCAGGACGTTTCGCTCCACGTCAACGCGGGCGAGCTGGTGGGGTTGCTCGGTGCGAACAACGCCGGCAAGAGCACGCTGATCAACTGCATCTCCGGCCTCGTCTCGCCGCGCGCGGGCAACATCCGTTTCCTGGGCGAAGACATCACGCGGCTGAAACCGGATCAGATCGTGGCGCGCGGCATCGTGCAGGTGCCCGAGGGGCGGCAGGTGTTCCCGCGCATGTCCGTGCTCGACAATCTGCTGCTCGGCGGCACGCTGCCAACGGCGCGGGCGGACCGGGCGCGGCGGCTCGAGCAGGTTTACGCCCTGTTCCCGCGCATGCAGGAGCGCGCCGGCCAGTATGCCGGCACGCTGTCGGGCGGCGAGCAGCAGATGCTGGCGGTAGGCCGCGCCATGATGGCGGGGCCGAAGCTGCTGATGCTCGACGAACCCTCGCTCGGCCTGTCGCCACTGTTCGTGCAGGCCATCTTCCGCGCGCTGCGGGGGCTGAACGCGGAGGGGCTGACCATGCTGCTGGTGGAGCAGAACCTGACCCTGACGCTGTCCTGCGCCACGCGCGGCGTGGTGCTGGAGCGCGGCCAGGTGGCGATCGCCGGCGACGCCGCCGCACTCGCGGCCGATCCGCGCACGCGCCAGGCCTATCTGGGATTGTGATCGCCATGGACCTTCTGCTGCAGGCGACGGTGCAGGGTGTGCTGGTAGGCGGTGCCTATGCGCTGGTCGCGCTCAGCCTGGGCCTTACCTACAACGTGTCCGGCATCATCAACTTCGCGCATGGCGATTTCCTGACCCTTTCGATGTTCCTCGCGCTTGCCATGCAGGTGGCGTTGAAGCTCGATCCTTACATTTCCGGTGTTGTGCTGTTCCCGGTGCTGTTCGTGGTCGGGGCCGCCGTCTACCATTTCCTGCTGCGGCCGGTGGCGCGCAGTCACCTGCTGATGGTGATCCAGTTGACACTCGGCATCACCTTCGTGGTGCAGAACGGGCTTTTGATGAGCTTCGGCGGCCAGCCGGTGCGCGTGCCCTCCGCCTACGAGGCCTCGTTGATCCAGATCGGCGACGAGCTGGTGATCCGCACGCCGCAATTGCTGGCCTTCCTCGGCTCGCTGGTGCTGGCGCTGCTGTTGTGGCTGGTGCTGGATCATACCGAGACCGGGCGACGCATCCGCGCGGTGCACCAGAACCCGCGCGCGGCGGCGCTGATGGGGATCGACGTGCCGAAGCTGCGCACGCTGATCTTCGGCGTGGGCATCGGGATCCAGGCGCTGGCCGGCGTGCTGCTGCTGCCGGGCCAGCCGGTCGAGCCGAGCCTGGGGTTCCGCTATACGGTGATCCCGCTTATGGCGTTGGTGATGGGCGGGCTGACGGACTTCCGGGGCATCTATCTCGGCGCCCTGCTGATCGGGCTGACCGAGGCGCTGGGCACGGTCTACGTCTCCGGCACGTCGGGCATGATGGTGCCGTATGGCCTGTTCATCCTCGTCCTGCTGCTGCGGCCGCAGGGCCTGTTCCGGCGGGCATGATGCGGCCTGACTTCTTCCAGTTCCTCCGCTCCCCGCTGCTCTGGGTCCCGGTGATCCTCGCGGCGCTGCTGCCCTATGGCCTGTCGTCCTATCACCTGGCGATCGGCACGCTGGCGCTGCTGTATGTCTCGCTGGCGCTGTCGTGGAACATCGTCGGCGGCATGGCCGGGCAGATTTCGCTGACGCATTCCGTCTTCGTCGGATGTGGCGCGATCTTCGCCAGCTCCCTTCTGGTGCAGCTCGGCATCAACCTTTGGATCAGCATGGTGATTGCCGCCATCGTCTCGGCCGGCATCGGCGTGTTCATCGCGCTGGTGGATTCGCGCTTCCGCCTGGGCCATCTGTCGTTCGCGTTGGTGACGCTGGCGTTCGCGGAGATCGGCGAGCTGGTCGTATCTGGCTCCGATTTCCTCGGCGGCGCGTCCGGTGTCGATCTGCCGAAGGATCGCGGGCTGTTCTGGCAATTCCAGTTCGGTGGCGGGCCGGGCTATTTCTGGGCGGCACTTGTGCTGGCATTGATCTGCCTGGTGGTGAACCAGGCGATCCTGTCATCGCGGCTCGGCTATTTCCTGCGCGCGCTGCGCGACAATGAGGACGCGGCGCAGGCGATTGGCATAAGGCTGTTCCGCGCGAAAGCCATGGCGATGGCGATCAGCGCCGCGCTGAGTTCGGTCGCCGGCACGCTGTATGCGCGCTACTCCAACTTCGTCGATCCGTCGCTGTTCGCCTCGCCCAATCTGACGATCGAGATCGTGCTGGTCGCCACCATCGGCGGCCTTGGCACGCCGCTGGGCCCGCTGCTGGCGGCGCTGGTGCTGATACCGTGCGGCGAACTGCTGCGCGGCCGGTTCGGTGGTTCGCTGCCGGGGCTGCACTTCTTCTTGTACGGTGTCCTGATCATCATCGTCGTGCTGACCAGCCCGGAGGGAATGGTGCCGCGGCTGCTCGCGCTGCGGAGTCGCTTCGTCGGCGCTGCCAGGGCAAGGTCCGGAGGTGTTTGACCTGGCGCGTGGCGGCGTGGTGGCGACGGCGGGTTGGGCGCGGTTGACGGCCCGTCTTGGCCGGTGCTCCTTCGAACTAACCGGTATGGCGTGCCCCGGAGGCGGCGGCGATGCTCGAATGCGTGAGCGCGATCACCCTGGCGACGCACGACATGGCGCGCGGTCGCGTTCTACGGGGCGCTCGGCTTTGAGTTCAAGTACGGTGGACCGCTGGCGTCGTTCACCAGCTTCCGTGCCGACAGCGGCTATTTGAACCTGACGGCGGTGTCGGCCGAGCGGACCTGGTCCTGGTGGGACCGTGCCATTTTTTACGTTGACGATGTTGATGCGCAGCACCGTGCACCAGCACCGCAATCTGTTGGCGCACGCTCCCGAGCGGCTGCATGAGGAGATCTCGGCCGACTACAACGACATGATCCATGCCAAGACGCCGAAGGCGATCGAGACGCGCCGCAAGTCGTTCATCCGCAAGTGGTGGCTGAAATGTCGCGCGGTTGCCGACAGCCTGGAGGAAGCCGGAGACCGGCTGTTCAGCTTCACCCGCTTGCCCGACAGTCAGTGGCGATCGGCACGCACCACCAAAGCCATCGAGCGGCTGCACGAGGAGTTCAAGCGCCGCATCAAGACGCAGACCATGCTGCATGAAGCGATAACCTCACCACGCCGGAGACGCCGCTACGCCAATTTCCACCAACTCCGCGACACGACCGCCAACGCCACCTTCGCCTTGAATGCCGGTGTGTGGTTCCGGCGTGTCCGTCTCGTCATGTTCTCTCCTGATCCGCGGCAATCTTCGCCGCCCTCAGGCAGAAAATCCACTAATCCCGCTGTCTGGATTCCCCAGGCCAGCTCTGTCAGCCTGGGTCGCGACGACAGCGACAGAACGCGTCGCCGCAAATCGGCGGCTGATCAGTATCTGTTTGGGCGTTCGATAAAAGTGGTTGCGGGGGCAGGAAACCACCGACAGTTGACTACTCTCATGGTCGCCTGCTGAGCCGGCGAGAACGCGCATTCTGTGGCGCTATGAGCAACCAAGCCTGTGGCTATACCGCCAGGCGCAGATCGTCGGCATTCAGAGGGACGATAGGCCATTTCCAGGCCTTCGGCTTTGAAGTCCCGATCCTCGCCGACGTCAACAAGGGCTGAGCGGGGCGCCTCAGGTTGATGCGCGTCAGGACTCGATGAACCGCTTGATCAGCCGGTTCACTTCACTGGCCTTTTCCATATGCGGCAGATGCCCCGCTGCCTCCAGGATGTGCACTGGCAGGCGTGAAGCGAGGGCCTCGGCGTGCGCGACCGGGATGATGCTGTCGTTGCGTCCCCAAATGATCTGAACCGGTGCAGCCAAGGCCGTGACCTCTGCAAGCACGTCGCGCGTCTGCCGGCCACCGGCGAACCAAGCACGTGCGATCGCCTCCAGGGCGGTCGTGACCCCGTCGATTCGCCTGTAGCGCAGCACGTCTTCTACCATTGTGCGACTTACCAGCGCCGGATCGTGCACGAGAAGGTTGAGTACCTCCACCGCTTCCCTGCGACGTGCCATGCGTACGAAGCCATCGATGAACGTAGCATTGATCTCCGGGCCGAGGCCACTTGGCGCGATCAACGTCAGCGTCGCGATACGCTCAGGCCTGCGCGCAGCGACCATGGCGGCAACAGCGCCGCCCATCGAATGCCCGACAAGGTGAACACGCTCGATGCCAAGCTCGGCCAGGGCGCTCTCAACCACATCCACCAGCGCGTCGGCGTCGCCGGAACCAACATCCTTGGTCGATCCACCATGCCCCGGCAGATCCAATGCAATCGTGCGACGTCCTTCCGAAAGTGCCGGCTGGGTGAACATCCAACTGTTGAGATCGGCGCCGAAGCCATGCAGCAGCAGGACAGGCACATCATCTCCAGTGCCAAGTTCCAGATAGCGCAATCGCTTGCCGGCAACCTCCAGTTCGCGCGGCGTCACCGTTTCCGCGACTTCCGTCGCTTCATCCGACCGTTCGACGACTACGAAACCGGCGGCGAATGCGTCGATTTCCGCCGTCGGAATATCCTCGGATGCGAGCACGGCGAGCAGAGCGCCGATCGGCAATGACGTGCCCTCGGGCGCCACGATACGACGTAGCGTGCCACCCGCGTCGGCTTCGACGACGTTGGTGATCTTGGAGGTCTCGATCTCGAGAATCTCCTCGCCCTGCGCGAACGACGCACCTTCCGGCTTCAGCCAGCGCACCACCTTGCCCTCGGTCATGGTGAGACCCCATTTGGGCATGGTGATCGCTGTGATGGATGCGCTCATCGCGCATATCCGTGGACTTCACGCACCGCGGCAGCGATGCGCTCCGGATCGGGGATGTAGAGCTTCTCCAGCGAAGGCGCGAACGGCACCGGCGTGTGCGGCGCCGTCACGCGTCGGATCGGCGCTTTGAGCGAACCAAACGCCTTGTCGGCGACCAGTGCGGCGATGTCTGTGGCCATGCTGCAACGCGGCGTCGCCTCGTCGACCACGACCAGACGACCGGTGCGCTCGACGCTGTCGAGAATCGTGTCCTCGTCCAGCGGCGAGGTGGTGCGCGGATCGATGATCTCGCATTCGATTCCTTCCGCGGCAAGCTTCTCTGCAGCCTCGCTCGCGTAGTGCACCATGCGGGCCAACGCGACGATGGTGACGTCAGCGCCGTCGCGCACCACGTTGGCCTCGCCAAATGGAAGCGTGTAGGCTTCGTCCGGCAGCTCGGTCTTCAATTCGTACATCAGCTTGTGTTCGCAGAACACCACCGGGTCGTCGTCGCGGATCGCCTGGATCAGCAGACCCTTCGCGTCGTACGCGTTGGACGGCACGACCACTTTCAGCCCCGGTATCGACGTGAAGATGTGATAGAGACTTTGCGAGTGCTGTGCGGCCGCGCTGCGGCCGGCGCCGACCATGGTGCGGATCACCAGGGGCGTGCGCGCCTTGCCGCCGAACATGTAGCGGAACTTGGCAGCCTGGTTGAAGATCTGATCGAAGCACACGCCAAGGAAATCGGAGAACATCAGTTCCGCGACCGGCCGCAGACCGGTCAACGCGGCGCCTGCTGCCGCACCCATGATGGCTGATTCCGTGATCGGCGTGTCTATGACGCGCGTTTCGCCGAATTCCTTGATCAGCCCCTTGGTGACGCCGAGCACGCCTCCGGCCGCGTCGCGCCCGCCTTGCGTACCGGCGCCGCCGGATACGTCTTCGCCGATCACCACCACGCGCGGATCACGGCGCATCTCCTGCTCCAGCGCTTCATGCAGCGCCTGACGGATGGACTTCACTGGCATGGCTCGGCTCCCTTAATACGACACATAGACGTCGGTCAGCAGCGCGCTTGCATCCGGCGGCGCCCCCACCCTCGCGGCTTCCACTGCATCATCTATCAGCGTCGCAACTTCAGCCTCGACCGCATCGAGTTCGGCTGCCTCGAGCAGGCCTGCCTCGCCGACGCGCCGGCGGAAATGCTTGAGACAGTCGCGCTCCTCACGCAGCCGCCGCACCTCGTCCTTGCCGCGATAGAGCTGTGCGTCGCCGGAGTGATGCCCGTAGAAGCGGCAGGTATCGACCTCGATCGCGCTCGGTCCGCCGCCGCTGCGCGCGCGCTCTATCGCCTCGCGCGTCGCCTCGTGCACCGCGAAGAAATCGTCGCCGCTGACCTTCACCGCGGGCATGCCAAATCCGGCGGCACGTCCGGCGATGTCGCGGCTGCCAACCGCATAGGCGGCGCCGGTATATTCGCCGTAGCCGTTGTTCTCGAACACGAAAATCGCCGGCAGTTGCAGCACCACTGCCATGTTCATCGCCTCGAACGTGGTGCCCTGGTTCGAGCCGCCGTCGCCAGTGAACGACACCGCCACGGTGCCGGTGCCAAGCGTCTTGGCGGTGAGTGCCGCGCCGACGACGAGCGGCGGCCCGCCACCCACGATGCCGTTCGCGCCAAGCATGCCGCAATCGAGATCGGCGATGTGCATCGAGCCGCCCTTGCCGCCACACAGCCCGTCTTTCCTGGCAAACAGCTCGAGCATCATGCCGGTCACATCGCAGCCTTTGGCGATGCTGTGGCCATGCCCGCGATGCGTGCTCGCGATGTAATCCTTGGGACCGAGATGCGAGCAGACGCCGACCGCGGAGGCTTCCTGTCCCGCATAGAGATGAACGAAGCCAGGAATGCCCCCCTTGGAGAATTCCTCCTGCACCCGCTCTTCGAACCGGCGGATTGTAACCATGTCGCGATAGGCCTTGATCAGGGCCTCGTGGCTCAACTGCATGGCGCCCTCCCTTTCATTGCTTCTACAATACCTTGGCACTCCCGGTGTCGGCCAGGACAGGGGGCAGCATAGCACAGATTACGCGCTTGTCCGCGCGGCACGCCACGGACAGCGCACGTCGGTTGGAAGCGATTTGTGCGGCCGAACGGAATCCACGATGATCGTGCGGCTACGTCCAGAAACTGACAATCATTGGGGAGGCGGTCGATGGGCTTTCCAGCACTGTCCAGGGCATGCGCACTCGCGCTCTGGCTCGCCGCGTCAGCCTGGAATCCTCTCGCGTTGCTTGCGCCATCAGCGTAAGCGTCTAGTGAGCACCGCCTTGCTTTGAGCGACGGAAGCATGCCGAGGTTGTTGACCTTAGAGCGCTCTGTAAGGTTGGGCTTAAGGCGATGTTGAACGGCACGGTCGAGATTATCACGGGCAAGGAGCGGCGTCGCCGCCGGGGTATTACCAGCGGTCAGGGCGCGGCATGGCGCGGAGACGATTGAGGTCGTGTTGCCGGACGGCAGCCGGCTGCGTGTTGGCAACGAGGTCAGCCTGGCGGCACTGCGCCGTGTCATGACGGCGCTGCGCGGATGATCGCGCCGCCGCCCGGTGTTCGTGTGTGGCTGGCGGCTGGCGTGACCGACATGCGCAAGGGCTTCGATGGCTTGGCGTGGTTGGTGCAGCAGCATCTCGGGCAGGACCCGTTCAGCGGGCAACTTTTTGCCTTCCGCGGTCGTCGCGGTGATCTGGTGAAGATCCTGAGCTGGGATGGTCAAGGTCTCTGCCTGTTTGCCAAACGAATGGAGAAAGGCCGCTTCGTTTGGCTACAGGCGAAGGACGGCGCGGTGTCGCTGACGGCAGCTCAATTGTCGATGCTGTTGGAAGGCACTCCC
The DNA here is from genome assembly GCA_041487355.1 of Acetobacteraceae bacterium. Taxonomy (GTDB): domain Bacteria; phylum Pseudomonadota; class Alphaproteobacteria; order Acetobacterales; family Acetobacteraceae; genus JAMXLO01. The sequence goes on along the minus strand of JBGPND010000191.1, from coordinate 1,978 downwards.
GGGTCAAGCCCGGGAGCTTGGCGAATGCCGGTGCGGACATGGCGTCTGGAGATGGCGGGATGAAGCGAAATACTGCTTGGCGCGACGCAAATCGGTGAAGGAAGATTCGCCCATGCCAACACCGCTTGATCCCGCCGCGCTGCCGGACAACGTGATCGCGTTGCGCACGTTGTTTCTGCGTCGCGAGGATGAGCATGCGGCCGAGCTGACGGCGGCACGCAACGGGCTGAAGGAGCAGGTGCTGCGGAACGAGCTGCTGAAGCTGCGCCTGGCACGGCTGCTGCGCGGGCGGTTCGGTGCGTCTTCGGAGAAGCTGCGGGGCGAGATCGAGCAACTCGAACTGTTGCTTGGCGAGATCGAAGAGCAGGTGGCGGAGGCAATGCCGCCTGAGCCGGAACAAGCCACGGCATCACCAGAGACCGAGACGCAGCGGCGCAAGCCGGCGCGCAAGCCGCTACCCGAGACGCTGCCGCGCGACGTGGTGGAACGTCCCGCTCCCTGTGCCCGCCCCCGGTGTGGCGGCGCGTTGCGCCCGCTCGGCGAAGACGTGACCGAAGTGTTGGACTACGTGCCGGGCTCGTTCCGTGTGATCCGGCATGTGCGGCCGAAGCTGTCGTGCCGGAGTTGCGAGGGGATCGCTTAGGCGCCGGCGCCCAGCCGGCCCATTCATCGCGGCCTGGCCGGACCGGGGCAGCTGTCGCATGTGCTGGTGGCGAAATACTGCGACGACTTGCCGCTAGATCCTCGGGTCAAGCCCGAGGACCAGGCTGAAATCTACGCGCGAGCCGGGATCGGTCTGGATCGTTCGACCTTGGCCGACTGGGTGGGCCAGACCACGCGGCTGATGCGCCCGCTGGTCGAAGCGGTCGGCACGCATGTCATGTCGGCGGAGCGGGTGCATGCCAGAGCCTGCCCTCGGGCTTGACCCGAGGGACACCACGGTGCCGGTGCTGGACCCGGGCCTCGGCCGCACCAAGACCGGGCGGCTGTGGTGCTACGCGCGCGATGACCGGCCGGGAGCCTGCCCCCGGACTTGATCCGGGGGGCGGCACGGCAGCGCCGGCGGTGCTGTATTGCTACAGCCCCAACCGGAAAGGCGAGCATCCGCGACAGCACCTGGCCCAGTTCGGTGGCATCCTGCAGGCAGGCGGATGGATATACCGGATATGCGGGCCTGTACGACCAGGGTGTGACCGAAGCGGCCTGCTGGGCGCATGCGCGCCGGAAGTTCTTTGACGTGCGCGCGGCAACGCAGTCGCCGCTGGCATTGGAGGCGTTGCAGCGCATCGCGGCATTGTACGAGATCGAGGCTACGATCCGCGGCCAGCCACCCGATGCCCGCCTGGCTGCTCGCAACATGCGCGGCGCGCCATTGCTCACCGCGCTGCGGCAATGGCTGGAGAAGACCCAGGCGCGCATCTCGGGCAAAAGCGATCTGGCCGGCGCGATCCGCTACACGTTGTCGCGCTGGCATGCGTTGACTTTGGTGCTGCGCGACGGCCAGGCTTGCATCGACAATAACGCTGCGGAACGGTCGATGCGGCCGATGACGCTCGGGCGGAAGAACTGGCTGTTCGCCGGTTCAGATGCCGGTGGGGGAGCGGGCAGCGGCCGCCTACTCGCTGATCGAAACCGCCAAGCTGAATGGGCTCGATCCCGAGGATTATCTGCGCCAGGTTCTCGAACGCATCGCCGACTACCCGGTCAAGCGGGTCGATGAATTGCTACCGTGGAACCTGGCTGGCATCCGTGCCCGATTGGATCAGCGCAACGCCGCCTGAGATGCACATGACCCAACTGGCAATCCGGCTCAGAATGCGTGGCTGACCGGACGCTTATACCAACCGCCGTTGCTGCTGACTCTTGTCGCCGCTCCCTCGCCGTCATGGCCGGGCTTGTCCCGGCCATCAGTGGTGGCACCGTGCCACGACGAATGGCCGGGACAAGCCCGGCCATGACGGGAAAAGCGAGCGCTGAC
>JBGPND010000190.1:0-10198 GCA_041487355.1 Acetobacteraceae bacterium | reverse complement strand
CATCCTGATGATCAAGGGCATCAACCGGCCGGACGACGCGGTGAAGGCGATGGAATACGGAGTGGACGGCATCGTCGTGTCCAACCATGGCGGTCGCAACATGGACAGCGTCGTCGCCTCGATCGACGTGCTGCCGGACATCGCCGAGGCGGTCGGCGACCGCGGCACAGTGATCCTGGATTCCGGCGTGCGCCGCGGCTCCGACATCGCCAAGGCGCTGGCGCTCGGCGCCAAGGCAGTGCTGACCGGGCGCGCCACGCTGTATGGCACCGCGGTCGGCGGCGAGGCGGGCGCCGGCAAGGCGATCAACATCATCAAGAACGAACTCGACAAGACCATGGCCTATACCGGCTGCCGCTCGGTGGACGAGGTCACCACCGACATCTTCTTCGGCGGCCGCCAGGGCAATCGGCTGCGCGACATGGTCATGGATACAGTGTGATGGCCAGGCTGGACCGCTGCCTCAACGTCTACGATCTGCGTGAAGCGGCCAAGCGCCGCCTGCCGAAGGGCGTGTTCGAATTCGTCGATCGCGCCACCGAGGACCATATCGCGCTCGCGAACAACCGCGCCGCGTTCGAGCGCATCAAGCTGCGCCATCGCGCGCTGGTGGATGTGTCCGGCCGCAGCGTCGCCACCACGCTGTTCGGCAAGCCGGCCAGCCTGCCGATGGCGATCGCGCCGACCGGTGCCGCCGGCCTCTGCTGGCACGAAGGCGAGCTGGAACTCGCCAAGGCCGCGGCCAAGGCGAAGATACCGCTGACGCTGTCCACCGCGTCGATGACCTCGATGGAGAAGATCGCCAAGGCAGCGGGGCCCGATGTCGGCGGCCGGCTGTGGTTCCAGCTCTATGTCTGGAAGCAGCGCGAGCTGTCGCACCAGTTGATCGAACGCGCCAACCGCAACGGGTTCGAGGCGCTTATCGTCACGGTCGACTCGCCGGTGTCGCCGAACCGCGAATACAACACGCATAACGGCTTCGGCCTGCCGTTCAGCCCGACCTTGCGCTTCACCCTCGACATCATGCGCCATCCCGCCTGGGCGACCGGCGTGCTGATGAAATACTTCACCTCGATCGGCTTTCCGCGCCACGAGAACTACCCGGAGGAATACCGCAAGTCGGTGCTCAGCGGCGTCGGTGCCCGCGACGCGCTGCGGGCCGACTCGCTCGACTGGAACGACATCGCGAAGTTCCGCGACATCTGGCCGGGCATCCTGATGCTGAAGGGCGTCAACCGGCCGGACGATGCGGTGAAGGCGCTGAGCTACGGCATCGACGGCATCGTCGTGTCCAACCATGGCGGGCGGAACATGGACAGCGCGGCGGCATCGCTCGACGTGCTGCCGGAAATCGCTGAGGCGGTGGGCGACCGCGCCACGGTGATCCTGGATTCCGGCGTGCGCCGCGGCTCCGACATCGTGAAGGCGCTGGCGCTGGGTGCGAAGGCGGTGCTGACCGGACGCGCGACGCTCTACGGTACAGCGGTGGGCGGCGAGGCCGGTGCCCTGAAGGCGATCAACATCCTGAAGAACGAGGCCGACAAGACCATGGCCTATACCGGCTGCCGAACGGTCGATGAAATCACCACCGACATCTTCTTCGGCCAGCGCGAGGGCAACCGGCTGCGCGACCAGGTGATGGACAGAGTCTGAACGCTACTTCCTGCCCGTGACGGCCTGACTGATCGCCAGCCCGGCGCCGGCCACCGGCTTCCTTGCTTCTGCGCATCATCGTCAATCGACTCCCATGCCGTTAAGGATGCATGGTGATCCCACGGGATCAAGAGACGATGAACGTCCGATGACACAACGGAGGGCCAAATGGCGCGCGTGCCGTACCTCGAAAAATCGGATCTGTCGGCGGAGAACCAGGATCTGCTGAAACGCCGGATCAGCCTGTTCCAGGCACTGGTGAACTCGCCGAACGCGGCGCGGGCATTTTCCGGGCTCGGGCAGTTCATCCGCTTCGGCAGCAAGCTCGATCCGCGCCTGCGCGAGCTGGCGATCCTGCAGGTCGGCTGGCTGGCGCGCTCGCCGTATGAGTGGTCGCACCACGTGAAGATCAGCCACGATTTCGGCGTGACCGACGACGATATCATGGCGCTGATCGACGACACCGACGGCAAGCCGACCAGGCTCGACCAGATGGCGAGGACCGTGCTGCTCGCCGCCAGGGAGGTGACCACCGACGGCGCAATGTCCGATGCCACCTTCGCCACGTTGCAGGCAGCACTCGGCAACGAACAGGTGGTGGACCTGACGATCACGATCGCCTTCTACAACGCGGTGGTGCGCGTGCTGGCGACACTCCAGATCGACGTGGAGGCGGACTATATGCCGTATCTGCGGCAGTTCCCGCTCCCCGGCTGAAGGAGGTTGCGCGTGAGGATCGGTGTCCCCAAGGAGATCAAGTCAGACGAATACCGTGTCGGGCTGACCCCGGCCGGCGCGCGCGAACTGGTCGTGCATGGTCACGCCGTGGTGGTGGAACACAATGCCGCGGCGGATATCGGCATCTCCGACGATACCTATCGCGCCGCGGGCGCCACGGTGGTGGACAGCGCGGCAGAGGTGTTCGCGACGTCCGATCTGATCGTCAAGGTGAAGGAGCCGCAGCCCGCGGAGATTGCGATGCTGCGTCAGGGGCAGGTGCTGTTCACCTACCTGCACCTCGCCGCCGACAAGGCGCAGACCGAGGGGCTGATCCGTACCGGCGCAACCTGCATCGCCTACGAGACGGTAACCGACAGGTCAGGGGCGCTGCCGCTGCTGGCGCCGATGAGCGAGGTTGCCGGACGGATGGCGGTGCAGGTCGGCGCCCACTGCCTGGAAAAGGAGCAGGGCGGCGCCGGCGTTCTGCTCGGCGGCGTGCCCGGTGTGGCACCGGCGAAGGTGGTGGTGCTGGGCGGCGGCGTCTCGGGCACCAATGCCGCGCGCATGGCGGTGGGCCTGGAAGCCAGCGTCACCATCATCGACAAGTCGCTGCCGCGGCTGAAGGAGCTGGACCTGCAGTTCGGCCCGCGTGCGACCACGTTGTTCGCCACTGCTGAAACGATCGAGCACCAGGTGCTGGCGGCCGATCTGGTGATCGGCGCGGTGCTGGTTCCGGGTGCCGCGACGCCGAAGCTGGTGACACGCGAGATGGTGCGGCAGATGCGCCCCGGCTCCGTGCTGGTGGACATCGCGATCGACCAGGGTGGCTGCTTTGCGACCAGCCATCCGACCACGCATTCCAATCCGACCTATTTGGCGGAAGGCGTGGTGCATTACTGCGTGACCAACATGCCGGGGGCGGTGGCCCGGACGTCCACCTTCGCGCTGACCAATGCGACGCTGCCGTTCGTCATCGCGCTGGCCGAGAAAGGCTGGCGGCGCGCGCTGGCGGACGATCCGCATCTGCTGCACGGGCTGAACGTGCATGCGGGAAAGGTGACGTACGAGGCGGTGGCGCACGACCTCAACCTGCCCTACGCGTCGCCGGAGATGCTGCTGGCGGCTTGAAAGTCCCCTGTCATTGCGAGGAGCGAAGCGACGCGGCAATCTCGACCCGAGTGCGTAACTGGCCCGAGATTGCCGCGTCGCTTCGCTCCTCGCAATGACAGGTGTACGCTATCCGCGCGCTCCGGCCTGACCGTAGGTCCTGTACCGTTCATGCGCGGCGCGCATTTCGTCAGCCGTCAGCAATCGCACTGCGCCGGCTGAGCGCGCCAGCAAGTACTGCCGGCACAGCGTTTCCAGCACGATCGCAGCGGAGAGCGCCCGGTCCGCCGTCGGCGCGTGCACGATCATGCCGTGGTTGGCGAGCAGACAGGCGGTGCGCCCGGCGAGCGCTGCCACCGCGAGGCGCGCCAGTTCCGGCGTGCCGAACGTGACGTAGGGCGCGCAGCGCACGTCGTCGCCGCCGAAGTTCGCCACCATGTAGTGGAATGGCGGCAGTCCCTCGTTGAGGCAGGCGAGCGCGGTGCAGGCATCGGCATGGGTGTGCACGATGCACTGCGCCGATGGATAGGCAAGATAGATCGCCGCGTGCATCGCCCATTCGCTGGACGGCGCCGCTGTGCCCTTCACGTCGCCGGCGAGAGTCACCGCCACCAGCCCATCAGGTTCCAGTGTGTCCGCCGAACAGCCGGAGGGCGTGATGATCATTCCCGTGCGCGTACGGTGGCTGACATTGCCGGAGCTGCCGGCAATCAGCCCGCGGCGGCCAACCTCGCGGTAGACCGTCGCGACCTGTTGGCGCACCTCCCCGCCGCCCACGCCGTTTCTCAACCGTCATGCCCGCGCTTGGCCCGGGCATCTGTCCCAGCACCAGTGCTGCGAGAGATGGCCGGGTCAAGCCCGGCCATGACGATGAAATGCAGGCTCATACCGCATCACATCAGGAACACGCCCTTGCCGTCCGACTGGTGGTCGAACAGCTTGTATGCCTCCTCCGCCTGCTCGAGCTTCCAGCGATGGGTGAACAGCCGGTCGACGTCGATCTTGCGTTCGACGACGAACTGCGCGCATTCGGCCTGGATGATGTTGGAGAAGGTCCAGGACGCGATCAGCGTGAGCTGACGACGCAGCAGATGCGGGCTCACATCTATCGTCACGTTGCCGCCTTCGCCGACGAAGCACATCGTACCCCACACCTTGGTGCTGCGAATCGCGTTCAGCCGCGCTTCCGGATTGCTCGAGGTATCCAGCGTCAGGTCGGCGTAGCGGCCATGCGTCAGGTCCTTGATCGCCGCGATCGGATCGTTCGAGCCCGGGTCCACCACCTCGTCCGCACCGAACTGCTTGGCGCGCTCCAGGCGCTGCGGATTGACGTCGAGCGCGATCACCCGCGCGCCCATCGCCTTGGCGAACTGCGTGCCGGCCAGGCCGACCGGCCCCTGGCCGAAGATCGCGATGGTGTCATAGCCGGACAGACGCATCCGCCGCAGCGCGCTGTACGCCGTGCCGGACCCGCAGGAGATCGCCGCGCCGGCGGCGAAGCTGATCTCGTCCGGCAGCGGCACCAGCGTGTTCGCCGGCACTTTCAGGTATTTGGCGTGCCCGCCATGCGAGTTGCTGCCGTAGACCTTCACCGGCACTTCCTGGCAGAGCTGCTGCCAACCGGAGCGGCAGTGATTGCACTGCGTGCAGCCCTGGTAGTGGTGCACCATCACCCTGGCACCGACGCGCGCTTCCTTCTCCGACACGCCGGGACCCACCGCGGCCACCACGCCGCACGGTTCGTGCCCGGCGATCACCGGATCGGGGTTCTGCGGGAAGCCCGTCGCGGCGCGCGTCGTTCCCTTCGGCCGACGGTACTGGTGCAGGTCACTGCCGCACATGCCAGAGGCCTTCATCTCGACCACCACCTCGTCCGGACCAGGTGTGGGGTCGGGAAACTCCATCGTCTCCAGCTCACGACCGCCGGTAAACACTACGCCGCGCATGGTTTCCTCCTTTGCTCGATTGCCGGATGGTAGGGCGGGTTAGCCGAAGGCGTAACCCGCCCTACCATCCGGAACTGGCGGAATGCGCTGCGCTTTTCCGCCCTACGCTCGCTCGATTGCCCTTGCTCTATCGTCGGATGCTAGCGCGGTGCCTCAGGCGTGGGAAACAGCAGCGGGAAGGCGCTGTGCACATGCGGCGCCGTCACCGGCGGCACGCCGAAATGCAGGAACGACCGGTTGAGCTCCGCAAGGCTCCGAGCGCCCGCCAGTGCCATCGCCACCGCTACCTCCTGTTCGAGAATCTCCAGCATCCGGTGCACGCCGGCATCGCCTTCCGCCGCCAGGGCGTAGCAATACAGCCGGCCCACCGCGACCGCATCGGCACCCAGCGCGATCGCCTTCACCACGTCGGTGCCGCGCGAGATGCTGCCGTCGATCATCACGCGCGCCCGGCCGCGCACCGCGTCCATCACCTCCGGCAACACGTCCATCGAGCCGCGGCCATGATCGAGCTGGCGGCCACCATGGTTCGACACATACACCACGTCGACGCCATGCTCGCAGGCGATCGCGGCGTCCTCGCCGGTGGCGATGCCCTTCAGGATCAGCGGAATCCGATGCTTGTCCTTGAAGCGCTTCACGTTGTCCCAGGAGAAGCTCGCCTGGTGCGAATGGCCGGTGGCCGCCGCGCGCCACGACTTGACGAAACGCGCCGCGATGTCGCGCTCGCGCCGGCTGTAGGCGGCGGTGTCCACCGTGATGCAGAACGCGTTGTAGCCGGCATCCACCGCGCGCCGCACGATGTCGTCCACCCAGGCGTCGTCGCCGCGCACATAGAGCTGGAAGATCTTCGGTCCCGTCGCCGCCTTCGCGGCCTCCTCGAGGCCCGGCCTGGTCACCGAGCTGACGATGATCGGCACGCCGAATTCTGTGGCGCCACGGCCGGCGGTCGCGGCGCCACCGGGATGGAAGGATTCTAGCGAGCCGACCGGCGCCAGCATGACCGGCAGCCGCAGCTTCATGCCGAGGAAGCTCGTGGTGCAGTCCACCATGGAGACGTCGCGCAGCACGCGCGGGCGCAGCGCGATCGCATCCAGCGCCGCGCGATTGCGCCGCAACGTCGTCTCGCTCTCGGTGGCGCCAATCAGATAGCCCCAGATATTGCTGTCGACCTTCGCCCGCGCCGCGAGGATGAATTCGTGCAGGCACTGGTAGTCGCCGGTCAGCTCGGTCAGGTGCGGCGCTTCTTGCATCGGTCTTCCCCCCACTCGATTGCCGCCATCAGGCCCACAGAGAGCCCGGATCGCAAGAGGGATCAGGCGGTGACCGCGGCTGGCGTCCCGGTGAACGGCTTGTCGGGCCTGGTTTCCGGCATGAGGGTCCAGACCAGTGCCAGCGCGGCGAGCCCGACGAGCGCGAGGCCAAGAAAGGCGGCTGGTGTTCCCGCTGTGTCGGCCAGCCAACCGGCCGCCGTCGTGCTGAATGTGGCACCCAGACCCGAGGCCAGGCCGATCGAGCTGATTGCGAGATTGAGGAAGCCGGTCCGCCGCGTAACGTCCGCCGCGATCAGTGGCACCATCAGCCCGAACATCGTCGCGCTGACCCCGTCCAGCGTCTGCATTGCCACCAGCGGCACGGCGTCAGGCAGGGTGGCGAATAACAGCCCGCGGACCGGCAGCGCCGCGAAGCCGACCAGCAGGATAGGCCGACGGCCGATGCCCTGTGCCAGTCGCCCCACCCATGGCGAGCACAGCGCCACGACGACTTGCGGCACGATGATCGCCGCCGACACGACAAATCCAGCCTCGCCCGTGCGCTTTGCCAACTCGTTCAGAGCGAGTGGCAGCATGGCCGCGTTCGACACATTGAATAGAACGGCACACACGGCGAAGACATGCAGCGCCGGCTCACGGAAGATATGCCAGGGATGCAGTTGCCGTTCCCTGAGTTCGCTGGCGGTGAGCAGAGCCGGATGATCCACCGGGAAGACACGGTCGCTGTCGCGGAACAGGCGCAGTGTCGTAATGGCCGGCAGACACAGGATCGCGGTCGCGATGAACACCGCACGGTTTGAGAAAGAGTAGGCAAGCGCGCCGAATAGCGCGGCGGCAAGCGCACTGCCCAGCGAGGCGTAGCGGGCATTGGTTCCGATCCGCTCGCCGAAGGCAGCCTGGCCGCATAGCGCGAGCGTGAGAGCGGCGATGGCCGGCCCGAGGATGCAGCTACCGATCGAGTGCACGATCAGCGCAGTCCACACCGCCGATTGCGTGGGCTCGGCCACCAGCATCACGGCGCTGACGCCGATCAGCATGAGGCCCATGCCGTTGGCGAAGCGCTTGTGCCGGATCAGATCGACCAGCGCACCGGCCGGGAGCTGGAAGGCCAGGGCGGAGGCGGTGCCGATGCTGAGTGCCAGGCCAATATCGCTTTGGCTCCAGCCCTGCTCTGTCAGATAGACTGAAAAGAACGGCCCGAACCCGGTCTGCACCGCCGCGGTGAAGAAGCTGAGCGCATTGAGCCCGATCCAGCAGCGCACGGCCATCATGGATCGATCTGAGCCTCTCAACGCCGTAACGGTGAAGCCGGAAAAGCGAAGGCCGGGCAGGTGGCCTGCCCGGCCTTCATGTTACCGTCACGCTGGTGCGATGTCAGCCGGTGACCGCGCGCAGCCGCGGGGCATTTGCCATGCACAGCTCCTCGTAGAGGTCGAGATAGTCCTCGGCCATGCGGCGGGCGGTGAAGCGGCGCTCGAACTGCTGGCGCACCTGGCCCCTGTCCAGCTCGCCCAGCCGATCGACCGCGGCGATGGCGGTTGCCTCGTCGTGCACGATGAAGCCGGTCAACCCGTCGTCGATCACTTCGGGCACCGAGCCGCGGTTGAAGGCGATCACCGGCGTGCCGCAGGCCATCGATTCGATCATCACCAAGCCGAACGGCTCCGGCCAGTCGATCGGGAACAGCAGCGCATGGGCGCCGGACAGGAACGCCGGCTTCTGGCTGTCGTTGATCTCGCCGATGAACTCGACATGCGGGCTCTGCCTGATCAGCGGCTCGATCTCGCTCTCGTAGTAGGCACGGTCGGCGTTGTCGACCTTGGCGGCGATCATCAGGGGCATGCCGGACGCGCCGGCAATGCGGATCGCCTTGTCCACGCCCTTCTCCGGCGAGATGCGGCCGAGGAAAGCCAGGTACCGCTGTTTCACCGGCTGCGGCGTGAGCAGGTCCGCCGGCATGCCGTGATGCACCGTGCGGACCCAGTTGAGGCGGGGGATCGGCCGGCGCTGGCTGTCGGAGATCGACACGAACGGCGCGTCGAACAGCTCATAGACGTCCTTGAACTCCGGGATGTCGAGCCGGCCGTGCAGCGTGGTGAGGAACGGCGTGCGCTGGCGGCTGAACAGCGACAGCGGGAAGTAGTCGGTGTGGAAGTGCAGCACGTCGAACTCGTCGGCGCGGCGATAGATCAGCTCCATCATCCGCATGTAGATGGCGATCCAGTCGGTCACCGTGGGATCGAGCCGCAGCGCCTGGTCGCGCATCGGCGCCAGCTTGGCTGATGTGACCGAATCACCGCTGGCGAACAGGGTCACGTCGTGACCCATCGCGACCAGCTCCTCGGTGAGGGAATAGACCACGCGCTCAGTGCCACCGTACAGCTTGGGCGGCACCGCTTCGAAGAGCGGAGAGATTTGAGCAATACGCATGAAGGCGGGCCCCGAGTTTTTCTATGTGTTCAACAGTAATCAGCGCTGCTTTTCTGACGCTTGACTTTGCGCAGGGCTCGCGCTTATCACTTTGTCGTTATAGATTGGAAATGTGGCGAAAAATCGGCAGGTTGCCTGCCGGAAATGAGCCAACGGGCCGGGTGACATGGCGGAGAATGCGGCGGAATTGGGGCAAGACGCGGCCGAGTTGTCGCGCCTGCGCGCGCGCCCGATCGGCTTCCTGTGGCATTACGTGCGCCGCCATCCCTGCGGCCATGCAATCGTCTTCGTTTCCGTGCTGGTGGCGGTCATCTGCGCCGTCTCCGCCCAGTACGGGCTCAAGCACCTGATCGACATCGTCGCCGCCGGCCCGACCAACGACGGCCGCATCTGGTGGGCCTTCGCCCTGCTGTGCACGCTGGTCGCCGCCGACAATCTGCTGTGGCGCGTCGGTGGCTGGGCGGCGGCCTACACCTATGTGGCAGTGACCGGCGACATCAGGCGTGACCTGTTCGGCTATCTCGCCGGCCACTCGCCGAGCTACTTCGCCGAGCGTCTGCCGGGTGCGCTGGCCAGCCGCATCACCGCGACCGCCAATGCCGCCTTCACCACCGAGAATACCGGGTCGTGGAACGTGCTGCCGCCCTGCGTGGGAGTGGTCTGCTCCATCTTCTTCATCGGCGCGGTGAACCCGACCATGGCGGGCGCGCTGGTCGGCGTGGCCGCCGGGCTCGGCGCGCTGGTGTTCCACCTCGCACGCCGCGGGACGCCGTTGCACCGCAGCTTCGCAACCAAGGCGGCGGCCGTGGACGGCGAGCTGGTCGACGTGATCGGCAACATGGGCGTGGTGCGGGCGTTCGGCGCCACGTTCCGCGAACAGCGGCGCATCGGCGCCACGATCGGCCTCGAGATGGGAGCGCGGCGCGCCAGCCTGCTCTACCTGGAGAAGCTGCGCCTGATCCATGCCGTGATCACCGCCGCGCTGATCGCCGGCGTGGTCGCCTGGGGCATCCTGCTGTGGCAGCAGGGACAGGCCACGGTCGGCGACATCGTGCTGATCACCGCGCT
>JBGPND010000189.1:0-10224 GCA_041487355.1 Acetobacteraceae bacterium | reverse complement strand
GTCATTGCGAGGAGCGCAGCGACGCGGCAATCTCGGTCGGGTTGCGCACCTTGACCGAGATTGCCGCGTCGCTGCGCTCCTCGCAATGACAGGGGAGGCGCGCTTCGGCTATAGAGGCGCCGCATACGACCCTCGACGGATTCGCCGACCATGCGACCCATCCTGCGCCTCTGCCTGGCGGCGGTTCTGCTGTTGCTGTGCGGTGCCAGCCCGGCGCCGCATCCGCACAACGTTCTCGCCGCCACGCCGCTGTCGCGCACGGACCTGCCCTGGTGGCGCGCCCGCCACGAGGCCAGGCTGGAAGAGCTGCGCAAGGGCCGTGTCGATCTGGTCTTCCTCGGCGATTCCATCACCCAGGACTGGGAAAAACACGGCCCGCCCGACTGGCAGGATTTCGCGCCGATCTGGCAGCGCTTCTATGGCGACCGCAACGCGATCAATCTCGGCTTCACCGGCGACACGACGGCGCACCTGCTCTGGCGCATCGAAAACGGCGAGGTCGCCGGCATTGCGCCGAAGGCTGCGGTCATCCTGATCGGCGCCAACAACCTCGGCCGCCTGCACTGGTCGGCGGAGGACACGATCGCCGGCATCGATGCCATCGTCGCGCAACTGCGCCGCCGTCTGCCGCACACCAAGCTGCTGCTGCTCGGCATTCTGCCGAGCGACCGCTCTGCCTGGGCCACCGACACGACTGTCACGGTGAACCGGGCGCTGGCAACCCGATACGGCCACGCCAGCGACGTGACCTTCCTCGACGTCGGCCACGTGTTCATGAAGGACGGCAGGCTGAACCGCGATCTCTTCTTCGATCCGAAGCAGACGCCGCCACACGCGCCGCTGCATCCCAGCGCACAGGGCCAGGCGCTGATGGCCGCGGCGATGGAGCCGACGATCGCCGCCCTGCTCGGCGACCGCCCGCACATCGCGGCGCGCTGACTGCTACCCGAGGGCTTCCGCCAGCAGATCGAGTGCGCGCTTCGCGAACGCACGCATGTTGGCCACGCGGTCCGCGCTGCCGGTCTCCAGCGTGATCGCGCGCGAGAAGTTCGGGCCTTCCAGGCCGATGCAGGTGTGGCCGGCCGCGTCGCCATAGCGGTTGCCGGTCGGTCCCGTCGCACCCGTCTCGCTCAACCCCCAGGTCGAACCGAGACGGCTGCGCACCGTGCTGGCAAGCAAGGCTGCATAGGGCTCCGACGAGGCGCGCATGCCGCCCGGCAAAGGGTTCGGAATATCCAGGAAACCGGAGCGGGCGTAGTGCGTGTAGATCACGCTGCCGCCGCGGAAATAGGCCGACGCGCCGGCCACCGACAGCAGCGCCGCCGAGATCAGCCCACCCGTCGAGGATTCCGCGATCGCGATGGTATCGCCGCGCGCCTTCAGCCGCGCGCCAAGCTTCTCCGCCAGTGGCAGCAGGTCCTGCATGTCCGTGCTCCTCCCATTACGCGGAGCAGAGCGTCGTCCAGACAGCCTATCCGGTCAAACGGGCGAGGCGCTATTCCTCCACCGGCTTCACGCCACCACAGTCGCTGCCGAGCCACTTGCCCTGCATGGTGCGCCTGATAGTCATGGTATTGGCACCGTTGGTGACGACAAGGTTTAAGTTGCCGCGAATCGCCTGGCGATCGATTGCCTCGATATGGAAGGTTCCGTTCGTTTTCTCGCTGCCGGTGCATTCCATGCGCACGTCGATCTGGCTCGACGAACTGCTGAGCAAGGTCCGCTTGCAATTGGCGCGTTCCCGCTCATTGAAGTCCATGCCGCGCTGCAGCGTCTTCTCGGTTATGCAGGAGCGGGTGACATCCGGCTTGCTCGACTGTCCCATCGCCGCCGCGATCGACGCCTGGACCTGGGCGCGCTGCTGCGGTGGCATCCTGGCCAGGGCTTCCGGCGGAATCGGCGGCATGCCGGTGGTCTCGCCGGTCGATGTCACTTCCCATAAGCCGGTTCTGACATCGAGTGTGGCCCCGGCCGCCACAGTGCTGACTGCCGCGCCGAGTGTCAGACTGGCACCAATCGCCAGAAGTCGTTGCTTGCTCATGGATCTTTTCCTGGACGCAGATTATCCCGTTGCCGCTATGCCACGACCGGGGGGCGGACGTCAGCTGCGCCGCGCGCCAGGATGGCTTCGATCACTCGCTGCGTTGCCAGCGCCTCCTCGCCAGGGATCGCGGGGTCGCGCCCCTGTTCGATCGCATCGAGAAAGTCGCTCAGCACCGCCTTGTGCGCCTCATGCGAGAAGCTCATTACGTTCGCGCCGCTGCCCGAACCCGACGCATCTGCCAGCACCTCCTCCCGCCCATCCAGGAAGGACAGTCGCAGACTGCCGCCTTCCAGCCGCGCGGTGCCGTTCGAGCCGATGATGTGAATCGATTCGGGGCAGCCAGGATAGGCAGCCACAGTGGCGATGATCGTGCCGGGCGCGCCGTTGCCCAGGCGCACCAGGGCGGATGCGTAGTCTTCGGTTTCCATCCGGTGCAGCGCCGTGGTGCGCACCTGGGCCGCTTCGATGCTCTCGACCCCCACCAGCCAGCGGAACAGATCGAGCGTGTGGATCGCCTGCGTGATCAGCACGCCGCCGCCGTCACGCGCCCTCACGCCGCGGCCCGGTTCGTCGTAGTAGGCCTGCGTCCGCCACCACGGCACCATCATCGTTGCCGCCTGAACGTCGCCGAGCGCACTCTCCGTCAGCACCTCGTGCAGCCGCCGGCTGCCGATGCGGAAGCGAAGCTGCAGGCAGATGCCGAGGCGGCGGTTCGCGCGCCGCCCGGCCGCGACCAGCCGCTCGCCGCGCTCGAGCGACACTTCCAGCGGCTTCTCGCACAGCACGTGCTTGCCGGCGGCAAATGCAGCTTCCGCGATCGGCAGATGCGCGTTCGCCGGCGTCAGTATCATGACCGCGTCGACCGCCGGATCCGCGATGGCGCGCGCGATGTCGGTGGTGGTGGGAAACCCGTAGCGGTCCGCAACGTCTTTCAACCTTGCGTCGCTGCTCGCCGCGGCCCAGACCACGCGCACGCGGTCGGCGAGATCCACCAGGCTGCGCGCATGCGGCTGCAGCGCATTGCCCAGCCCGATGACGGCAATGCCGATCACGGCCGCTTCGCCGTGTAGCGAATCGCCTGCGCCTGCGCCTGCAACGCGAGCCGGCAGACCGAGAACACCTGGCGCTGCGGCATGGCTGTTTCCGTCCTTTCCGCGATGTCGCGCAGGAAATTCCGGTAATACGTCACCGGCAGCTTGCTACAGTCGAGGTAGCGCGTGGCGGTGCGGTTGGCGACGAACAGGTGGTCGGTGCCTTCGCGGCCCTCGATATCGAGGTTCTTGCGCAGCTCCAGCGTGCCTTCGGTGCCGACGACGAAGAAGCGCCCATCGCCCCAGGTGGGCAGGCCGTCCGGCGTGAACCAGTCGAGCCGCACATAGCCGCGCACCGACGGCGTGGCCAGGACAAGTTCGGCGAAATCCTCGAAGCCTTCGGGCTCGGTACCAAACGCGCCGATGCTGCTCATCACGATCTCGGCGTCGGCGGCATCGGCGAAGGCGAGGAACTGATCGATCGAGTGCACGCCGATGTCGTTGATGATGCCGCCATAGGCCGGCCGGTCGAAGAACCACGACGGCCGCAGCGCGCGGTTCAGCCGATGCGGCAACAGCGCCGTGGTGTGCACCAGCCGGCCGATCTCGCCGGAGCGCACGATGCGCAGCGCCTCCTGCACCGCGGGCGAGGCGAGGCGGCCGAGGCAGACCGACCAGATGCGCCCCGTCTCGGCGACCGCGCGTTCCACCGCCGCAAGCTGCTCCAGTGTGGTGATGCCGGGCTTGTCGACCATCACGTCCTTGCCGCACCGCATCGCCGCGACCGCAAGCTCGGCGCGATCGCATGGCCGTGCGGCGATCACCACGAAATCGATCGACGGATCATCCAAGAGCCGCACGGTTTCCGCCGCCGGCACATGCGGGAACCGCTTGCGGAACCCGGCGAGCACACGCTGATCGGTGGTGTCCGGGTTGTAGCCGACGCACTCGGCACCTTCGTCGAGCAGGTCCTGCGTGAGGTCATAGATGTGACGATGATCCAGCCCGATCGCGGCAAACCGCGGCATGCAAGTCCTCCCCAAGCGTCGTGGCCGAGGCTTGCACCATCTTCCCCGCTCCGCAACCAAGGTCCACAATGCAGCGAGCCAACATGAACCGAAGGGGAGAAACACCATGGCAGATCGTGTTGCCGTCATCACGGGGTCCGGCAGCGGCATCGGGCGTGCATCGGCGCTGGCGCTGATGAACGATGGCTGGTCGGTGGCGCTGTGCGGCCGGCGCAAGGAGATGCTGGAGGAGACCGCCGGCATGAAGACCGCCGGCAAGGCCCTGGTCGTGCCGACTGATGTCACCAACCCCGATCAGGTCGCCAACCTGTTCGCGCAGATCAAACAGAACTTCGGCCGCGTTGACATGCTTTTCAACAACGCCGGCGGCAACGTGCCCTCCACAAACTTCGGCGACTTCACCTGGGAGATGTGGCAGAGGGTCGTCGCGGTGAACCTGAACGCGATGTTCCTGTGCGCCAACGCGGCGTTCCGCATGATGCGCGACCAGTCGCCGCGCGGCGGTCGGATCATCAACAACGGTTCGATCTCGGCGCATGTGCCGCGGCCGGGTTCGGCGGCCTACACCACGACCAAGCACGCGGTGACCGGAATGACCCGCTCGATCGCGCTGGACGGCCGCGAGTTCGACATCTGCAGCGGCCAGATCGACATCGGCAACGCGGTCACGCCGATGACGCGCCGCTCGGAGAACGGCCAGAAGCAGCCCAATGGCCAGATGATGGTCGAGGCCCGCATGGACGTGAACCATGTCGGCCAGCAGGTGCTGTTCATGGCCAACCTGCCGCTCGAATCCAACGTGCAGTTCGTCACCATCATGGCGACGAAGATGCCGTTCATCGGGAGAGGCTAGAGGCAAGCAAGCTAGGAAGCAGTATTCACCGCAGAGACGCAGAGGATGCGGAGATGGAGACCCGGCCCATCTATTCCGCGTCACTAAACTACAGCATCGGCTCTCTCTACCGTCATGGCGGGCGCAGGCCCGCCATGACGATGATGGAGTGGCCGGTGCGCCGGGCAGCACATCGATTCCGGGCAGCCTGAACCTGCTCTAAAGCCACAGGCCGCTCCGCCAACTCCGTTCCTCGATCGCGTCGAACAATGCGTCGATCGCAAGTCCCGGCAGCCGTCGCAGCAGGCCGCGGCGGCGGGGACGGAACACGCGTGTCTTCATGCGCTCGCCGCCGAGCTTGCGCACCAGGCTGTCGATGTCGGCGAAACCATCGATCAGGCCGAGTTCCAGCGCACGCTCGCCGAGCATGAAGCTGCCGTCGAACAACGTTGCTTCGTCGCCCTTCAGCCTGCCGCCGCGGCGCGAACGCACCCAGGACTTGAAGCGTTCGTGTAGTGCATCGAGCAGGCCCTGTACGAAGGCGACATCCTCCGGCTTTTCCGGACTGAACGGATCGAGCCGCGCCTTCTTGGCGCCGGCGGTATAGAGCCGTCGTTCAACACCGATGCGTACCAGCATGTCGGGGAAGCCGAAGCCTCCGCCACGCACGCCGATCGAACCGACGATGCTCATCGGGTTGGCGTGGATCTCGTCCGCGGCGCAGGCGAGCCAGTAGCCGCCCGAAGCGCCGACCTCGCGGATCACCGCATGCACGCGGACCTTATGTTCGTCGGCACGGCGGCGGATCAGCGCGGCGATCAGGTCCGACTGCACTGGCGACCCGCCGGGGCTTTCGATATCGAGGATGACCGGCTGGCCGCGCGCTGCACGGAAGGCGCGATCGATCAGCGGCGCCATGGTCCCTGCGCCCAGCGCGCCGGGGCGCGGGGCGATGAGGCCATGCATCTCGACCACATTGATGCGGGGCCGGCGCCAGGGCAGCAGACGGGTCAGCATCGGACGGGCTTGCGCGGTGCCTGCGCGGCGGTCAAGTGCTACCTCGTTTCGGTAGTGACCCATCGGCGTTGCGAAGCCGGTCGCATGCCTCAGATTCCGCCGAAACGTCCGCACAGCCCGCGGATGGATGATTTCTGCGTCACCTGCCCGCGCGCGGCATCAAATGGCAGAGCAGCAATACATCTCGACGACACCGCCGGGCCTCGCTCGACATGCGTCGGGCGATTTCAGGCTACTACCTTTTCCACACAGGTTCGCCGAGGTTCACATCCCTCGGGCTGGTGCTGGCACCCGTGATCGCGCCAGCCCCGCCGCCGATCACCGCACCGGCGACGACGCCCACAGGACCGCCGACCAGGCCGACCGTTGCACCGGTGGCAGCCCCGGCCGCGGCGCCGCCTTGCACGCGGCCCGGCTCGCTTGAGCCGCAAGCGGCGAGCAAAGCCAACGTGCCGACCAGGGTGAGTTTGGTGATCATGTTCATGGTCAATGCCTTTCTTGTGGATGTCCGGGTCTGCCAGGCGTCAGGATCAATGTCGGACAAACACGGAATAGTAAATGCCATAACTGACCGGCGGAAATTTTGATATCGACATAGCGACAACCGCCGGGAATTCAATGCTTCCAAAATTAACTATTTACCCGAATGAGGGTAATTACTCACCCAGGATATATGAGGGTAACTACTCACTCGGGATAGAATTGGCTGTCGATTCAATTGTCGGCCAATACCGTTTGGTTTCGTCTTTCATGTGCGTCGAAACCACCAGCCTTCCGGGGGCGCAGCTTCGGTGGTTCAATCGCCAGCTTTTCGGTATAATGCGCCGATGATCACCTTGCATTTCGCCGGCTACCAGCCGGCCCGGTCCGTCCATACGCGTGCGCTTTACGCCCTGCGTGACAGCGTTGCCAGGCGCTCGGGCAGTGCGCTGGGCATCACGGTCACCGACAGCATCGTCAGCCTCGGCCGCAAGGCCGCCGATCTGCTGATCATGGTGGAGAGCGGCGAGCTGGACGGCTGCTACTTCGCCTCGAGCTACCTCGCCGGCCGGGTGCCGGAACTCGGCGTATTCGACCAACCGTTCCAGGCTGGGTCGCGCGAAGCCAGCTTCGCCGCGTTGGATGGAGACGCCGGGGCGTCGCTCGCGGCACAAGTTGCCGCCGCAACGGCATATCGCGTTCTGGGCTACTGGGACAACGGCATCCGCCACATCAGCAACGGCGTACGCCCGATCCGCACGCCGGCCGACTGTGCCGGCCTCAGCCTGCGCACGCTCGACAACGCGCAACACCAGGATGCGTTCCGCCGGCTCGGCTTCCGGCCGATGTACATCGATGTCGCGGACCTGCCGCGCGCAGTGGCGGAGCGCACGGTAGATGCGCAGGAGAACCCCCTCACCAACATGGTGAATTTCGGACTGCAGGCGCACCACAAGCATGTCAGCCTGACCGGGCATCTGCTGGGGATCGCACTGCTGCTGGTCAATCGCGCGCGCTTCGACGCATTGCCGGCCGAGCTGCGCAACATGCTCGACGCAGCCGCACGAGAGAGCGAAGCGACACAGCGCGCTCTCGCCGTCGCGGAGGACGCGGACTGCCTGAAGCTGCTGGCCAATGCCGAGGTAACGGTGCTCGGCCCGCATGCAATCGACCTGCCCGCGTTCCGCGCGTTGGCAGCAGCAGCGTAACCGTCACACCGTCTGCAGGATCGCTTCCCGCTGCATCTCCGGCGTCAGCTCCGCCCGCCAGTCGACATTGCGCGGCAGCACCGCCTCGTGCGCGCGCAGCGTGTAGTAGCTGGTGCCGGTGCCGTCCGGCGTGCCGCCGGCTTCGACCGTCTTCACCGCCTGGCGCAGCAGCTTGCGCGCCTGGATGATCGCCTTGTCGGCCGGGCCGAGATGCTCCTTCGAGCGATCGACGATGCGTCCCATGCTTTCCTGGATCGCGCGATCCTGCACGTTGATGCCGTCGATGCCGGTATAGCTCTCTGCGCGCTGCACCTCGCGATCGAGCAGGTAGTTGTTCGACCGGTTCGCCTTGGACCGGAACGTCCTCGGATCGACATGCAG
The DNA here is from genome assembly GCA_041487355.1 of Acetobacteraceae bacterium. Classification (GTDB taxonomy): domain Bacteria; phylum Pseudomonadota; class Alphaproteobacteria; order Acetobacterales; family Acetobacteraceae; genus JAMXLO01. The sequence continues at coordinate 2,203 of JBGPND010000189.1, read as the reverse complement.
CGGGCCGTTGCCGAGGCCGCGCTCGAGCCGGTCCTCCTCGCTCAATCGCCCGTCGGGGCAGTATCCCCAGTTGTAGACCGCGGTGTTCTCGTCATCGATCGGCACCCAGATATGGCCCGCATCCAACGCCAGCCCGCTCTCCGACTTCGATGGGCGGATCTGATGGAACGGCATGATGAAGTGGTAGGTGCGGATGTGCATCTCCGCCTCGCCGAGCGGACGGATGCCGGCGTACTGGTAGCCGTAGTCGGTGATGTCGACCAAAAGGTTGGGCGCCTTGCCGCGCACGAACGGATTGGACGGCTTGAACCCGCCGCGCGTGGAGGTCTCCGACAGCAGCCGGTGCATGATCGGCGCGTGCGAGGTGTCGATGCCGCCTTCCAGCCCCTGCAGCCAGTTGCACTCCTGGATGACTTTCGTGACGTGCCGATTGGCTTCCGGCGCCTGGGTCCAGGCGAATTTCGGCAGCGGCGGCATGCGCTCGGGCGGGCCGAGATAGGCCCAGACGATGTCGCCGAGCTCGCAGGTGGGATAGGCGGTGATGCGGACTTTGTGCTTGAAGTCGTTCTCTTCCGGTTCGTTCATCATGTCGACGCAGGTGCCGGCGACGTCGAACTTCCAGCCGTGATAGACGCAGCGCAGCCCGCATTCCTCGTTGCGCGCGAAAAACAGCGAGGCGCGGCGATGCGGGCAGAATTCATCGAGCAGCCCGATGCGGCCTTCGCTGTCGCGGAACGCCACCAGGTCTTCGCCGAGTAGGCGGATGCGAACCGGCGGACAATCCGGATTGGGGATCTCGTGAGAGAGCAGCGCGGGAATCCAGTACCGGCGCAGCGTGTTGCCCATCGGGGTGCCTGGTCCCACCCGGGTGACGAGTTCGTTTTCCTCGCTAGACAGCATGGCGGTTCGTCTCCTTCCCTGGCCTGCACTGGACGTTTGCCGGCGAGCCTAGCGCCAGCCTAGGCACGGCGACAACGCGCGGTCCCGTAGGGCGGAAAAGCGCAGCGCATTCCGCCACATCCCCGGAACGCGGCGGGTTACGCCTCCGGCTAACCCGCCCTACAGAGAATCCCACCAGGGACACACGCCGTGCATCCGCTGGTAGTTGCCCTCCATCACCTGCAGCGGCGCACGTCTGCCTTCCGGCGGCGCCGCGGGCGGCGAATGATCGGGCGGCGGCGCATCGCCGGCGAGTGAACTAAACAGTCCGTGATGCCCCCAGTAGCTGCCGACGCTGGTCATCTCCGAAGGCTGCCACGTCGCATCGTCCACCTCGCGCCCGCCCCAGCCGTACTCCACCAGAATGTCGGACGGCGTGCGGACATAGAACGACGTCACCAGATCGTTCGGGTGCCGCCCGAGCGTCGCGACAATCCGCTCCTGCTCGCCGAGCGCGATGTCGTAGCCCTGCCCCACATCGTCGAACGAGAACAGCTCCACCATCAAATGATGCATGCCGCTGCGGCCGCCCTCGAACAGCGCCAGGCTGTGATGGCGCGGATTGACGTGCAGGAAATATGCGGAGATTGGCGCGCGGATGTAGTCGCTGATGCGGAAGCCGAGCATGTCGCGATAGAACGGCAGCGCCGCGTCGATGCTCGGCACCATCAGCACCGCGTGCCCCATGCCGAGCGGCCCGGTGCGGAAGCCGGAGATGGAGCGGCCGGGACGGAACGGTTCATCGGCGATCTGCGCGCCGTGGAACGCCTCCAGCCGGTTGCCCGCGGGATCGGCGAACGAGATCAGCCCGCGCACGAAGCGCTGGTCGGCGAGTGCGGCCGGCTCGCGCTTCACCGCCACGCCGGCAACCTCGAGCCGCGCGGCCAGGGCATCGAGCGATGCGGCATCCGCCACTTCCCAGCCGAAATACCGCTCGCCCTCTGCCAGCGTCCGGTCGATCACCAGACGCTGCTTGCGGTCATCCATGCGGAACGAGCGCACACCGGAGCCGCGATCCACCGCCTGCATCCCGAGCCACCCGGTTGCGAAGTCCGACCAGTCGTCGAGCCTGGCGGTGCCGATGCCGAGATAGCCGAGTGCCTGGATTTCCATGCTGCGATTCCTCCTCGGGGTCAGACTTACAGCAACGGGCGACGCTCTGACCTGTCGGCACCGCCCGCACACATCATGCCGGGGCTTGATCCCGGCATCTACGGGTATTGTGTATCAGCAAATTCGTCGGTGTATCGACAAACTCGCCGAT
>JBGPND010000188.1:0-10287 GCA_041487355.1 Acetobacteraceae bacterium | reverse complement strand
CGCGCTGCTGCGCTTCGTCCGCCAGCAGCCGATTGCGGTTGTCGAGGAACAGCACGCGGAACTGCTCCACCCGCTCGCGCGACAACGCGGCGTTCAGATAGGCCATCAGCCGGTCCCAGGTGGTCAGCACCGGCTGATCGATGACCTCCGCGCGCAACAGACGCAGTGCCGCCGCGTGCACTGACTTCAGCGTCGCGGCTCCGGCCTCCCCCAACCCTTCGACCGTGAGTAGCTCCTGCACGGGTGCGGCGATCACGCGGGCGAAGCTGCCGAACTGCGTGATGAGCGCGCGGGCGATCGACTTGGTGTCGCGCCGCGGCAGGGCGAACAGCACGATCTCCAGCATCTCATGATCGGCGAGCGCTTCCGGTCCCGCGGTCAACAGGCGCTCGCGCAGCCGCCGCCGGTGGCCCTCGACGCCAAACGGCTTCCGCGCATCGACCAGCGCCTGGCCGTCGAACAGGTCTGGCGGCTCGGCGGAGCCGGGCGGCTGCTTCTGGCGCGATAATCCGCAGGTTGGGGCTGCCACACCCCAGCCATGCGGCAAATTGGTTGGGCGGCGGTTAATGCCCGGCCGGCGGGTCGCAGGGCTCGGTGCCCATATCCGCCGGGACGGAGATCTCCAGCAGTTCGAACGTGTCGGAGGTGCCGGTCTCGTTGTGCGGCGTCCCGCCGGGGATCATGATCGAGTCGCCCGCCTTGATGCGCACCTTGCGGTCCTCGAACTCCAGGTCGATCGAGCCGCTCAGCATGTAGACGAACTGCGCCTGGCACTTGTGGATGTGCCAGCCGGTGGGCTTCGACATCCCCTGCTCGGCCGACGTCACCTGGGCGCGCATGAACCCGTTGGTGCCCTCGGTCACGCCGAGATCGCGATACTTGAAGAACGCACGCCGTCCCGCGACGTAGTTCGCATTCTCCTTGCTCGCCACCGCGAGTTTCATCTTCGGCAGCGTCGTCGTGTGGTCGTTCATGACGATCCTCCTGGCTTGCGGATGCTCAGCCTACGAGGCATGCCAGCCAGCCGCAATCTGCCACGCCTGCTTCCCGCCTGTTGCGTTACCCAGATGGATTGCACGTCACGGCGACCCCGTGTCACATAGGAACGAGATGACAGAAGCCGCGCCCGCCGACCACCCGGATCCGCTGGTTCGAGGTCGGCCGCACTTGCCCCCGCCGGAGGCTTGGCGCGAGGCCCATAACCACGCCGCCAGATATGCCGAGGCAGGGGCGTTCAGCCTTGTACCCTTGGATCATGCTTACATCGACCGCTCTCTCGTCGAGTCGCTCGCGCTGGTGGTACAGCGACAGCCAGACCGGACCGCCATCGTCGAGGCCACCCGCACGCTGACTTACCGGCAATTCTGGAATCTGGTGGCACGATTCGGTCACGCTGTGGCCAATGCAACCGCGCCGCGTGGTCCGATCGCACTTCTGTTGCGGGATTATGCTGGCTGCGCCGGGGGGCTGTTCGCCGGCATCATCGCCGGCCGTCCATGCCTGGCATTGGATTGTGCGCACCCGCCCGAGCGAAATGCCGAATTCATCCGTTCTGCCAATGCCGCAATGGTCGTCATCCAGGCTGGCGACGAGGAGGCGCTCGCCGCGGCAGACGGCCGCCAGGTCCTTGCGATGGACGATCCGGGCACGGTGGAAGAGCCCGCGCCCCTGTCGCTACCATCACGTCTCGGATTGGACGAACCAGCCTTCATCCTCCCGACATCAGGAAGCACCGGGCAGCCCAAGCTGGTGGTCCACAGCCAGCGGACGGAGGCCTATCGGGCCAACCGACGTGGCGATGCCGCGAGCCTGACCGAGGACGACCGGATCATGCTCTGCGCCGGACCGCCCACTAGCTATTCCGGCATCGGGTTCCTGTTGGCGCCACTCCGGGCCGGTGCGACCGCGCATCTGATCAACATGAGGCAGGAGGGCATCAGCGGGCTGCTCCACCGCGTGGCCAACGAGCGCATCACCGTGCTCCTGGCCGGCACATCGCTGCTGCGCAGCGTCCTCGAGTTGGCCGAGGCACGCAAGGCCGTCTCGCATCTGCGGCTGGTCCGCGCGGGCGGCGAGGCGACGGTGCATTCCGACATCGCATTGCTGCGGAGCGTGCTGCCTGCCGGATGTTTGCTGGAGACCGGCGATGGCGCGACCGAATCGACAAATCTCCGCTGGCCCATACCGCTCCATGATACGAGAGACCCGGTCCGTGTCCCCGGCGGGTATCCGGAACTCGGCGGCGATTTTCTCATCCTGGATGACGACGGCACCGCCTGCCTACCTGGCGTGCCCGGGGAACTGATTGTTCGAAGCCGCTACAACGCGCTGGGTGAATGGCAGGACGGGCGGTGCGTGCCTGGGCGGCTGATCCCGGATCCGACGGGTCCGGATCAGCGGATTTACTTCACTGTGGACATTGCGCGACAGACCGTCGACGGGATCTATATCATTCTTGGCCGCAAGGACCGCCAGGTTAAGATCAATGGCCAACGGGTCGAGCCAATGGAAATCGAGGCTGCGATCCGAGAAGCACCTGGTGTCCTGGACGCCATTGTCCTGCCGCGCACCGGGCGCCAGACCACAACGCTGTTGGCTTTCGTGGCGGTCGGACCGAATGTCGATCCCGATCTGGGTGTGTCTTTGCGGCAGATGCTGCGAAGCCGCTTGCCCAACCACATGGTGCCATCGCGCATCGACGTGATGGGGGAACTTCCGCGCCTCCCAGGCGGGAAAGTGGACGCTATGGCATTGCTTGCCCGGTCGGGCGGCTGAGTTTGACGCAAACGATGGCCACCCGCTTCGCCTCCCCGTCTGTGAAGCGCTTCTCTCACGCCATCGCGTAGGGCGGCTTGTCGAGTCCGGCGGGCGAAAGCGTGAAGATCTCGCAGCCGGTTTCAGTCACCCCGATCATGTGCTCGAACTGCGCCGACAGGCTGCGGTCGCGCGTCACCGCGGTCCAGCCATCGTCCAGCACCTTCACCTCCGGCCGGCCGGCGTTCACCATCGGCTCGATGGTGAAGAACATGCCAGGGCGCAGCACCGGGCCTTCGCCGGGGCGGCCGAAATGCAGCACGTTCGGCGGCTCGTGGAAGCGCCGCCCGATGCCATGCCCGCAGAAGTCGCGCACCACGCTGAAGCGCTGGCTCTCCACATAGTTCTGGATGATATGGCCGATATCGCCCAGCGTCGCGCCCGGTTTCACCGCGTGCACGCCGCGCATCATCGCCTCGTAGGTCACGTCCATCAGGTTGCGTGCCCGCGTCGACGCCGAACCGGCGACATACATGCGCGACGAGTCGCCGTGCCAGCCGTCCAGGATCACCGTGACGTCGATGTTCAGGATGTCGCCGTTCTCCAGCTTCCGGTCGCCGGGAATGCCGTGGCAGACGACGTGGTTGATCGAGGTGCAGATCGACTTCGGATAGCCACGGTAGTTCAGCGGCGCCGGCACCGCGCCATGCGCGATGATGAACTCGTGGCACAGCGCGTCGAGCGTGCCGGTGGAGACCCCGGGGCACACATGCGGCACGATCATGTCCAGAGCCTCGGCCGCCAACCGGCCGGCGGCGCGCATGGCGGCGAAATCCTCCGGCGCATGGATCGTGATGCGTCTCGCGTCGGCTCCGCCGTCCATCGCCCCTGCTCTCCGTCCGCCTAGGCACTGCCTGGAAACTGGAAAGATGCGCAACCGAGCGGCCCGGCGCAAGGCCGGTGATCAGCGATCGGTGATCGACGGTCAGGCTGCCAGGGATCGGGCTGTTTACGGATCACTGATCACTGAGTACTGATCGCCGACAATGATCATCGACATGCACACCCATGCCGGCCGGCCGAACCGCACCGGGCCGGTGGATCGCGCCGTGCTCGCCACCATGCGGCCGGGCGGCGTGGCTGCCGCCGTGGTTGCCGCGATCGCCGACCTGCCGATGATCCGCCGCAACCCGGTGACGAAGCGGCTGGAGAAGGTGCGCGATCCGGAACCTGGCGAGTGCCTGGCCTGTGTGGACGACTACCTGGCGAGCTTCGAGGCCACGGGTATGCGCATCGCCCGCGAGCCGGCGGACATACGCGACGGGGACCCTGCCCTCGTCCTGGCGGTGGAGGGGTGCGACTTCCTGGAAGGCGACCTCGATCGGCTGGATGCACTGGAGGCGCGCGGCGTTCGCTCAATCCAGCTCACCCACTACCTGGTCAACGAAACGGGCGACATTCAGACGGCCCCGCCGGTCCATGGCGGCCTGACCCGCTTCGGTGCCGAGGCGGTGCGCCGGATGAACCGGCTCGGCATCATCGTCGATGTGGCGCATTGCTCGGAGGCGACGGTGGCCGGCGTGGTTGCCACCGCCTCGAAGCCGATCCTCTGCACCCACGCCAACCTGAAGGAGCCCGGGCATCCGGATGGCGACCATCCCCGTTACATCGGTCCTGACTACGCCCGTATGGTGGTGGAGACCGGCGGGGTGATCGGCGCCTGGATCGCCGTCCTGTGGCAGGAGAAGCTGCCCGGCATGATCCGGCACCTGTTCCGCCTGATCGATGCGGTGGGAATCGACCATGTCGGGATCGGCACCGATCTGCCCGCCGGCGCGGCCAGGACCGAGATGCCGGACTTTTCGCGCCATGGGGAGATCGCCGAGGCGCTTCGCTCGCGTGGGATGACCGAGGTCGAGGTGGCAAAGGTCTGCGCCGGAAACTGGCTGCGCGTATTTCGTGAGGTGCGCGGCTGATGGACCGCGAGGCGGGACGGGATGCCCAGAAGCGCGCCGCGGCCGAAGCCGCGGCTGCGCTGGTGGAGGACGGCATGGTGGTCGGCCTCGGAACCGGCTCGACGGCCTTCTTTGCCATCGAGGCGCTGATCCGCCGCGTCCGCCAAGGCTTGCGTATCCTGGGCATTCCCACCTCGGAGCGCAGCACTGTCCAGGCGCGCGACGGTGGCATCCCGCTCACCAGCTTTGCCGAACACCGCCGGCTGGACATCACGATCGATGGGGCGGACGAGATCGCGGTTGGCTCGCTAAACCTGATCAAGGGCCTCGGCGGTGCCTTGCTGCGGGAGAAGATCGTCGCCGCGGCGTCCGATCGCCTGGTGATCGTCGCCGATGCGAGGAAACTGGTCGAGCGGCTTGGGGGTACGGCCAAGCTGCCCGTGGAGGTCGTGCCGTTCGGTTGGCAGACGACAGCCGAACGCCTCGCGCGGCTAGGTGCCAATCCGGTGCTGCGGGGCGGCGACCACGCCTCGCCCTTCCGCACGGACGGCGGCAATCTGATCCTCGATTGCGACTTCGGCCTGATTGCCGATCCAGCGGCGCTGGATCAGGCTATCGGTCAGACGATCGGCGTGGTCGAAACCGGGCTGTTCATCGGCATGGCCTGCATGGCCCTGGTGGCCGACGACACCGGCATCCACCGGCTGACTCCTTTCGACAAAGGCTGAAACCGCATAGCGCACCCCATGCTGCACGCTTGATGCGTACATGTTCTGTATCCACGGAAGGGAGCCTCAGGCCGGTGTCAACGCGAACCGTTCAGGTCAGGGAATTCCGCGAGGGACTCGCCGGCTTTCTTCGCGCGGTGGAGCAGGGCGCGGAGATCGTGTTGATGGCGTGCAACCGCCCGGTTGCTCGACTGGTACCCCGGTATTGGCAGGTCGCCGGCCGCTGGGTCTCATGCGTGGCATGATCGCGATTGCGCCCGACTTCGACGAGACGTCCGTCGAAGTCATCGCGGCCATGGAAGAGGGCGCCGAGCAGAAGTGATACCGCCGAGCGCAGGTCTTGACTTGTAATCGCAATTCCCGCGCAAGCGGGAACCCAGAGCCGCCATCGAGAGTGCCGGTTTTACTGGGTGCCCGCTTGCGCGGGCATGACGACGCATGATTCATCGTCTCCGCGCGACGGCATGAGATATCTGCTCGACACGCACGTAGTCCTGTGGATGCTCGATGACGCGCGACAGCTCGGCCCCCGGTTGCGCGACCAGATAACGGATCCGGCAGGGCTGAGCGTCTATGTCTGGTGACCGATGACGCACATGCATCACACTACGCTGTCGATTACGTCAGGCCATCCACGTGATTGCCTATGCGGGACCGGTTGTTACCGGCTGGCCACCTGCCGCTGGTCGGGGCGCAGGACCATGCACGGCGTCTTGTGGCGCGCCAGGACAGAGCAGGCGCTCTGCGCTTCGGCGGCTGTCAGGCCGGTGACCTGCGCGCGCCAGGTGGTTTTGCCGCGCAGGCCGGCGGGTTCGATCCGGGCCTCGCCGCCGTCGGCGGCGCGGCGGGCGCTGAGTGCGGCCTCTCGCGCGGCTTTCTCGCTGGCATAGCTGCCAACCTGGATTCCCCAGACGCTTGCGGGCGGGGCCGGTCTGGAATGTGCGGCCTGGCGGACCGGCCGATCAGGCAATGAAGCCGCGCGCGCTGCACTGACCAGGCTGGGCAGACGACCCGCGACGGTGATCCTTCGCTCCGCTGGCACGTCCAGCTGCTCGAAGCCCTGGTTGAGCAATGCGGCCATGTGGGCGTCGCGCTCGGGGTTCGACGCCGCGCCGAGCACGACGCCGATCAGCCGCACCCCGCCACGTATGGCGCTGGTGACGAGGTTGTGCCCGGATGCCTCGGTGTAGCCGGTCTTCATTCCGTCGGCGCCGGGGTACGATTCGAGCATGCGGTCGTGGTTGAAGATCACGCGGCGATGGAACGTGAAGCTTCGCGTGCTGAAATACGGATAGAACCCCGGGAAATCCGCCAACAGGTGGCGCGCCAGGATCGCCAGATCCCGTGACGTGGACCATTGATCAGGGTCCGGCAGCCCCGAGGCATTGGTGAAGGTGGTGCGGCTCATCCCGAGCGCGCGGGCGCGCAAGGTCATCATCTGGGCGAACCGCTCCTCCGAGCCGCCGAGCAGTTCGCCCAGCGCCGCGGCAGCGTCGTTGGCCGACTTGGTGACCAGGCCTAGGATGGCCTCTTCCACGGTCAGCCGCGTGCCCGGCGTGATGCCGAGTTTGGAGGGCTCCATTGAGGCGGCGCGGGCGGACACGGGCACCATCTGGTCGGTCGTGACGCGCCGGTCGCGCAGCGCCTCGAACGCCATATAGAGAGTCATCAGCTTGGCCAGGCTCGCCGGATGGCGCGTCGCGTCGGGGTTCGCCGCTTCGAGCACGTTGCCGGTGGCGGCCTCGACCACGATCGAGCTGTAGCGCTCTGAGCCGATTTGCGCCCGGGCGGTGCCGGGAAGTGCCGCGGCGACTGCGGCCAGGACACCTGCCAGAGCGGCCAGACGCAGCACAAACTTGCGTCGATGGCGCTCCATCCCGGCCATTCCCGTCTTCCCTCCGGCAGTCCGCTGGAACTCTATGGGCCATCCGCCGCGCCTGTCCAGCCGAAATCGGAGTGAAAAGAGAAAAAACTGAATGGCTTATGGGAGATTCCTTGCACAAGCGAGGCGACCACGAGCGCAACAAAGACACGACGGAGAAGTTTTGTGCACTGCACAAAAATCTGCTTGATCGACTACAGGCGGACGCCTATATGCAGGTCGTGCTGCAATGCAGCAAAACAGTTCGGTAATCAAGTCGACGGCTTCGACCCAGCCATCCGCCGGCGGCCGTCCTATACAGGAGATCAGGCGCATGACGACGAAGGCGAAGACGATCGAAGCGACCGCCTCGGCCGGAGAGACAGCGGTGAGCGTGGCCAGCAAGGGCTTTGAGACAACCGTGTCCGGGCTGAAGGACGGCGTGGCACAGGCGACCGCGGGATTCGCGGAGACACAGGTAAAGGTCAAGGAAGGCATGGAAAAGGCAATGAAGACGGCCGAGGAGCTCGTGGTGTTCAGCCAGGGCAACGTCGAGGCGATGGTGAAGTCCGGTCAGATCTGGGCCGCCGGGGTGCAGGACATCGGCAAGCAGATCGCCGCCAACGCGCAGGCCTCGTTCGACGAGACGATGTCCACCTTCAAGGCACTCTCTTCGGTGAAGTCGCTGAAGGACGCATTCGACCTGCAGGCCAACCTCGCCCGGGCGACGATGGAGAAGACGCTGGCCGAGTCGGGCCGGCTGACCGATGCGTCGCTGAAGCTGACGGAGCAGACGCTGGCGCCGCTTACCGCCCGCGTGAGCCTGGCGGTGGAGAAGTTCGCCAAGTCGGCCTGATCCGCGGCCGACCACGGATTGCGGGCAAGGCTGCCGGTCTCCTCCCCCAGGCGGCCTTGCTCGGATGGAAGAAGGCCCTGGCCGCGCGCCCGGGCCTTTTTTCATGCCGGGACGCATGAACCGAATGTTTGCCGCGTCAATGCTCTTTTATCCCCCCGCCGCCTTCCGATATGGTTCGTGCTTCGGCAGACGGTGGGGCGGGGACCCTGCGCCGGTCTGGTCGGGCAGGATCGCCCGAACGTGGCGGCGATGTCGCGACAAGTGGACGCGGAAGAACGATGAGCGACGGCGACAGGCGTGGTGGCAATGGCAATACCGAGGGCCCGAACACCGGGGTGGTGGTCAAGGCGCGGCCGAAGACCCGCAAGCCCGCGATGTACAAGGTACTTATGCTGAACGACGACTACACGCCGATGGAGTTTGTCGTTCATGTTTTGGAACGTTTTTTCCAGAAATCGCGCGAGGAGGCCACCAGGATCATGCTGCACGTCCACCGCCGCGGCGTCGGTGTGTGTGGCGTCTATACTTATGAGGTGGCCGAGACGAAAGTGACGCAGGTCATGGACTTGGCACGGCAGAACCAGCATCCTCTGCAATGCACGATCGAGAAGGAATGATTGCAAAGGTAGAGGGCTTAGCTACCAAATGGGCCTAGGAACGGCGTACGGGCTTTGCCCGAGTTGACGGCGCGCCGGGCCGCCGAGGATGATCGGACCCGGCTAGCAGACTTCAGCGCGTAGGAGCGGCGACGACAATGCTTTCACGTAATCTCGAACAGACGCTGCACCGCGCCCTTTCGCTCGCCAGTGAGCGCCGTCACGAGTATGCGACGCTGGAGCACCTGCTGCTCGGCCTGGCCGACGACACCGATGCCGCGACCGTGCTGCGTGCCTGCGGGGTGGACCTCGACAAGCTGCGCGGTGATCTGTCCGAATTCCTCGACAAGGACCTGGCTGGCCTGGCGACCGACCGGGCGGGCGATCCGAAGCCCACCGCGGGCTTCCAGCGCGTGGTGCAGCGGGCAGCGATCCACGTGCAGTCATCTGGCCGCGACGAGGTGACCGGGGCGAACGTGCTGGTGGCGCTGTTCTCCGAACGCGAAAGCCACGCCGTCTATTTCCTGCAGTTGCAGGACATGACCCGGCTGGATGCGGTGAATTTCATCAGCCACGGCATCGCCAAGGCGCCCGGCCGGTCCGCGCAACGCCCCGTGCAGGGCTCCGGCGGCCAGCCTGAGACCCACCAGGAGCAGGAGCGCGAGGAGAAGCCGAACAGACGCAATCAGGACGCGCTGTCGAACTACTGCGTCAACCTGAACAAGAAGGCGATGGCGGGGAAGATCGACCCGCTGATCGGCCGCGAACCTGAGATCGAGCGCACCATCCAGATTCTCTGCCGCCGCACCAAGAACAACCCGCTCTACGTGGGTGATCCGGGCGTCGGCAAGACGGCGATCGCCGAGGGCCTGGCGAAGCGGATCGTGGAGGGCGACGTGCCGGAGGTGCTGGCCCGTTCCACCATCTATGCGCTGGACATGGGCGCGCTGCTGGCCGGTACGCGGTATCGCGGCGATTTCGAGGAGCGGCTGAAGGCGGTGGTGTCCGAGCTGGAGAACCAGCAGGGCGCGATCCTGTTCATCGACGAAATCCACACGGTGATCGGCGCGGGAGCGACCAGCGGCGGCGCGATGGATGCCTCGAACCTGCTCAAGCCGGCGCTGGCGTCCGGCACCGTGCGCTGCATCGGCAGCACCACCTACAAGGAGTTCCGCAACTACTTCGAGAAGGACCGCGCCCTGGTCCGCCGCTTCCAGAAGATCGACGTGAACGAGCCGACACTGGAAGACACCGTGAAGATCCTGCGCGGACTGAAGGCCAACTACGAGAAGCACCACAAGGTGCGCTACACCGACGAGGCCATCCGCGCCGCGGTCGAGCTGTCGGCCAAATACATCCATGACCGCAAGCTGCCGGACAAGGCGATCGACGTGATCGACGAGTCGGGGGCGGCGCAAATGCTGCTGCCCGAGAGCCGGCGGCGCAAGACGATCACGGCCAAGGACGTAGAGTCGGTGATCGCGACGATGGCGCGGATCCCGCCGAAATCGGTCTCGCGCGACGACAAGGAGGTGCT
>JBGPND010000187.1:0-10298 GCA_041487355.1 Acetobacteraceae bacterium | reverse complement strand
GTTGTTCGAGTCCGTCGCAGCGTGCGATCCATCCGCACTGGCGCTGACCGACGGAACCGACCGCATCAGCTTCGGTGCATTGCGCGGCAGGGCACTGGCACTGGCGCGGCAGATCGACGCGGCTGTGCCCGCCGGGGCCGCCGTGGCGATGCTGTTGCCGCAGTCGCCGGATGCGGTGGTCGGCGTGCTCGCCTGTCTCGCCGCATCCCGGATCGCGCTCCTGCTCAATGCCGATCATCCGGCGGAGCGCAACGCTGCCATCCTGCGGGACTCCGGCGTCGCCGCAGTCATCGTATCGGACGCTGGATCGGCCATCGCGTTGCCCGATGGCGTCCCGCGCATCGTGCCGCGCCGCGACAGCAATCGCGCCACCGCAGACGACTGGCTGCGACCTCCGACCACGCCGGATGAACCCGCCGTCGTGCTGTACACCTCTGGCAGCACCGGCCGGCCGAAGGGGATCGTGCAATCGCAGCGAGCCACCATCTGCCGCGCGCTGCAGAACCTGTCCGCGCAGCATCTCAATCCGAGCGATCGCGTGGTGGTATTCAGCGCGGTGTGCAGCATCGCCGGCCTGATCAGCTCGCTGGCGGTACTGCTGTCCGGTGCCGCCCTTTACCAGGTGCCGGTGCTGTCGATCGGCAAGGCGCTGTCGATGGTGCGCAACGAGCGGATCACTGTCCTCATGGGTCTGCCTGCACTGCTTGGCTTGCTGTTGACGTCCGGCGTGCCCAGGCAAGCCCTGGCCAGCGTGCGCATGATCCGCACGACAGGCGATGCGCTGCTGCGCGGCGACATCGATGCCTGGCGCAAGGTTCTGCCACCCGCGTGCCACGTGAACATCACCTATGGCCTGACCGAAGTTGCCATTGCGCAATGGTTTGTCCCGCTCCGCTTCGCCAGCCAAGCCGCGTCGTTGCCGGCGGGCTTCCCGATGGCGGACCAGGAGTTCGCCATCGTCGGCGAGAGCGGCGAGCCGGTGGCGGATGGCGAACCAGGCGAGCTGGTGGTGCGCAGCCCGCATGTCGCGTGCGGCGAATGGCAGGATGGGCGCTGCGTGCCGGGACGCATGCAGCCTGACCCCGCGGATCCGGCGCGGCGCATCTTCCATACCGGGGATGTCGTTCGCCTGCTTCCGGACGGAATGCTGCGGTTTGTCGCCCGTAGCGATCGCCAGGTGCGGATCCGTGGCCAGCGCGTGGAGCCGGCGGAGATCGAGGAGGTGTTGCGGCGCTCGCCCGGCGTGGCGGATGCCGCTGTCGTCGCGCGCACGGAAGACGAAGAGACGACGCTGCTGGCCTTCGTCGTCGGCGCGGGCGAGGACCTGCAATCAGCGCTGGAGCAGAGACTGCGCCAGCACCTGCCGTCCTTCATGCAGCCCGCGGCGATTCTCGTGGTTGCCGCCTTGCCCCGCTTGCCCGGTGGCAAGGTGGATCAGCGTGCCTTGCTGGCGCTTGCGACGACTCTGCCACTCTGAAACAATGCCCGAACAATCGGGGCAACACAAAGAAAAGGCGGCGCAGCATGAGCAGCTCTCATACCGCACGACCACGTCGAAAACTCTCCCTGCCCATCCAGATGCTCATCGGCTTCGTCGCCGGCATCGTCGTGGCACAGATCTCGCCACCCTTCGCCACCGCCATGCAGCCGTTCGGCCTCGCCTTCATCGAGGCGATCAAGATGATCGTCATCCCGCTGATCATCTCCGCCGTCGGCCTCGGCGCCTATCGGATGGGCGCCGACATCAAGCAGCTCGGCCGTGTCGCCGCGGTCGCCTTCGGCTGGTTCTACTTCGCCACCTTCCTCGCGATCTGCATCGCACTCTCGCTCGATCTGCTGTTCCATCCCGGCACCGGCATCAACCTCGTCCCCACCGGCAAGGCGCCGCAGAACATCGCCACCTCGATCAACTGGGTGAAGTTCCTGCTCGACCTGATCCCGGCCAACGTCTTCCAGGCCATGGCGGAACAGAAGACCCTGCCTGTCCTGGTGTTCACCATGTTGTTTGGTCTCTCGCTCGCCGGCATCGGCCACAAGGCCAAGCCGATCGTCGATGTGCTCGAGGCGCTGATGGACGCGATGTTCCGCCTCACCGGCTGGATCATCGCGCTGTCGCCGATCGCGGTGTTCGGGCTGATCGCCTATCTGTTCGCGACGCAGGGCATGCAGACCATCCTGGCCCTCGGCGAGCTGATCGTGCTCGAATATGTCGGACTCGGCTTCATGGTCGTCATCTTCTGGGTGATGATGCTGCTGCTGAAGGAGCGGCCGTTCACCGTCACGCGCCAGGTGCTCGAACCCGTCATCCTCGGCTTCACCACGCGCTCCTCCGAAGTGACGCTGCCGGTGCACATGAAGAAGCTCGAGGAAATGGGCATGCCGAACCGCATCGTCTCGGTCGTGCTGCCGCTCGGCTACGCGTTCAACATCGACGGCACCACGCTCTACATCGCGCTGGCGACCACCTTCCTCGCCGAGGCCTACAACGTCACGCTCGGCTGGAGCGGCTATCTGGCGGTGCTGATCACCACGCTGATCGCCAGCAAGGGCGGCGCGAACATCCCGTCGGGCGGGCTGGTCATCCTGGCCACCGTGCTGACCGCGGTCGGCCTGCCGGTGGAGGCGATCGCACTGATCGCCGGGGTGGATGCCTTCCTCGACATGGGACGCACCGCGGTGAACGTGTTCGGCAACACCGTGGCGGCGAAGCTGGTGATGCGCTTCGCCGGCCGGGGTGTCACCGACGAGGTCTACGCGACATAATCGCCGCATCCACGGAGGTCGCCATGCTGCGGATCAAGCAACTCGACCATCTGGTCCTGCGGGTCGTGAACCTGCAGGCGATGATGCATTTCTACATCGACGTGCTGGGGTGCTCGCTGGAGAAGGTGCAGGAGAAGATCGGCCTCTACCAGCTCCGCGCCGGCAGCGCGCTGATCGACCTGGTTCCGGTCGATGGCCCGGCCGGGCAGAAGGGCGGCGCACCGCCCGGCAAGGAGGCGCGCAACCTCGACCATTTCTGCCTGCAGATCGAGCCGTTCGACGCCGAGGCGATCATCGCCCATCTGAAGCGGCACGGCGCCGAACCCGGTCCAGTGGAATCACGCTACGGCGCCGCTGGGCAAGGGCCGTCGATCTACGTGCCCGATCCGGAGGGCAACACGGTCGAACTGAAGGGACCGCCGTGGGAGGCCGGCGGCAAGGCCTGACCGCGCCGTTTCAGGGTCCGGTCTCCACCTTCGGCTGGTCCGTGGCCTCGGGCGGTGGCAGCGGCACGGCGGCAACCGGCCCTGGCGGGGGCGCGGTGGTCGTCGGGGTCTGCTTCGGCGGCGGCTCCATCGGCACCGTGTAGTCGGGCACCACCCGCGCCTGGTTGCCTGCGATCACCAGCACCTTCTGCCCGATGGTCAGCGGCACCTCATCTTTCTGGGTCACGCTCAGCAGGTCGCCGTTGACCTTGCGCACGATGTATTCGAAGGCCCGCGTGTCGCCCGTCACGTGCTCGGCGGCGCTGCCGGCGATCCCGCCCACCAGGGAGCCACCCAGGGCGCCGATCGCGCTGCCGACCCCGCTGCCCACCTGCGAGCCGGCGATCCCGCCCGCCGCACCGCCGACCAACGCGCCGGTGGCGCCCGAGGCGCTGACGCCGACCTCCCGCACGCCCACCAGGACACCCTGATCCACCTTGTTCGCCTGCTGCACAGCGTTGCTGGCGTAGGTGTTCGGCGAGTAGTCCGGGCCGCAGCCCGCAACCGAAGCGGCAAGCGCGGCGCAAAGCGCAAACCTGACCATCAAGGCATCCTACCTCTCCGCTGTCCGGGCGCGCTTGTTAAAGGACCCCGCCCCCGCTTGTCACCCCACGGGATGCGACGGGCTGCCGGTCGGAACCGGCATTGCCGTCGGGATTGGCCGGTCATATATCCGGCCCGGGGGAGAGCGACCATGGCACAACCATCCCAATTACGACTTGGCACATGCCGCAGCGGCATCTTCGCTGCATTACGCCGATCGCCCATGGTCGGAGCCAATCTCGACCTTGCGCGCGAGGTCACGGAAGGCCGCGACCTCGATCTGCGACGCGCTACAGCGGGTTCAGGGTAATCGGAAACGCGAGCAAGCCTCGCCAGTCGTGATGGGTATCGCTTCGCTCAACCCATCCTACGGGCTACAGGCCGCGGCGTAGGCGTAGGATGGGTTGAGCGAAGCGATACCCATCATTCCGGAATGGTGCGCACTTCTCATGTGCCCGCGGGAAACGCGCCCGCCAATCGCCGGGTGTAGGGGACATAGACGTTGACCAGATCCACGTATTGCGCCGCATCGCCAAAGGCCGCGACCGAGGCGCTCGGCACTGCATGCGGCGAACGCAATTCGACGATGGCGATGTAGTCAGTGCCGTCCGGCTGATTGGCGCGGAACAGCCGCAACTGCGCAGTCTCCGGCCGTTCCGCATACAGCGTCTGCAACCCCTGCAGGATCGGTGCCTCCGCGGTCGGCGGCGCATGGCGGAAACGCCACAGCACGATCCGCGCCGCGCCGCCGCACCCGCCGAGCAACGCCGTACCTGGATACACCTGCGCGGCGTCTGCGCGGTATTGCCCCCACACGCGCGACACGATCCGATGCGTCCAGGGCGAGTAGCGCTCGCCGGCGATCCGTGCGTAGGCAGGACCGCGCAGCACCTCGGTATCCGCCAGGTCGTACAGCGCGAGATAGCGCGGCCAGCCGTCGATGCAGATGAGGCGGGACGCGGTGAGGAAGCCTTCGCACTCCGCCCGCTCCGGGAAATGCTCAGTGTCGTACCAGTCCTGGAATTCCTCCTCCATCGCCGGCGGCGGCTCCATCATCGCCAGCAGTAGACCTGTCGCCTGGCTCATGTCGGTACCTCCGTCAGATCGGCCGGCCGGAAGCCGAGCAAATCGGCAAAGCGTTCGGCGTAGCGCGGCCACACCTCGGGGTTCACCAGGCGCGGCGGCACGCCGCCGTCGAATATCGTCAGCCATTGCAGCGCGGTGGCCTCGCACATCTCGACCATCGTCTCGACGGTCATGCCGGCGATGTGCGGGCTGGTGATGACGTTGTCGAATGCCAGCAGCGGATGGTCGAGCGGCGGCGGTTCCTGCAGGAACACATCCAGTCCCGCGCCGGCGATCCGCCCCTCGCTCAGCGCCTCGGTCAGTGCTGGCTCGTCATGGATGCCGCCGCGGGCGGTGTTGATGAAATACGCGCCGGGCTTCATCCCGGCGAACTGCGCGCGGCCGAACATGCCGAAGGTCTCGGCGCTGCGCGGACAATGCACCGTCACGTAGTCCGCCCGGCGCAGCAGATCGTCCAGGTCCACCTTTACGGCGCCGCGCGCGGCGATCTGTTCCGCCGTCAGATAGGGGTCGTAGGCCAGCACGGTCATGTTGAACAGTACGCCGCACAATTCGGCGACACGCCGGCCGATATGGCCGAGGCCGACGATGCCGATCGTCTTGTTGCGCAGGTTGTTGCCGGCGTAGGCGCGCCGGTCGAGATCCGGCGTGCGCTTCATCGCGCGCTCGGACAGCGCGATCTTCTTCGACAGCGACAGCATCATCCCGAGCGCATGCTCGGCCACCGGCTCCCAGTTGGTGCCGGACTGATTGACCACAATGACGCCCGCCGCAGTGCAGGCGTCGACATCGATCATATCGTAGCCGGCGCCGGTGGAGCTCATGGCGAGCATGTTGGGGCAGCGCGCCAGCAGCGCGGCATCGCCGAACCACGGTTTTCGAAGTTCGCCGCGCGGCTGAACCTGATAGCCGTGCGCGCGACTGAATTCCGACCAGTTGTCCGCCTCGGGCGTGGCATAATCCAGCCGCACCAGGTCGATGTCGTCGCGCTTGCCGATGATCGCGTTGGCGACCGGGTCCATGAAGCTGTCGAAATACACCAGGCGCTTGAGATTGACCGCCATTGCCGCTTCCCCTCCGTGTTCGCGCCAGTCTGGCGGTGAAATTGCCCGCTTGGAAGCGCCGGCCTAACATCCACGGCATGAACGAAGAACCAGCCCCCAAGCGCGGCCTCGCGCGCAACACCGCGAACTACGGCGATCGCGACTTCGCGCTTTACCTGCGCCGGTCGTTCGCCAAATCGATGGGCTACTCCCAGGCGATGCTGGATCGCCCGGTGGTCGGCATTGTCGACACCGGCTCCGGCTTCAACAACTGCCATCGCACCGTCCCCGAACTGATCGAGGCGGTGAAGCGCGGCGTGCTGGCGGCCGGCGGGCTTCCCCTCGCTTTCCCCACCGTGTCGCTGTGCGAGCCGTCGCTGTTTCCGACCTCGATGCATTTTCGAAATCTCGCCGCGCTCGACACCGAGGCGATGCTGACCGCGCAGCCGATGGACTCCGCGGTCCTGGTGGGCGGCTGCGACAAGACGGTGCCGGCGCAGTTGATGGCCGCCGTCTCGGCCGACATCCCCGCCGTGCAGCTCGTCACCGGGCCGATGCTGGCGACGCCGTATCAGGGCGAGCGGCTCTCCGCCTGCACCGACTGCCGCCGCTACTGGGCTGCCTACCGTGCGGGGCGTGTCACCGCCGAACGGATTGGCGAGATCGAGGGGAGGCTGGCCACCACCGCCGGTACCTGCGGCGTGATGGGCACGGCGAGCACGATGGCCTGCCTCGCCGAGGCGCTGGGGATGATGCCGCTCGGCCATAGCTCGATCCCGGCGGTGCACGCCGACCGGCTGCGCGCGGCTGAGGAAGCCGGCGCGCTGGCGGTGAAGTTGATCGGGCAGCCGATCCGGCCATCGGAGATCATCACCGCGGCCTCGGTGGAGAACGCGCTGCGTGTGCTGCTGGCGCTCGGCGGTTCGACCAATGCGCTGATCCACCTCACGGCGATTGCCGGGCGGCGCGGCATGCGCGTCGACCTGAAGCGGCTGAATGAGTTGTCCGACACGACGCCGGTACTGGTGGACCTGCAGCCGACCGGCCAAGGCTACATGGAGGATTTCCACGCGGCTGGCGGCATGCCGGCGCTGCTGTGGGAGCTGCGCGACCTGCTGCATCTGTCGGCGCGCGATGTCACCGGCGCGACGCTGGAACAGCGCCTGAGCGAGCCCGCGTTTGTCGATCGCCGCTACATCCTGGCGCGTGGCGAGCCGGTGTCGCCGGTGGGTGGGATGGTGGCGTTGTTCGGCTCGCTCGCCCCGCGTGGCGCGATTCTCAAGCGCAGCGCCGCCACGCCTGGATTGTTCGAGACCGAGGCGCGGGCCGTGGTGTTCGACGGGCTGGAGGACCTCGCAAACCGCATCGACGATCCGTCGCTGGACGTGACGGAGAGCGACATCATGGTGCTGAAGAACGCGGGGGCGCTGACGCCGGCGGGAATGCCGGAGGCGGGCTATCTGCCGATCCCGCAGAAGCTCGCGCGGGCGGGGGTGAAGGACATGGTGCGCATGAGCGATTGCCGCATGTCGGGCACGGCGTTCGGCACCATCGTGCTGCACATCACGCCGGAGGCCGCGGCGGGCGGGCCGCTTGGGTTGGTGGAGAGCGGCGACCGCATCCGCCTGTCGGTGCGGGAGCGGCGCCTGGATCTGCTGGTCGCAAAGGACGAACTGGACCGCCGCCGCGCCGCCTGGCGCCCGCCTGCGAAACCCGCACGCGGCTGGGACCGCATCATCGCCGAGCAGGTGCTGCAAGCCGATGAGGGGTGTGATTTGGCGGTGCTGCGGGCTGGAGGGTGAGGTGCGCGGGATGGCGACCGGTCCGAGTGACCGTCTGCGCCAGCGGCCAGAGCTACTTGGCTACGGCGTTACCAGGTCAATGGCCGGAAAATAGCTGCGATAGCGTTGCGCATCGCGGGTGAGCAGGGTCAAGCCGGCCACGGCGGCGTGCGCGCCGATGAAGAAATCCGGCAGTACCCCGGTCCGCCTTCCGCCGGCAGTCCGGTAGCGCAGGAACGCCTTGCCGGCGAGGAAGAGAGCTGCACGCGGTATCGCCGCCACTGATACTCCGGCCTCATCCAGGACGGCCTCAAGGGTTTCGATTGCCTCGACGCGCACCGACAATTCGGCGTAGACCACATCGTTGATCGCGAGCGGACCTTTGAGCGCGGCTGCATCCAGCTCACGGATCGACCAATCCGCCCATTTGGCATCGTCGGTCACGAGGTCCAGCAGGACGTTCGTGTCGATCAATGTCATGCTTACGGCTCGCCGCGGGTGAGCGCCATGATCTCGTCCGTGCTGAGCCCTCTGCCAGCGCGCCCGCGCAGCGCCTCGAACCGGCTCGCCGGCCGGTGGGCACCGACCTTGACCAGGACGACGCGGCCGTCTGGGGCCAGTTGGAACTCGACCGCATTGCCCGGCTTGATTCCGAGACGGTCCCGCACCGGCTTGGGGATGGTGACCTGACCCTTGCTGGTAACCGTGGTGGCCATCGGCGCCTCCTGTAATACCGGTTTCATACAGGTAATACATAAGACGTACGATACCCACATGCCATGCCAAACCGCGTTCAGGGATCGGTGCACTGCCGATCATCGCCGAGCAAGTATTGCTGGCGGAGGAGGGCCGGGATATGGCGGTGTTGCGGGCTGGCGGCTACAGTGGCGCCATGGACGTCGCGCTGCGCAAATCGATGAGCCTCCAGGAGTTCCTCGATTGGGAGGAGCGACAGGAGTTGCGCTACGAGTTTGACGGCTTTCAGCCGATCACTATGACGGGCGGGACCGTAGAGCAGGGACTCATCCAGGCGAACCTTATCAGGCGTCTTGGCAACCGTCTGCTCGGCAAGCCATGCCGGGTATTCGGGAGCCACGTGAAGATCGCCGCGGCCGGCAGTTTTGCTTCGCGTGTCCAAGTCGTGGGTGGCCGGGCCAAGCCCGGCCATGACGGCAAGGGTTGCGCCGTTGGAGTCACCCGGCCGATGCAAGAAACCAGTCCAGCATTCCGCTGTTCTCGTCGCGCGGATAGGTGTGCGACAGATCGGCGATCTCGCGATAGGTGACCTTCGCGCCGGCCGACGTCAGCGCACGCTGCGCGGTGCGCGCGATCGACACCGGGAACATCCAGTCCAGCGCACCATGCACCAGATACACTGGCAGCCCCATCACGCGCCGCCGATCGGTCATCGTCAGCAGCAGCGGATGAAAGCTCGCGGCCACCGGCGCCAGATGGGTGAACGGCGACGCCTCATCCAGCCCGCTGAGCAGCGTGAACGTGCCGCCGTCGCTCATGCCGGTCAGCAGCAGGTGCGTCCGGTCCACGTGCCACCCCTGCGCGACCTGCTCCAACACTCGCGCAAGATTGGCGCTGTCCACCTTCGGCTCCATCAGCGACCAGGTGTCGCCGACCGCGGTGGGCGCCACCAGGATCACGCCGCGGCTGCGCGCCTCGCGTACCCAGCTCCACAGGAACAGCCTGCCGTGCCCGGAGCCGCCATGCAGCGCCATCACCAACGGATGCGCACGCGCCGGATCGTAGTCCTCCGGCACATACGCCGAGAAACCGCCGCGCTCGCCGGTGTCGTCCCCGGCATGCATGACCCCCGTCTGCACATCGGCTCTCGCCGCACCGACCGTCAGGCGGTCCAACAGTGCCTGATCGTCTCTCCGCTCCGGTTCAAGGAAGAAACGGCTCACCGACGGCAGCACCGCGGCCAGCGGATACAGCGCTTCCAGCGCGCGGCTCACCTGGCGCAGCGCGCGATACGCCTGGCGCAACCCATCGGCCGACCCCACCGCGGCGCGCAGCCCGTCGCAGGCGCGCAACGTGGGCTCCACGGCACGTTCGATCTGATTACGCAATGGTACCAGATGCTCCGGCCATGCGGCGCCGGTAAACCCCTCGCGTGCCGCGCGCAGTGCCACATCGCGATCGCCCAGCGTCACCACCAGCGGCCCGATGTCGGGTGGATCCAGATGCCGCGCGATGAAGCCCAGCGCATCGAGTGTATCCAGCAGCCGCGCAACGACCACGACGATCGCATCCCGGAGGTGGTCGTCTGGCTCGCTCATCTGCGTGGCTCCTTTGGGTTTGGCCCCACCTGCCCGACGGTCTACACTCTGCCTCCGATAGCAGGAGACCACACCATGGCACCGCCCCCACCCTTTGGCGCGAATTCCGCCGCCGCGCGCGACATCGCCAACGTGCTGCATCCCTACACCGACCTCGTCACCCACCAGGAGGTCGGCCCGATGGTGGTGACCCGCGGCAAGGGCGTGCGCGTGTGGGACGATGCGGGCAAGGACTACATCGAGAGCGTCGCCGGGCTGTGGTGCGCATCGCTCGGCTTCGACAACGAGCGGCTGGTGCAGGCC
>JBGPND010000186.1:0-10347 GCA_041487355.1 Acetobacteraceae bacterium | reverse complement strand
GGTATCGCCCGCTGCAGGAACACCGGCGGGCGTCCATCTGGCAGCGGTTGCCCATCCACCGGTGCTTGCCAGAGACCAAGATTTAACTGCCATTAACCGCCTCCAGTTGCCGGGACACCGACGAACGCAGTGCCTGTTGCCACACCCGTCGTCCCGCTTTGTGGAGCGAGCGCCGGCTGTCTGGTAGAGTGTTGCAACAACTGCGGGCGGTCAACAAAATAGTGAACGGATGTCTTTTCCTGATCCACGGTCCTGGCCGGCACGGCCGGTCAAGCTTTCGTGTTCACCCGCCGGCGCCGGATCCGAGAGCGGCGCATGGTGGCGCAGCCTCCGCTTCGGTGCTGGATGGTCCGGCCGCCGCACTATCCGCTAGCGATCGGATTGAGTCGGGAATTCTTACACTCTCGCTGAATCGGGACGGCCGGTGATTTCTAAGTTGCTGATTTACTTAGTAATTCTAACTTGGCATATAGGTTGCATCATGCTTTTACCACTTGGTCGCTGCATTACCGCCGGGAGCCCTGGTAGCCATGTTCGCACTACGTATTCTTTCAGTGGCTTGTATGCTGTCGGGCCTCGCGGCCAGCGCCGAGGCGGCCGTGCTGTACAACAATCTCAGCGTCCCCACGCAGGTAGGGAACGGCTTCGGCATCCATGACAATGGACCGATCGATGCCTCGTTCACATCGCCGGTGCCCTTCAGCGCGTTGACCGACGTCCAGTTGCTGCTGGGCGCGTCCAACGACGCCGGCAGCATCCTGGTCACCCTGTATGACGATTTCGGTGACAGCCCGAGCACCCCGCTGGGCATCATAGGGACCATCGCGGACAGCACGATCGCCGCCGCCGCAGCGCTGAACCCGGACGGTGTTGCCCGGATCGATGTTTCCGCGGGTTTGCCGCTGCTGCTGGCCAACTCCGATTGCTTCGTGACTGGTGGCGCCAACTGCGGCGACAGCCGGTTCTGGATCCAGGTCGAGGAGACCGGCAATGACGCTTCGACGTCGGCGTCGTGGGCTATCGATACCATGGGCACCTACCCGGAGGAATGGAACTCGGTGTCGAGCAGCGACACGCAGGTGAACCCGAACGTGTTCACCCAGACCTTCCAGATGTGCGTGGTGGCAGCCGGCCGTACTTTCGAGTCGGTCATCAATGGAGGTCCTTCAACCGCCGATCCCTGCGCCGTGCCCGAGCCGGCGAGCATCGGAGTCCTCGGCTTCGCCCTCGCTGGCCTCGGCTTGTTCCGCCGCCGCCGCGCCCGCTGAGTCGGCATTCTTTACATACTGGGCCAGGGCCGCTCCGGCGGTCCTGGCCCTTTGAGTTCTGACCTCTCATTCACCGATCGGCACCCGCGCGCCCTAATGCCGGCAGGCTGGTGATCCGGCGTCCTCGGCGCTACAACCGGTAGGTGTATCAGCCGGACAGCCATGAGCGAGGCCATCCCCATCCCGCCCGTCCCCTTCACCACCGTCGTGCCCACCGCATATGGCCAGATGTTGATCAACCGCAACGACATCAACCAGACAGCCGCCCTGTTCAGGCTGGGGGTTGCGGCCGATCATGCGAAGATCATGCTGCTGGGCCAGGCTCTGCAGGTGCTGGGGCCGGGCTCCACCTTCATCGATGTCGGCGCGAATTTCGGCACCTACTCGCTCGCCCTGGCTCCCGTCGTCGGCCCCGCTGGCAAGGTTCACGCCTTCGAGCCGCAGCGCATCATCTTCAACATGCTCGCCGGCAGCGTCGCGCTCAACGCACTGACCAATGTCTGGTGCCACAACATGGCGGTCGGGGACCGGCAGGACCGGATAGAGATGCCGCAGTTCGACTACGGCAAGGAGCTCAACTTCGGCAGCATCGAGTTTGGCCCCGAGCAGCGCGAGACTCTGTCGCAGGAACGCCGCCATGACCCTGAGCGGGTCGAATACGTTTCGCTCACCACCATCGACAGCTTTGCCTTTCCCCGGGCCGACCTGATGAAGATCGACACCGAGGGCATGGAAATGGCGGTGCTGGCCGGCGCGGCCGACACGATCACGCGCTGCCGGCCGGTGCTCTATGTCGAATGGATCACGGTGGACCGCGCGGCGCTGCAGTCCCGGATCGAGGGATTCGGCTACGAGACCCACCTCAACGGCGGCAATCTGCTCTGTGTTCCGCTGGAGATGCGCGAGCGGCTGCGCGTGCACTCAGGCCCGCCGGCGGCGGGCTGAGGTGCCTAGAGCGGGTTCAGGGTGACCGGAAACGCGAGCAAGCCGCACCAGCCCTGATGGGTATCGCTGCGCTCAACCCATCCTACGGAATACGGGCGGCCGGCGGCGGGCGGCGGGCGGCGTAGGATGGGTTGAGCGGAGCGATACCCATCGTTCGGGCGAGATTCCGGTCAGCCTGAACGTGCTCTAGTGGGCGGCCGACACGCGTCCCAGTTCCTCGCATACGGCCTGCATCACGCTGCCCCACGCGCCATGGGCCGGTTGGCGGAACTGCCGCAGGGTGGGGTACCACGGGCTGTCATCACGCCCGAGCAGCCACCGCCAGCAGCTATCGTAGCGGTTGAGCAGCCAGACCGGCTTGCCCAGGGCACCGGCCACGTGCAGCACCGCCGTGTCCACGCTGATCACCAGATCCAGGTTGTCGATCAGTGCGGCGGTATCGGTGAAGTCGTCCAGCTCCGGCGTGAAGTCATGCAGGACCATGCCGGCAGGCGGATGCACCGCCTCCGCCGCCGGCTCGCCCTTCTGCAGGGAAATGAAGCTGCAGCCCTCGACCCCCGCCAGCGGCGCCATCGTCGCCAGTGCCATCGACCGGCGGCGGTTGATGGCCTCGGTCTCCGGCTGGTCGCGCCGCACCCCGCCAGCCCAGACGAGGCCAACCTTGAGGCCCGCGAGCGGAGCGAGACGGTCCCGCCAGGCAGCGCTGCGTGCCGGGTCGGCGCTGAGATACGGAATATCGGCGGGGATGCTCTCCAGGGTCGTGCCATACGCCAAGGGCAGGCTCAGCAGCGGGCAATGCAGGTCGAAGTCCGGCAACTCGTCGCCCTGGCCGATGACCCGCTCGACTCCGGCCAGCGTCGACAGCAATCGCACCAGCGGAGGCGGCGCCTCCAGGACAACGCGTGCATCCCGGGCGACCAGCGAGGCGTAGCGGCAGAACTGGATCGTGTCGCCATAGCCCTGCTCGGCATGCAGCAGGATTACCCGGCCGTCGATCCGTTCCCCCCGCCAGACCGGCTGGGCGAAGTTTCGCGCCACGCGGATCATTTGCCGCGAGCGCCAGCGGTGCTCGTACTCCTGCCAGCCCTCCTCCAGCCTGCCCATGGCCAGCAGCACGAGACCGAGATTGGCGTGCGCCTCGTCGTATTCCGGCCGCCGGCGGATCGCCTCGCGCAGACTGTTCTCCGCTTCGGCCAATGACCCCAGTTCCTGCTGCACGGTGCCGAGGTTGCTGTATGCCTCCGGATAGTCGGGCCTCACCCGCAGCGCCGCGCGATAGCAGTCCGCCGCCTCGGCGAGGCGGCCGAGCGCCTGCAGGCTGGCGCCGAGGTCGTTATGCGCGTCGGCATAGTCCGGCCGCTGTCGCAGCGCGGTGCGGTAGCATTGCTCCGCCTCGGCGAATCGGCCGAGCACCTGCAGCAGATGGCCGAGATTGTTGTAGGCCTCCGGATAATCCGGCTTGGCGTGCACCGCCGAGCGGTAGCACTCCTCGGCTTCGGCGAGACGGCCCTGCTTCTGCAGCGCGGCGCCGAGGTCGTTCCAGGCCTCGGCATAGCGGTTGTCGAGGCGCAGCGCGGCGCGGTAGCACGATTCGGCCTGCGTGAGGCGCTCCGACATCTGCAGGACATTACCGAGGCGATCATGGAGCTGCGCGTTGTTCGGCTGCTGACGCAGGGCAGCGCGGTAGCAGGCTTCGGCTTCGGCAAACTGGCCGAGGGCACTGAGCACATTGCCCAGGTTGACCTGGGCTGCGGTGTAATCGGGCTTCCCGGCGAGAGCGGAGCGGTAGCACTCCGCGGCCTCCTGCTGGCGGCCCAGCGCCTGCAGCGCGGTCCCGAGGTTGTTCTGCGCTTCCGGATAATCCGGTCTGAGCCTGAGCGCGGTCCGGTAACTGTCTTCGGCCTCGGTACACCGACCGAGCGCCTGCAGCACGTTGCCGAGATTGTTGTGTGCCTCCGGGTAGTCCGGCTTCAGGCGCAAGGCGGTGCGATAGGCCAGCTCCGCCATGGCCGCCTGCCCGAGCGCCTGCAGCACCAGGCCAAGATTGCTGTGGTAATATGGATCATTCGGACGCAACGCGATCGCCGGGCGGATCAGGGCGATGGCTTCGTCGTTCTGTCCGGATTGGTAGGCGATCAGGCCCAGGCAGTGCAGGCTGTCGGCATGATCGGGATCTGCTGCAAGGATCTGCCGATAGATCGCCTCGGCCTGTTGCAGACGCCCGGCCCGGTGACGGCGCAGGCCCTCCTCGAACGTCACCTGGGCGATCGGTTTGTTCATTCCCGACTCGCCATGTCCCGGGACCGTATCCATCCTATCGGTCACCCCCCTGCATCCAAGGATGCGGACCGTCTTATACCAATTCTCGAAGACGATGACCCATCGGCCCTACCCATGTCGTCATGCCCGGGCTTGACCCGGCCATCTGCCGCGGCACCGGTGCTGGTGCAGATGCCCGCGTCAAGCCCGGGCATGACGGAGAAGGAATGGCGACGAATGAGTCATCACCAACGTGATTTGGTCTTATACCAACCGCCGTTGCTGCTGACTCTTGTCGCCGCTCCCTCGCCGTCATGGCCGGGCCAAGCCCGGCCATGACGGGAAAAGCGAGCGCTGACCAAGGGTCATTGATTCGGGCGGTTGGTATTACCCCTCCAGCACCCCCAACCGTCGCAACACGGGAAACCGCTTCTCGATCATGTTGCGGATGGCATCCGAGATGATCGGGCGCGCTTCGACCGGATCGGTCACCGGCTTGCCATCCCGCTGCACGCTGCGGCCGCTGCGGGCGAGCACCGCCAGGACCTCGGCGGCCAGCGGCTCGACATCCGCCGGCCGGCCGGCCAGCAGCTCACCGACAACCATCGTCTCCAGCACGTCCGCACCCACCGCCGAACCGATCGCCGGCGCTGCCAGCCGGGGCAGATCGGCGGCATTGGCGTTCGCCCGCGCAATCGCCTGGTTCAGGCGGCGCGCAGCCTCCCGCCCCGCCGCCGTCCCGCCCTCGGGCAGCATCGGATGCGCGTAGCCACCGGACACCAGCAGGGTGAAGGCCTGCATCAGCTCCACGAGCGGACGGCCGGCGAAGGCGGGCGACTCGCGCACCGTCCGGACGCTCAGCGGGCCCTGGTCGAGCATCGCAAGCAGCGGCTGGTAGACCTCCGGCCGCCCCGTCACGTTGCCGATCGGCGTGGCGAAGGTCGGCCCGCCTTCCGGCACCGGCATCCCAAGCCCGACGAGCATGAACGATTCCATCAGCGCCTGCTGCTCCGCCGCCGGCATCGGCGCGATGCCCTTGCGGTAGAGGTCCCGCCGGAACGCCTGGGCGCAACCAAGGTCGCGCAGCGTCTCGCGCAGATAGGGATCCCGCGTCTCGCCGAGGATCGGCGCCACGTTCGGCGGCACCGCGACGCTGTCGATGTTCTCCGCCAGCGTGGCGCTGCCGATGAAGCGGCATTTGGCCTCGGCCATCTCGCTGGCGATGTCGGTGAACATCAGCGGATGCCAGTCCTGGTTGAGATACTCGTGCGCGATATAGCGCTGGTCCTGCTTCCTGATGTCCAGCAGACGCGCCTCGATGGACGGATTGGCCTGGAAGAACAGCGCGCCGGCCTGCTTCAGCCGGTCGATGAAATCCAGCGCGGTCGGGACGGCGAGATCGGTCCGCTCGGGGCTCGCCGTGGTCAGCATGCGCATCAGCGCCCGCACCGGCACCATCGCGGTCCAGCCGGTGGTGACATTATAGCCGAGGTAGACGAGGCCGCCTGGCTTCAGCCGCCTGGCGACGACCGACATCAGATGGTGGCGGTTGGCCGGCGAGATCCAGCTCAGCACGCCATGCGAGACCATGAAATCGAATTCCGGCAGCGCGCTGTCCGGCAACGCGGCGAGGCCGGCGAACGAGGTCTCGACGAAATGCGCATTGGTCAGGCCGGCGCGGGCGGCCAGCACGCTGGCAAACTCGATATGTGCCGGATTGAAGTCGAACCCCCAGACATCCGCGTGTGGGCAGCTTGCCGCGATGGCGAGCGTGGTGAAGCCGTTGCCGCAGCCAAGGTCGGCATAGCGGAACGGTTGGGCGAGGTCCGGCGGGCGGTGGCCGAGCAGCAGGCTGGTCATGCCGAGCCAGGCGGGCGTGATTTCGCGGTAGAAGTTGCTGGTATAGGCCACGTCGGTCACGTAGCCATCGTCCCATTGGGCCATTCCTGGCGCGTCCTCGCTGCTTGGTGTGCGTGCGGCGCTCAGGTAACAGGCGGCGGCCTCATTTGCCAGCCGATATGACGGTGCGACGTGGTCAGCCGGCGGTGGCAGCGTCTCCGGTCTGCTCGAGCTGGGCGTTCACCTCCGCGCCGAGCAGAACCGCGTAGACGGAGACGTAGAACCACAGCATGATTGCGACGACGGCGCCGAGCGGCCCGTAGGTGACGCCGAAGCTCGCGATGTGCGAGACGTAGAACGACAGCGCCACCGAGGCGAACAGCCAAAGCGCGGTCGCGAGCACGGCACCGGGAAATATGCGCTGGTCGGGCGGCGGGCGGCGCGATGGTCCGAACCGGTAGAGGAGTGCGATCGTACCGCCGACCAGGACGACCAGCAGGAGGATGCTGAGCACGTTGATCAGCACCACGCTGTATTCGGACAGGCCGACGAAGGAGATCACCGTCGGCAGGAACACCAGCACCGCAATCGCCAGCGCGGCTGCGGCCACGGCGCACAGCGTCATCAGCAGGGCAATGAGCTGAAAGGCCAGGATGCCACGTTGCTCCGTCGTGTCGTAGGCGATATTCATCGCCGACAGCACCGACTTCGTTCCGGTCGCGGCGCTCCAGAGGGCAATCACCAGGCTGACGATGAGGCCGATGCTCAGCGTATCGGCGGGCTGACTGACGAGCTGGTGCACCCTATCGTCGATCAGCGCGAAGGCCGGCGCCGGCAGCAGATCCCGCAGGACCTGGAGCTGCTGCTCCACCGACTCGACATTGAAGGCCAGGCCGTAGACCGAGATCAGCATGGTGATCGCGGGGAACAGCGCGAGAGTCGCGTAATAGGCGCATCCCGCGGCCGCCAGCGAAACGCGATCGGTGGTGCTCTCCCGCAGCGCGCCGACGATGACCCTGCGGCAGCCGCGCCAGGACGCGCGGGTGTGGCCGGCGCTTGGCGCAGCGGCGACTTGTGTCGGAGCCCTCGGCGAGGGGCGCGCTGTGTCCAATGTCTCTCCTCGTCCGGTTCCTGTCCGGCCGGTTGCTCGCCATCCCAGCATGGACCCGGTGCCGGCAGGCAGGAAGAACGCCCGGCCGCCGCGCCGGATGCAGCCCGCTTCGGCCCGGCGCGGCGGATTATTTCCAACTTACCGAGATTCCTTCTTGCGTTGGGGGGGTAGGGGTCCTATTTGGCCCCCCACGCAGCAACGCACGTGCCTCTGGCCCTCGTGGTTACGCAACGACGTCAAGCGTTCTGGCAATCGTACTGGTCGCTGGTTCGTTCGACCGTTTCGTCAACTAACGCCCGCTGCCTGGTTCAGGCGGGCGTTCAGCCAAGGGGAGGCTCGGTGCGATGACCCCGAAGATCGCCCGTTTCCTGGTAGAGCAGCAGCCGGCCACGCCGTGCCTGGTGCTCGATGTGGACCGTGTGGAAGCGAATTTCCGCACCCTGCAGCGCGCTTTGCCGCTGGCGCGGATCTATTACGCGGTGAAGGCCAATCCGGCCCGCCCGGTGCTGGAGCGGCTGGTTCATCTCGGCTCCAGCTTCGACGCGGCGAGTTTCGAGGAGGTGGCGGGTTGCCTGGACGCCGGCGCGCGCCCCGAGGCGATCAGCTACGGCAACACGATCAAGAAGGCCTCGGCGATCCGTGCCGCGTTCCAGCGCGGCGTGACGCTGTTCGCCTTCGATTCGGCCGAGGAACTGGAGAAGCTGGCGGTGAATGCGCCGGGCGCCCGGGTCTACTGCCGCATCCTGGTGGCGAACGAAGGGGCCGACTGGCCGCTGTCGCGCAAGTTCGGCACCACGGTAGAGAATGCCCGCGCGCTGATGCTGCGCGCCGGCGACATGGGGCTCGATCCGTATGGGCTGTCGTTCCATGTCGGCAGCCAGCAGACCACCACGCGCGCCTATGAGGTGGCGATCGGCAAGGTCGCGATGCTGTTCACCGACCTGACCGAGGCCGGCGTGAACCTGCGCATGATGAACCTCGGCGGCGGCTTCCCCACCCGCTACCGCGACCCGGTGCCGGAGATCGACCAGTTCGGCGATGCGATCATCACCGCGATGACCGCGCATTTCGGCAACGCGCTGCCGGAGATGGTGGTCGAACCCGGCCGCTTCATCGTCGGCGACGCGGGACTGGTGAGCGCCGAGGTGGTGCTGGTGAGCCGGCGCGACCCGAACGATCCGGTGCGCTGGGTGTATCTCGACATCGGCCGCTTCGGTGGGCTGGCGGAGACCGAGGGCGAGGCGATCAAGTATCGCATCGTCACGCCGCATGACGGGACGGTGGCGGGTCCGGTGGCGATCGCCGGCCCGACCTGCGACGGCGCGGACATTCTCTATGAGAAGTCCAACTACCGCCTGCCGCTGGCGTTGGCCTCCGGCGACCGCGTGGAGCTGCTCTCCACCGGCGCCTACGTGACGACATACGCCAGCCAGCGCTTCAACGGCTTCGCACCGCTGGCGGAATATTACCTCTGAGGTGACAGACCGCTACGCAGCGCCTGCTCTTCGGGCTATGAGTACACCGGTTGGCATCGCCAGGTAGCGCGTGAACACTTCGCTGGTCCCACCCGAGCTACTGGACCCCGTGGTCGCTTATTTCCGGCCGCGCCGCGTCATCCTGTTCGGCTCCGCCGCACGTGGCGACGCCAATCCGGACAGCGACATCGACCTCCTGGTCGTGCTGGACGACGACGCGCCACCGGAGAAGCTGACCCTGAAGGCCGGCTACGAATCGCGCCAGTCCTATCGCCTTGCGGCAGACGTAATTCCGTGTCGGGAGGATACTTTTCGCCGGAAGAGCCGGATCGTCGGGACGTTGGCATACGCGGCCAGCCACGAAGGCGTCGTCGTCTATGAGCGGCAGTGACCAGGAGTTCGAAGACGACCGACGACGTGAGGCTGGGCGCTGGCTGGCGGTCGCTGTTGCGGACATGCGCGTCGTCCGCCTGTGCCTTGATGCGAATGGACCGATGCTCGGGATCGCCGCCTACCACTGCCAGCAGGCGGCGGAAAAAGTCGTCAAGGGGATGCTCGTGATGGCCGGCATCCCCTTCACCAAGACGCATGACATGGCGAGGCTCGGCGATCTGGCTGCGTCGCACTATCTCGATTGGCAGCATTTGCTTGTGGAGACGGGCCGGCTAACGGTATGGGGCTACGCCTACCGGTACCCCGGCCTGGAGGACGTGCCGGAGCCCGAGCCGTCGCCTGACGCGCTGCTTGTCGCGCAGGCAACCATCAATCGACTCGCCGAGCATCTGCGGGTGCTGATTACTCCCAACAAGGACGCTTGAGCAATTAGCCGCCTCTTCTGAATTCAGTGCCATCGGCTATGCTGGAATGCCCGCTCACAGGGAGAACAGCCATGGCAAGCATTACCATCCAGGCAAGCGACGGCTCCGGCAGCTTCTCGGCCTACCTCTTGGAACCGAAGGCGAAGCCGGCCGGCGTCGTCGTGCTGATCCAGGAGGTCTTCGGCGTGAACCAGGCGATGCGCGACATCGCCGCCTGGGTGGCCGACATAGGGTTCATCGCCGTCTGCCCGGACCTGTTCTGGCGTATCGAGCCAGGCATCGACATCACCGACAAGACTGAGGCCGAGTGGAAGAAGGCGTTCGAACTGTTCAACAAGTTCGACCAGGCCAAGGGCATCGAGGACCTCAAGGCCACCGTGGCAGCGGCGCGCAAGCTGCCGGGCGCCAACGGTCGCGTCGGCACGATGGGCTACTGCCTCGGCGGCCGGCTCGCCTTCATGATGGCCGAGCAGTCGGATGCCGACGTCAACATCTCCTATTACGGCGTCGGCCTGGACAACCTGCTCGGCGACCTCGGCAAGGTGACGAAGCCGCTCGTCGTGCACATCGCCGACAAGGACGAGTTCTTCCCGCCGGAGGGCCGCGCCAAGGTGGTCGAGGCGGTGAAGGGC
>JBGPND010000185.1:0-10362 GCA_041487355.1 Acetobacteraceae bacterium | reverse complement strand
CGGCAAGACCACGCTCGGCAACATGCTGCTCGGACTCGAGACGCCGAGTGCGGGCCAAGTGCTGTTCGAGGGCACCGACATCGCCACGCTGTCGCGCAAGGACCGCGCGCGCTGCATCCAGCCGGTGTTCCAGGACCCGACGCTGTCGCTCAATCCGCGCCGCTCGATCGGCGACATCATCGGCGAACCGCTGGCGGTGCACCGCATCGGCAGCGCAAGCGAACGCGCCGAGCGGGTCGCCAGCATCATGGCGAGCACCGGCCTGCCCGAGCGTCTGCGTCCCCTGCGTCCGGCGCAGCTTTCCGGCGGTCAGCGGCAGCGTGTGGCGATCGCGCGGGCGCTGATCCTCGGCGCCGACATCCTGGTGTGCGACGAGCCGACATCGGCGCTGGATGTGTCGGTGCAGGCGCAGATCCTCAATCTGCTGATGGATCTGCGCGAGCAGTTCGGCCTGACGATTGTGATGATCACGCATGACATGGCGGTGGTGCGGCAGCTTGCCGATCGCGTGCTGGTGTTGCATCGCGGCGCGGTGGTGGAGCAGGGCGCGACCGAATGGATATTCACCCGGCCGGCGCATCCCTACACGCAGCGTCTGCTGCGCGCCGTGCTGACCGTGGACCCTGAGGCGGGCCTGCCCGAACTGGAAGGCGAGGCCGCATGAGCCGCGTCGCGCTTGCCGGGTTCTTCCACGAGACCAACACGTTCTCGCCCTATCTGGCCGACCTCGCCGCATTCAGCCGGCCGGCGACCCTGCCTGGGCTGACGATCGGCGAGGCGATCCCGGACCGCTTCGCCGGCCTGAACGTGCCGATCACCGGCGCGATGGCGACGCTGCGCTCACTCGGCCATGCGCTGGTGCCGATCGCCTGGGCCAGCGCGGTGCCGTCCGGGCCGGTCACGCGCGAGGCGTTCGAGACCCTCGCCGGACGCATCGTGGATGGCATCGCGGCCGCGGGAGCGCTGGACGGGATCTATCTCGATCTGCACGGCGCGATGGTCAGTGAACCGTACGAGGATGCAGAATACGAACTGCTGCGCCGCATCCGTGCCCGCGTCGGAACGGACCTGCCGATCGTCGCCAGCTTCGACCTGCATGCCAATCTGTCGCCGGCGCGTGTCGGTGTGCTGGATGCGCTGGCTGTGTTCCGCAGCTATCCGCATCTTGATATGGCGGAGACCGGTGCGCGTGCCGCCAGCCTGCTGCACCGCTGCATGGCAGGCGAGCGGTTCACGATGGCGTTCCGGCAGATACCGTATCTGGTGCCGTTGCATGCCCAGTCGACGCTGAGCGGCCCGGCGGCGCGACTCTATGCCGCGTGCGGTGCGAGGACCGATGTCGTCACCGCCGAACTGGCGCTGGGGTTTCCGCCTGCGGATATCTTCGACTGCGGCCCGTCGCTCGCGGTCATCGGTGTGGATGTCACCGCAGCGGCGGACGAACTGGAACACCTGGTGCTTGCCGCCGAGCCTGACTTCGCGATGCAACTGCCGGATGCGGACGAAGCGGTGCGACGCGCTCTGCGTTCCGAACGCCGCCCCGTGGTGATCGCCGACACGCAGGACAATCCCGGCGCCGGCGGCACCGGCGACACGGTCGGCCTGTTGCGTGCCCTGATCGAACACGATGCGCCGGACACGGTTCTGGCATTGCTGCACGACCCCGATGCGGCACGCGAGGCGCACCGGATCGGCACTGGCGCATCCGCGCGGTTCCGGCTTGGCGCGCATTCCGGCGCGGTGCCCGAACAACCGGTGGAGGAGGTCTTCGCCGTCGAAGCGCTCAGCGACGGGCATATCGTCGCCACCGGCCCGATGTATCGCGGCAATACCTGGGAGATCGGCGCTGCCGCGCTCTTGCGCCATCGCGGCGTGCGCGTGCTCGTCGCGGAACGCCGCCTGCAGGCCGCCGACGCATCGGTGCTGCGCCATATCGGCCTGGAGCCACGTGCGCTCGGCATCATCGTGCTGAAGAGCACGGTGCATTTCCGTGCCGACTACGAGGCGATCGCCGGCGAGATCATCGTCGCCGCCGCGCCGGGCCTGCATCTCGCCGACAACCGCGCCTTTGCCTATCGCCGCCTGCGCCCTGGTGTGCGGCTCATGCCGGGTGCGGCATAGGAGCGTAGGGCGGAAAAGCGTAGCGCATTCCGCCTGATCAGGCGGAATGCGCTACGCTTTTCCGCCCCACCTTGCGGGCTGCGACACCCTGATCAGGCGCGCAACGGTTCCGGCGGCAGGTCGGGGCGCGGGACCGGGATCGGGGCGGGGGGCTCCTCCACCGGCACGGGTGCATCCGGATCAGGCTCATCGGGCGGCTGACCGGGTGGCTTCGGTGGATCGGACAGATGCTTCGCGACAGTCATTCGGCGGGCGCATCCGCAACAGCCGCGGGGGCGGGGATTTCCGATACCTGCCGCAACGCTTCCCGCGCGCGGATCAGCGCCACCGATCGCGTGCTTTCAGGCTGCAGTGCAAACAGCAGCAACGATCGCCCGGTGACCTCGTATTCGTCGCCACTCTGGAACCGCGGCGCCTCGGTATCGTCCGGCACATTGGTGTCGAGCAGGCAACGCCAGGTATGGCCGCCGACCACCTCCGGCAGCTTGAACTTCACCACGTCATGATAGGCGTTCAGCACGAGCAGCGCCGTCGCATCCATTGACGGCCGCTTGATCCCGGTGGACTGCGCGCGCCCGTCCATCAGCATGCCGAAGCAGCGCGCATTCGTATCCTGCCATTGCTCGGGCTCGATGTCGGTTGCCGCAGGCGTGAGCCAGCGTACGTCCTTCACGTCCAGATCCGCATTGTATTCGCCGGTGAGGAAGCGTGCGCGGCGCAGGATCGGGAATGCGTGACGCAATGCGATCACCCGGCGGACGAAATCGATCAGCGCGGCGCCAGCCTCGCCGATGTGCCAGTCCAACCAGCTTATCTCGTTGTCCAGCGCATAGGCGTTGTTGTTGCCAAGCTGCGTGCGGCCGAACTCATCGCCGGCCAGCAGCATCGGCGTGCCCTGCGCCAGCAGCAACGACGCCAGCAGGTTGCGCATCTGCCGGTTGCGCAGCGCGACGATCTCCGCATCGTCCGTCGGCCCCTCTACGCCGTGATTCCACGAAAGATTGTCCGAGTGGCCGTCCTGGTTGGCTTCGCCGTTCGCCTCGTTGTGCTTCTCGTTGTACGAAACCAGATCGTGCAGCGTAAACCCGTCATGCGCGGTGACGAAGTTGACGCTGGACCATGGCTTGCGACCGCGGCGGGCGAACGCATCCGACGACGCCGCGAGCCGCGTCGCCGTCTCGGCGAGCTTGTCTTCGTCGCCCTTCCAGAATGCGCGCACCGTGTCGCGGAACTTGTCGTTCCACTCCGCCCAGCCAGGCGGGAAGCCGCCGACCTGATAGCCGCCCGGGCCGATATCCCAGGGCTCGGCGATCATCTTCACCGACGACAGCACCGGATCCTGCAGGCAGCTCTGCAGAAACCCATGCGACTCATCGAAGCCATAGTGCTGGCGCGCGAGGATCGTGCCGAGATCGAAGCGGAAACCGTCGACATGCATCTCGGTCACCCAGTAGCGCAGCGAATCGGTGACCATCTGCAGCACGCTCGGATGGCTGAGGTTCAGCGTGTTCCCGGTGCCGGTGTCGTTGATGTAGTAGCGCGACTGATCCGGCAGCAGCCGGTAATACGAGGCGTTGTCGATACCGCGGAACGACAGGGTCGGGCCGCGCTCGTTGCCCTCCGCGGTGTGGTTGTAGACGACGTCGAGGATCACCTCCAGGCCGGCGTCGTGCAGGCGCGCGACCATCTCCTTGAATTCGGAAAACACGAACGCGGGGACAGCGGAATAGCGCGGATCGGGGGCGAAGAAGCCGATCGAGTTGTAGCCCCAGTAATTGGTGAGGCCATTCTCCAGCAGGTGGCGGTCATTGACGAAGGCGTGCACCGGCAGGAGCTCCACCGAGGTGACGCCGAGCGAGCGGATGTAATCCAACACCTCCTTGCGGCTGAGGCCGGAGAACGTGCCGCGCAGCTTCTCCGGCACGGCCGGATGGAGTTTGGTGAAGCCGCGCACATGCGCTTCGTAGATGATCGTGCGATCCCACGGCACCTCCGGCCGGCGTTCGCGTCCCCAGGTGAAGGCGGGATCGATCACCCGGCATTTCGGCATGAACCGCGCGCTGTCGCGCCGGTCGAAGCTGAGGTCTTCGTCCTTCGATCCGATCGTGTAGCCGAACAACGCATTGTCCCAGCGCAGCGAGCCGACGAACGCCTTGGCGTACGGGTCCAGCACCAGCTTGTGCGGATTGAAGCGGTGGCCGTTCCGCGGGTCGTAGGGGCCGTGCACGCGATAGCCGTAGCTCGTGCCGGGCCGCGCGTCGGGCAGGTAGCCGTGCCAGACTTCGTTGGTGTATTCCGGCAGCTCGATCCGTTCGAGCTCGGTACGCCCGGCGTCGTCGAACAGGCAGAGCTCGACCTTCGTGGCATTGGCCGAGAACAGCGAGAAATTGACGCCGAGCCCGTCCCAGGTCGCACCACGGGGGTTTGGCGAGCCCTCGCCGAGGCGCGACTTCCGGATGGCGGCTGGCATCGGCACTGCTCCCTTGCTGCGGGCGATGGGCCTCGGTCCCGCCGCATTCACATGCGGCGGGTGGCCGGCCGACACTAGACAACTGTTGGGCAGGCCGTGAATCGGCCGAACAGGCAGCCGATGCCGATGGCGAGCAGGACCGCGGCGAGGGCCTGGTTGTACAGGCCCGATGCCTGTGTCTTCGCGTCGCCGATCGCCTCGCCGATCGTCTGCTGCGCGCGTCCGCCCATTTCGCGGGCGGCTCCCTCGAATCGGTCGCTCATGCTGGAAAACTCCTTTGCGGAAGGCAGTACTGCACGGCCGCCACGCGCTTCGGTTCCATGCCGCCCCCGCTGTCATTGCGAGCCGAAGGCGAAGCAATCCCGGGGTGAGTGCGCACTACGATCGAGCTTGCTTGGCCGGGTTGATCCTCGGGTCAAGCCCGAGGACGGCCACCGCTCCGCTCCTCGCAATGACAATCGGACGTAGGCCGGTAAGGCTCTAAGCCGCCGGTCCGGCGCGCAGTTCGGCCAGCTGCTTCCGCAATGCGCGGATCTCCTCGAACCGCTTGGTGACGTCGCGCAGGATGGCGGCGATGCCGACTATCTGCCCGCTGTCGCCGTGGAACGGCACGATGGTGAATTCCACGGAAATGCGCACGCCGTCCTTGCGCAACGCAGGCACGGCCAGGATGTCGCCGGTGCCGTAGCGGCTCTCACCGGTGCGCATCGTATGGTCGAAGCCCTGCCAATGGCGCTGCCGCAGGCTTTCCGGAATGATCAGGTCGAGCGACCTGCCGATCGCCTCATCCTCGGCGAAGCCGAAGATCCGTGTGGCGCCCGCGTTCCAGAACCGGATCACGCCTTCCGCGTCGGCATAGACGATGGCGTCCGCCGCCTGGCGGGCGAGGGTCGTGGCGAAACCGGAGACGTCGAATTCCATCGGCTCACTCAATGGTTTGGCGGGGTGTCCTCGGCAGAGACGAGCATCTGCTCGAGCTCAGCGCGAAGCCGGGTGAGTTCTGCACGCAGGGCCTTATCTGCGCCTGCCGATGGGTCCATAGTTGCGAGTGCTCTGGGCCGGCCACGACTACTACCATAAATTGGTCGGCCAAGCCGATATGTTGGGGCGAACTTCGCGCTGCACGGCGTCTTGAAGTCCTGCCCGGTCGGAATCAAGGAGGCGCGCGGATGGACCGGCGCGACATCGTGGTCATCGGAGGCTCCGCCGGCGGTGTGGAAGCCCTGATGCAGATCTGCGCCGGCTTGCCTGCCGATCTGCCGGCCGCACTATTCGTGGTGCAGCATATCAGTCCCACATCGAAAAGTGTGTTGCCGGAACTGTTGAGCAAAGCCGGTCCGTTGCCGGCGAAGCATCCGGTGGACGGCGAGCCGATCCAGCGCGGCCAGATCCTCGTCGCGCCGCCGGACTTCCATCTGTTGCTGCAGCACGGCCATGTCCTGCTGCGGCGTGGTCCACAGGAGCACCGGACACGCCCCGCGATCGATCCGCTGTTCCGCTCGGCTGCCGTGGCCTATGGCCCGAGGGTCGTCGGGGTGGTGCTGACCGGCCTGCTGGACGATGGCACTGCCGGTCTGATGGCGATCAAGCGGTGCGGCGGCACCTGCGTGGTGCAGGACCCGAATGATGCGCAATGGCCGGACATGCCGCGCCGGGCGCTCGAGCACGATCGTATCGATCACGTGGCGACACTCGCCGAGATGCCGGCCCTGCTGGACCGGCTGTGCCGTGAGCCGGCCGGGCCGAAATTGCCGGTGCCGAGAAACCGGGAAATCGAAGAGCGGATCGCCGCGCAGGAACTTGACCCTGCCGACGCCGCGACGCTGGGCCAGCCGAGCCGACTGAGCTGCCCGCTGTGCGGCGGCGTGCTGAACGAGGTGCTGGAGGACGGCAACGCCCGCTTCCGCTGCCAGACCGGCCACGCCTTCACCTCGGAGGGCCTGGTGGTGGCCCAGAGCGACGAGCTGGAGCGGGCGCTTGAGAGTGCCGCGCGGACGCATCGCGACCGCCTCACGCAGTGCCGGCGGATGGAGGAGCAGGCGCGGGCGCGCATGCAGCCGCACTTCGCCGCCCGCTGGCGCGCCGCGGCCAAGGAGGCCGAAAGCGCCGCGACCGTGATCACCGCCGCCATCGTTGCCCTGCGCAAGCCGGCGGTCAGGTGATGGCGCATCTGCCAACGGCGTGCGCGCCTTTTTCAACGTCATGGTGGGCGAAGGCCCGCCATGACGAACAGGCCATTGCCCTGGCCTCACACCGCGCGTTCCGCCTCGGCGATCTCCTCGACGAACAGCACGGCGCCGTGCGAGGCGCGGTCCTCGTAGAGCAGCGGTGAGACACGCACGCGGCAGCGGATCGGCCGACCGCGCCGCTCGACCGCATTCACCCGGATATCGACCACCTCGCCACCGGCAATGACGCTCCGCACGGCAGGCTCGAGCTGTTGCACCGGCAGGCCGGTATCCAGTTCGATTAACTTGCGGTCGACCGCCTCCTCGCCCACCTCCAGCATCCGGCGGGCCTGCGAGTTGAGGAACACCACGATCCCATTGGTGTCGATCGCGATATACGCAGAGGCCGCGTTGTCGACGATGGCTTCGGGCAGCCTCGTCTGCGGCGGCACCGCGCCGTTGCGCCGTTCGCCTCGCGGCATGATGTCGCCCCCCGCCATGCCGTCGGATTCGTTTGGCAAGCTCGGCATCGCCCCCCGACTTGTACCATAGCACCACTTGACGCGGCGCGTTCCGGCGCGAGAGTTGCGGCATGGCAGCGGGGGGGGGAGCGACATGAGTGAGGTGCGGATCGTGGCGAGCGGCTTCGGGTTTCCCGAAGGCCCCGTGGTGATGCCGGATGGTGCCGTCATCCTGACCGAGATTGCCGGCAGGTGCGTGACGCGCATCGGGCCAGATGGCGCGCGCTCCACCGTGGGAAGTGCCGGCGGCGGCCCGAACGGGCTGGCGATCGGCCCCGACGGCGCGCTGTATGTCTGCAACAACGGCGGCGGCAAGTACCGGCCCGACCATTGGATGGCTGTCGGCCCGGCCGACGACTATGCTGGCGGGTCCATTCAGCGGATCGATCCGAAGACCGGCGACACGCGGACGCTCTACAGCCATTGCGGGCCGCACAAGCTGTCGGCGCCGAACGATCTCGTGTTCGACACGCAGGGCGGGTTCTATTTCACCGATCTCGGCAAGCGCTACGCCCGCACGCGCGATCACGGCGGGCTCTACTACGCGCAGCCGGACGGCTCGCGCATCATCGAGGTGGCGTATCCGATCCTGAGCCCCAACGGGTGCGGTCTCTCGCCCGACGGCAAGGTGCTGTATGTCGCCGACACCGAGCCGGCGCGGCTCTGGGCGTTCGACATCGTCGCGCCTGGCGTGGTCCGCAAGCAGCCGTTCCCCTCGCCGCATGGCGGGCGGATCGTCGCCGGGCTGCCGGGCTACCAGCGCTTCGACAGCCTGGCGGTGGAGGCCAGCGGCAACGTCGCCGTCGCCACGCTGCACACCGGCTGCATCACGGTGATCGCGCCGGACGGGCGGGTGGTGCGCACGGCGGCGATGCCGGACGAGTTCCCCACCAATATCTGCTTCGGCGGTGCGGACATGCGCACGGCCTATGTCACGCTGTCGGCGACCGGGAGGCTCGGCGCGCTGGAGTGGCCGGAGCCGGGACTGCGGCTGAATTTCTGATACGTCATTCTCGTCATGGCCGGGTCAAGCCCACGGCTGTCCGGTTTAAGTCGAAGGTGGTAACTGGCCTTTTTTCAACGTCATGGTCGGCCTTCGCCGACCATGACGAGGGGGAGTGGCCGTCAGGTATTGCTCGAAGTATTCGCGGCCAAATAAACCGGACAGCCGTGGGTCAAG
The DNA here is from genome assembly GCA_041487355.1 of Acetobacteraceae bacterium. Classification (GTDB taxonomy): domain Bacteria; phylum Pseudomonadota; class Alphaproteobacteria; order Acetobacterales; family Acetobacteraceae; genus JAMXLO01. The sequence goes on along the minus strand of JBGPND010000185.1, from coordinate 1,902 downwards.
TCCAACCATGACGAATGAAGGCTAACCGGTCAGCGTCCCGACGCATTGGTATGAGCCTATTCCGGGTAGATCATCTTCCGCGTCACGCCGCCGTCGACGATGAACTCGGCGCCGGTGACGAAGCCGCTCTCCGGCCCGACCAGCCAAGCCGCGAGGGCGGCGATGTCGTCCGGCGTTCCCACGCGCCCGGCGGGATGGAATGCGTGGTCCTCCGGGCGCGGCGGATCGCCTTTGGTGAAGATCCAGCCTGGGCTGATGCAGTTCACCCGCACGTTCCGGCCGAGGCTGATCGACAGCGCGTGCGTCAGCGCCACCAGCCCGCCCTTCGATGCGGCATAGGCCTCGGTATCGGGTTCCGACATATGGGCGCGCGTGGATGCAATCGTAACGACGGCGCCCTTCGCCGCACGCAATAGCGCCTCGCCGGCGCGCGCCAGCAGAAACGTGCTGGTGAGGTTGGTGCCGATCACGCGCGACCACTCGTCGAGGGCGAGCTGCGCGATCGGCTTGCGGATGTTGATCCCCGCGTTGCAGACGAGTGCATCGAGCCGGCCCTCGCCTGCCGCCACGCCAGAGAGCAGGGCCGCGACCGCCGTCTCGTTGGCCACGTCGCAGACGGCGTAGCGCCCGCCCGGAGGTGCTGAGCCGGCGGCATCGCGATCGGCGACGATGACGCGCCAGCCGTCACGCGCGAGGCGTGCCGCGATCGCCGCGCCGATCCCGCGCGCTCCGCCGGTCACCAGGGCCACGCGCGACGCATCGTTGGTCATTGCCAGACTCCCGCCGTCACAGGTCGATCCAGGACAGGTGTCCGCCCTTGCCGGCGCCGGTGTCGAGGAACACGGCCGTGCCGCCGGCGGCACCCCGGCGGATGTAGGGCCGGCCATCGGTGCTGCGACGATCGTGACCGCAATAGACGGTGAGCCCGGCGGGGATGCGGTCCACCCAGCGCAGGCTGCGCTCGGGATAGCCGTCCGGCTGGGTGCGTCCGGTGGGCTCGCCGTACAAGGCGCGCGCCAATGCGCCATGGGGGCGGTCCAGGCCATGCTCGGGCGCTGGCGCGTCCAGCATTACGGTGTGGAAGCCGCCATGCACGAACAGCGCCCCATCGCGGCGCAGCCAGGCCGGCGCGGCGGCCACTTCGGCCACCACACGCTCGCGCAGTCCGGCATCGAGCTGTGCGATTGTGGCGTCCAGTGCCGCCTCGCTGCGCACCGGCTGCCCGGCGAGAGAGCGGGCAAGCTTCAGGTCATGGTTGCCGAGCAGGAACAGGCCGCGGCCCTCGTCGATCAGGCGGAATATGATGCGCAGCGCCTCGGCGTTGTCGGGCCCGTAGTCGGTGAGGTCGCCGAGCTGGACGACGAAGCGGTCGGTCGCGGCGGCGTAGGCGAAGGCGATGGCGTCGCCGTGCACGTCGCCCACCACGCGGATGGGCGCGTCGGGTGGAATGGATCTGGCGGTCATTTCGCTGCCAGTCTAGCACATGGCGACTGGCGGCAATGCGCGCCACGCCTCAGGCGGAGTACAACGTCCCAAGAGTGAAGCTGAACAGCCGCTCCTTGCCCAGCAGGAACACGCGTCCGCCGCGTGGAAACAGGCGTGCGATGGCCGGGTCGCGCACGTCGAGCCCGCCGGTATAGGCGCCGAACGCCGGCATCATCAGGCGTCGCGCGTCGGCGACGAAACAGGGGCGGCTCACGCTGCCGCCGCGCGCCGGGATCGCCGCCTTGGGGTGGTAGTGACCGCAGATCTCGCCTGGGCTCGCTCCGGGGCTGGCCTGGTGGCGGAACACCAGAGTGGTGGTGGTGAAGGCTTCCACCCACTCGCCGCCGACGCCGCGCGGCGGGGAGGGATCGTGATTGCCCTGGACCCAGATGAAGCGATGCGCTTCGGTCATCGCCT
>JBGPND010000184.1:0-10390 GCA_041487355.1 Acetobacteraceae bacterium | reverse complement strand
GCCGCTCCCTCGCCGTCATGGCCGGGCTTGTCCCGGCCATCAGTGGTGGCACCGTGCCACGACGGATGGCCGGGACAAGCCCGGCCATGACGGGAAAAGCGAGCGCTGACCAAGGGTCATTGATTCGGGCGGTTGGTATAAGTCGCATCGCTAACGGAATGGTCGTCGCTCAGCAGTTGGCTGGCGAAATCATACAGCGTCGCATCCTCAGCCCCCGTGAACGCTGGACGCCGCTTCTCCGTCAGTGCGGTGATGATCTCCTCCTCGATGCCGGCCTCCCTGGCAAACGGCAGATGCAAATACCACTCCACCGGTGATCGGCACGCGCGGCCGGCGATCAGGATCGCCATCTCGCGCTTGCGGTAGTCGAGGCACTGGTGGCGAACATACGGTCCGAACCTGGCGATATGCCGCGCCAGCTCCGGGCTGCGCAGCCAGGTCAGATGGGTGATCGCCACCCGTCCGTTATGCGCGGCCATGAACTCATCGTAAACCTCGCGTTGGTCCGGGGTCATCTCCGCGAGCTGCAACGGTGGCAGGCGGCCCATGGCACTGGCGCTCCTTATTTTCGCAGACACTCATTCTTAACGATCAGGAGTAACATTCAAGCACCCGGGCGCTCACGCGCGTGCGGTCCATTGTCACCGCAGCCCCCGCTATGCAGTCGCGCTCAGAACGGAGATGATGACGCTCGTGGCGCAGACACCACCGAAGCCTCGCACTATTTCACGGACAATTGAGAACTGGCGTGGCTCCTGGCTAAGTGAATGCGTGGGGCGGCAAACGTTACAGCGCTTGCCAACCGGCTGCCGCAAACTGGCTACGGCATCATCATTCCGACGCATTCGAAGCACGCAACAGGCCGCGGCCTGATCAACCGGAACCACGCGAGGCATGGCACCTAAGATCTATCACCTGCACCCGCTGGTCGCCGGGAAGCTGTCCGAATGGTCGGGCCATTTTGCCCGTTGTCGCGCGATGGGGTTCGACACGGTGTGCGTCGCGCCGCCATTCGCTCCGGGCGCCAGCGGCGACATTTTCATCACCGCCGATCATGCGACCTTGCACCCGGCCCTGGGCTGGCAGGGCTCCGCCGATGACGGCATCGCCCGGATGACGCAGGAAGCAGCCGAGCAAGGGCTGCGCATCTGGCTGGACCTTGCGATCGATCGGATCGCGGATGCACCGACTGAATGGTGGCTGGATCGGCTTGGACGCCTAGTGCAGGCGGGCGTGGCCGGCTTCCGTTGCCTGGAGCCTGATCGTGTTCCCCCATCTCTTTGGCGGCGGATCATCGGCACCATCCGGGCCCAAGCGGCACAATGCCGCTTCCTGGCATGGACGCCAGGCGTGGAACGCGCGGCTCTGCCCCGCTTGGAAGGCGTCGGCTTCGATCACGTGTGTTCCTCGCTCGCATGGTGGGACGGACGCGCGAGCTGGCTGGTGGAAGAGGTCGAGGCGCTCCGTCGCATCGCACCAGTGATCGCTTCGCCGGAGCCGTCATTCTCCGAACGGCTTGCCGCTCGGCTGGAGCCCGGCAGCGACATTGCCACCGCCTGTCGCCTCGCGCTGCGCCTGGCTGCGGCCACCGCGAGCGGCATCTTCGTGCCGATGGGATTCGAATACGCCACGCGCCACGCCTTCGATGCCGCGCGCGCCGGCCCGCGGGATTTCGATCGTGCGCGCGACGAAGCGCCGAGCGATCTGAGCGAGGCGGTGAGGGCGGCCAATGCGCTGATCGACCGCATCGCCGCGCGCCGTGTCGACGGCGAGATGCGGGCGCTGACCAGTCCACAGGACCCGGTCACCGCGCTGCTGCGCGCCGATGCGCCCGACGTGAGGCAGGCATCATGCGCTGTGCTGGTGCTGGCCAATCCCGACATCACCCGGAATGCACGGCTCGACTTGCCGCTTTCGCCACTGCCACCGCAAGCCGGCGCCGCATTCGCGATGCCAGAGCCGCTCGACGCGCCGGACATGGCGGCAGCGATGGCGCCCGGCGAGGTCCGCGTCCTCGCCTATGCGTCCAGCGACCCTGTCGTCCAACCGGCCGGCGGCGCAAGCATTCCCGATCCGCTGAGCGCGGCCGCCACGCGCATCGCCATCGAGGCGGTCGCACCGTCGGTACCCGACGGCAATCTTGCGCTGAAGCGGCTGGTGGGCGAGCGCATGACCGTGAGTGCCGACATCGTTGCCGATGGCCACGAAGTGCTTGCGGCCGAACTTATCTGGCGTGGCGATGACGAAGCAGGCTGGCACCGCGTCGCGATGCGCCCAACCGTGAACGATCGCTGGGAGGCAAGCTTTTCCCCAGAGCGGATCGGCCGGCACCGCTTCACCATCGAGGCGTGGTGGGATCTCTGGGGCACGTTCCGCCACGACCTGGCCGCCAAGCATGAAGCCGGCCAGGACGTCGCACTGGAGATCGAGGAAGGCCGGAGCATGCTGCAGGCGGTCGCGGCGCGTACTACGGACCACCTGTGCGCCAGCCTGCCGCACATTGTCGATCGGTTGCAGACGGCGTCGGGCGCGGACCGGATTGCGATCCTGCTCTCGGCGCAGGCGGCGGACGCCATGGAGGCGGCCGACGAACGGCCATTCGCCTGCCGGTTCGCACCGGACATTCCGCTCGATGTCGATCGGCCGCAGGCTGGGTTCGCAAGCTGGTACGAGATGTTTCCGCGATCCGCCACCAGCGATCCGGCGCGCCACGGCACATTCGCCGACGTGATCAGGCGTCTGCCGGCGATCCGTGCCATGGGTTTCGACGTGCTGTATTTTCCGCCGATCCATCCGATCGGAACGACCAACCGCAAGGGCCGCAACAATGCGCTGCACACCGAACCGGGTGATGTCGGCAGCCCTTATGCCATCGGCGGTCCCGCAGGCGGCCACGACGCCATCCACAAGTTGCTTGGCACATTCGACGACTTCCGCGCGCTGATTGCGGCGGCGAAGGACAACGGACTGGAGATCGCCCTCGATTTCGCCATCCAGTGCTCGCCTGACCATCCCTGGCTGCGCGAACATCCGGAATGGTTCCGCTGGCGCCCCGATGGATCGATCCGATCCGCCGAGAACCCGCCGAAGAAATACGAGGACATCGTCAATCCCGACTTCTATGCGGACACGGCGATGCCGGCGCTGTGGGTCGCGCTGCGCGACGTCGTGCAGTTCTGGGTCGACCAGGGCGTCCGCATCTTCCGGGTCGACAATCCGCACACCAAGCCGCTGCCGTTCTGGCAGTGGATGATCGCCGACATACGCGCGCGGCATCCGGACGTGATCTTCCTTGCGGAGGCCTTCACCCGGCCGAAGATGATGTACCGTCTGGCGAAGATCGGCTTCGCGCAGTCCTACACCTACTTCACCTGGCGCAACACCAAGCAGGAGATCATCGACTATCTGACCGAGCTGAATACGCCGCCGGTGCGCGAGTTCTTCCGGCCGCACTTCTTCGTCAACACACCCGACATCAATCCGCCCTTCCTGCAGGACTCGGGCCGGCCGGGCTTCCTGATCCGCGCGGCGCTGGCCTGCACGCTGTCCGGACTGTGGGGGATGTATTCGGGGTTCGAACTCTGCGAGGCTGCGCCGCTGCCGGGCCGCGAGGAGTATCTCGATTCCGAGAAGTATCAGATCCGCGTGCGGGATTTCGCCGCGCCGGGCAACATCGTCGGCGAAATCACCGCGCTCAACCGGATCCGCAGGGCGCATCCGGCATTGCAAAGCCATCTCGGCGTGACCTTCTATCCAGCGTTCAACGACCAGGTATTGCTCTACGGCAAGAGGAGACCGAACGGGCACGACATGGTCCTGGTCGCGGTCAGCCTCGATCCACACAACCCGCAGGAGACAGAGATCGAAATTCCTCTCTGGGAGTGGGGCCTGTCGGACCATGCGGTACTGGCGGCAACCGACCTGATGCGCGGCCAGCGCTTCGTCTGGACCGGCAAGAGCCAGCGCATCCGCCTCGACCCCGCCGATCTGCCATTCGCTATCTGGCAGATCGCACCCGCGGGAGCAGTGTGATGGATATCGCCGTTGCCGCTCCGCGCCTGGTCCGGCCCGCAGTGACCGAAGACAGGCTGTGGTACAAGGACGCGATCATCTATCAGTTACATGTGAAGTCGTTCTTCGATTTCAACAATGACGGGGTCGGCGATTTTGCTGGCCTGATCTCCAGGCTCGACTATATCGCCGATCTCGGCGTCAACACGATCTGGCTGCTGCCGTTCTATCCCTCGCCGCGCCTCGACGATGGCTACGACATCAGCGACTATCGCGGCGTGCATCCTGACTATGGCACGCTCGCCGATGCCAGGCGTTTCATTGCCGCGGCGCATGCGCGGGGCATGCGGGTGATCACCGAGCTGGTGGTCAACCACACATCGGACCAGCACCCATGGTTCCAGCGCGCGCGGCGTGCGAAGCCGGGCTCGGTGTATCGCGACTTCTATGTGTGGTCGAATGACGACCATAAGTACGCCGGCACGCGCGTCATCTTCGTCGATACCCAGCGCTCCAACTGGACCTGGGACCAGGTCGCGGGCGCTTATTACTGGCACCGGTTCTACTCGCATCAGCCCGATCTCAATTTCGACAACCCGCGCGTGATGAAGGAGGTGCTCGCCGTCCTGCACTACTGGCTCGAGCTTGGTGTCGATGGGTTGCGGCTGGACGCCGTGCCCTATCTGGTGGAGCGTGAGGGCACCAACAACGAGAACCTGCCGGAGACGCATGCGGTGCTGAAGCGGATCCGCGCCGAACTCGACGAACATTATCCCGACCGCATGCTGCTGGCGGAGGCCAATCAGTGGCCCGAGGATGCCAAGGACTATTTCGGCGACGATGACGAGTGCCACATGGCATTCCACTTTCCGCTGATGCCGCGCATGTACATGGCGATCGCGCGCGAGGACCGTTTCCCGATCACCGATATTTTGCGCCAGACACCGGAGATTCCGCCTAACAGCCAGTGGGCCATCTTCCTGCGCAACCACGACGAGCTGACGCTGGAGATGGTGACATCGAGCGAGCGCGACTTCCTGTGGGAGACCTATGCGGCCGATCGCCGCGCGCGGCTCAACCTCGGCATCCGCCGCAGGCTGTCGCCCCTGCTCGAGCACGACCGCAGGCGCGTCGAGCTGATGAACTACCTGCTGTTCTCCATGCCCGGCACGCCGGTGATCTACTACGGCGACGAGATCGGCATGGGCGACAACATCCATCTCGGCGACCGCGACGGCGTGCGCACACCGATGCAGTGGTCGCCCGATCGCAATGGCGGGTTTTCGCGTGCCGATCCCTCGCGTCTTGTGCTGCCGCCGATCATGGACCCGCTCTACGGCTACCAGGCGGTGAACGTCGAAGCGCAATCCGGCGACCAGCATTCGCTGCTGAACTGGACGCGTCGCGCGATTGCGGTCCGCCGCCAGTATCGGGCGTTCGGGCGTGGCAGCTTCCGCCTGCTCTATCCGAAAAATCGGAAAATCCTTGCCTATCTGCGCGAGTATGAAGGCCGCACGATTCTCTGCGTGGCCAATCTGGCGCGCACGCCACAGGCGGTGGAGCTCGACCTCTCCGAGTTCGCCGGGCGGATGCCGATCGAGCTGGATGGCGGATCGATCTTCCCGCCGATCGGTCAGCTCTCCTACATGCTCACGCTGCCGCCCTATGGTTTCTACTGGTTCCTTTTGGCCGACGAGGAGGCGGGCTGGCCGACCTCACACACGCCCGTACCAGAGCCCATGCCGGAATATCAGACCATCGTCTCGCGCAATCGCCTGGCCGATGCGTTGCTGGCCGGACGCGCTGTTCTGGAGCGCGAGATCCTGCCGGCCTATCTCGCCAAGCGCCGCTGGTTTGCGATGAAGGATCAGGCATTGCGTGCGGTGCGGCTGGCTTCCCTCGTCCCGCTGCCAAATGCGGAAAATGAGATGCTGCTGGCGGATATCGAGACCGATACGCAAGGCGGTTCGGCACGCTGGCTGCTACCGCTGGCGATCGCCTGGGAGGAGCGGCCGACCGGCCCGCTGCCGGCGCAGCTTGCGCTGGCTCGCGTGCGTCGCGGCGCGCGCGTCGGACTGCTGACCGACGGTTTCTCGTTGCCCGAATTCGCCAGCGCGATCCTGACCGGGCTCGCCGCCGGCAGGCTGGCCGCCGGCGCTGCGATAACCACGGAGGCAGGCGAGATTCGCTTCGAACCGACCTCGCGCATGGCCGAAACGAACGTTCCGCCCGACGCCGAGATGCAGTGGCTTTCGGTGGAGCAATCGAATTCCTCGATGATCGTCGGTGACGGCGCGATGCTGAAGCTGTTCCGCCGCATCGTGGCCGGGCCGCATCCCGAGGCGGAGATGGGCCGCCACCTGACCGAGCAGGGCTTTGCCAACATCGCGCCGCTGCTGGGTGAGGTCGTTCGGGTTGATCCCGACGGGGAGCGTTACGCCCTGGCGATCGCCCAAGGTTTCATCCGCAACCAGGGCGATGCCTGGACCTGGACACTGGACCTGCTGATGCGCGGCCTGTCGGATCTGACCGCCGGCACGGAGGGGGCGCAGGCGACGGAGACCGAGCAGCACGAGGACTACGACACGATCGCGACCCTGCTCGGGCGCCGCCTCGGGGAGATGCACGCGATTCTCGCCCGGAATTCCAACGATCCGGCATTCGCGCCGGAGACGGCGAGTGCCGAGACAGCAGGGCAATGGGCGGCACAGGCGGAGTGGCAGTTGGCTGCGGCATTTGCCGCGCTCGATGGTCAGAAGGAGTGGGAGGAGGCGGCGGCGCAGGACCTTGCCGCCGTGACGTCGGCGCGTGAGAGGCTGGCCGAGACGGTGCACGAACTTGCCCGGTCCGGCCCGGGCTCAACGCTGACGCGCATTCATGGCGATCTGCATCTCGGCCAGGTCCTGGTGGCCAACGGCGACGTCTACATCATCGACTTCGAGGGCGAGCCGGCGAAGCCGATGGCGCTGCGGCGGGCGAAGCATCACCGATTGCGCGATGTCGCCGGCATGATCCGCTCATTCGATTACGCCGCCACCGTGGTGAAAAGAAAAAGCCTCGCCAGCCACGCGTACGTCGCCGATCCGAGCCGTGACGCGTTTCTGCAAACCTTCGTCGAACGCGCGACGCAATGTTTCCTTGCCGGCTACCACGAGGCGTTCCAGGCGGAGGACGCGACGGCAGAGCAGAACCTGCTGCATCTGTTCCTGCTCGAGAAGGCGGCCTACGAGATCGCCTATGAGGCAGCCAACCGTCCGGCCTGGATCGACGTGCCGCTGCACGGTCTGGCGCAGTTGGTCACGCGGGTGATCGGCACGAAGGTGCCGTCATGAACGACATGGTCGATCTGCCTGGCCTGCCGCCTGGCGTGGCCGAAGCACTCGCCAACGGCACGCTGGGCGATCCATTTACCGTGCTGGGCCCGCACGACACCGCGACGGGACGCATTGTCCACGCCTTCCTGCCTGGCGCGGTGGAGGTCGAGGTGCTGGCGCGCGCCGACGCGCACTCGCTCGGCCGGCTCGCGCCTGTCGCGCCGCATGGGCTGTTCGTCGGCCGCGTGACCGGCAGCGAGCCCTATCTGTTGCGCATCACCTGGCCCGACGCGGTGCAGGAGACCGAAGACCCGTACTCCTTCGGACCGCTGCTGGGCGAGCTCGATCTGCATCTGTTCAACGAAGGTCGCCATTTCGAGCTCGCGTCGCATCTTGGCGCCGGCGTGGTGACGATAGACGACGTACGTGGCGTGCGCTTTGCCGTCTGGGCACCGAACGCGCGCGCGGTGTCGGTTGTCGGCGACTTCAACACCTGGGACCCGCGGCGGCATCCGATGCGGCTGCGCTATCCGGCTGGCGTGTGGGAGTTGTTCGTCCCTCGCATCGCACCGGGCGCGCGATACAAATTTGCCATCGTGGGGCCTGACGGAGGGCGACTGCCACTGAAGGCCGATCCGCTGGCGCGCGCGACCGAGTTGCCGCCTGCCACCGCATCCGTCGTCGTCGATCCCACGCCCGATGTCTGGCACGACGAGGCATGGATGCAGCAGCGCGGGCGCCGCCATGGCACCGACGCGCCGATCACGATCTACGAGGTGCACGCCGCGTCGTGGTTCCATCCTGGCGGACGCATTCCGAGCTGGGACGAACTGGCCGAACGGCTGGTGCCCTATGTCAGCAAGATGGGCTTCAGCCATGTCGAGCTGATGCCGGTGACCGAGCATCCGTTCGGCGGCTCGTGGGGCTACCAGCCGCTCAGCCTGTTTGCGCCGAGCGCCAGGTTCGGGCCACCCGCAGGCTTTGCCCGCTTCGTCGACGCCTGCCACCGCGCCGACATCGGCGTCATCGTCGACTGGGTGCCGGCGCATTTTCCGACCGACGCTCACGGCATGGCGCGGTTCGACGGCACCGCGCTGTACGAGCATCAGGATCCGCGCGAAGGCTTCCAACAGGACTGGGGCACCTACGTCTACAATTTGGGGCGCCGCGAGGTGCAGGGGTTTCTGATCGCGTCGGGTCTCTACTGGCTCGAGCACTTCCACGTCGATGGCGTGCGCGTCGATGCGGTCGCCGCCATGCTGTATCGCGACTACTCGCGTGCCGGGGGGCAATGGATCCCCAACATCCACGGCGGGCGCGAGAACCTCGAGGCGATCGGCTTCCTGCGCCACTTCAATGCCGTCGTCGGCGAGCGCTGCGCCGGTGCGATGACCATTGCCGAAGAATCCACCGCCTGGCCGGGAGTCTCGCGGCCGATCAGCGAAGGCGGCCTGGGCTTCGCGTACAAGTGGAACATGGGCTGGATGCACGACACGCTCCGCTACATGGAGGAGGATCCGGTCCACCGGTCCTGGCACCACAACGACATGACATTCGGCCTGCTCTACGCATTCGCCGAGAATTTCGTGCTGCCGCTGTCGCACGACGAAGTGGTCTACGGAAAGCGCTCGCTGATCGGCAAGATGCCGGGGGACAACTGGCAGCGCTTCGCCAATTTGCGGGCGTATCTCGGTTTCATGTGGGGGCATCCGGGCAAGAAGCTGCTGTTCATGGGCGGCGAGATCGCGCAGGAGCACGAATGGAGCCATGACGACGAGCTCGACTGGGCAGCGCTCGGCGATCCGCCGCGCCTCGGCGTGCAGCGCCTGGTGCGCGATCTCAACCACACCTATGCGAGCGAGCCGGCGCTGCATCAGCGTGACGCCGTGTCCACCGGCTTCCGCTGGGTGGTCGGCGACGACCGGCAGAACTCGGTGTTCGCCTTCCTGCGCTACGGTGACGAAGCCGCTGCTCCCGTCCTGGTCGTCTGCAACATGACGTCGGTGCCGCGGTATGGCTATGGCGTCGGTGTGCCGCGTTTTGGCACCTGGCGCGAATTGCTCAACACGGACTCCGCATCCTACGGTGGCTCCGACATGGGCAATGGCGTGGTGGTCCAGACCGTGCCGGTGCAGCAACATGGCGAGGCGCAGTCGCTGGAACTGACACTGCCGCCCCTCGCCACGCTCTATCTCCGCTTTGGCGACTGAACGGATGCCGGCGCGAGCTGTGCGTTAGCGTGATGCCGGTTCTCAAGAAGGATGAGCGATTGACTGTACTCCTGTCGTCATGGCCGGGCTTGTCCCGGCCATCCGTTGCGGCACCGGAGCTGGTACGGATGCCCGGAACAAGTCCGGGCATGACGGGGAAGGTTTGGCGACGCGCCGATCGTCTCGGCACTCGTATAGGCCACCATCAGCGCGGCTTGACCTGAGCCCATGCAGCATCTTCCTGATGCATTGCTCCCGGGCAGACCGTTTCCCCTTGGCGCGACCTGGGATGGGCTCGGCATCAACTTTGCGGTGTTTTCCGCGCATGCCGAGCGGATCGATCTCTGTCTGTTCGAACCGTCCGGGCGGCACGAGATCGCGCACTACACCTTGCCGGAATACACCGACGAGATCTGGCACGGCTACCTGCCCGATGCGACCGCGGGCCTGCTGTACGGCTACCGGGCGTTCGGCCCATACGAGCCAGAGCATGGTCACCGGTTCAATCACCACAAGCTGCTGCTCGATCCCTACGCCCGCGCATTGGCCGGCAGCGTGCATTGGTCGGATGCGCTCCACGGCTTCCGGCTGCACTCACACCGCGGCGACCTGTCGTTCGACCGGCGCGACAGTGCGCCGGCAATGCCGAAAGGCATTGTGACCGACGATTCCTTCAACTGGGGCGACGATCATTCGCCCGCCGTTCCGTGGTCCGATACCGTGATCTACGAGGCGCATCTGCGCGGGCTGACGATGCTGCGCGAGGACATCCGTCCGCCCGAGCGCGGCACGTTCGCGGCATTGGCCCATCCGGCACTGATCGACTACCTGCGCCGGCTCGGCATCACCGCGATC
>JBGPND010000183.1:0-10480 GCA_041487355.1 Acetobacteraceae bacterium | reverse complement strand
GCTGGCGCGGGCGAAGGCCGATCACCAGGCACGCGTGGCACGCAACCCGTATGTCTGTCCGCTGCCGCCCGACCTGGAGCCGCCGATCAAGATGTCTGCCTGAAAAAGATAGTTTCACCACAAAGACACGAAGGCACGAAGAACGCTGACCTTCGTGCCTTCGTGCCTTCGTGTCTTTGTGGTGAAACTTATTCCTTCGGCGCCACGTCCAGCCGCACGACGATGCCCTCCAACTCAGGCCGTGGCGGCGGGTAGCGACGCATCACCTCAGGATCATGGCCTGGCACGATATGCCGCGGCGTGGGTGCGTGCGCGCGCAGCGTGTCGTAGGCGTCCAGCATCTCGCCGATGTGGAACGCGGTGGTGAATGGGCGGCCGGTCTCCATGTTCTCGTAGAAGTGCGTCACATCGGAGGCCAGAACCACGATCCCGCGCTTCGTGTTCACCTTGACGAATTGCAGTCCGGCCGAATGCCCGCCGGTCGGCACCACGGAAATCCCGGGCACCACCTCCCCCGGGCCGGTGCGGAACACCACGCGGCCGGCAAAGTTCAGTCGCACCACGCCGCAGACATCGTCCGGCTCGAAGCTCTTCGCCAGTTGGCGATGCCGCATGTAGCGGCCGACCGCGTAATGGATCTCCGGCTCCTGCAAATGGAACTGCGCCACCGGGAACTTGTGGAAGTTCCCCACATGGTCGTAGTGCATATGGGTCAGGATCACGTCCTTCACGTCGGCCGGATCGACGCCGACCAGAGCCAGCGAATCGATCGGACAGCGCAGCATCGTGCGGCCACGCTTGCCGCCGCTCTCCGGGGTGAAGCCGACATCGATCACCACGGAACGGTCGGCGTTCTTCGCCACCCAGACGAAGTAGTCCATCGGCATCGGACCGTCATGCGGGTCGCCGCCGATGAAGTGCTCCTGGCGCCGTGCCTCGCGCCTCGCATAGCGGATGGCGAAGACTTCGTATTCGGGCTGCATGGTCAGGCATCCTCGCGGGCTGGCGTGATCGCGGGCTTCACATGACGGGCGAACAATTGCACCGACTGCAACGCCTCGTCGCGCGTGATGTCGCCGAATGCGAAGCGACACAGCAGGTAGTTCAGCCCGCCATCGTCGATCGAGGTCTGCAGGAACTCGCGCACCGCGTCCGCCGTCCCTGCAACGGCGCGACCCTGTGCCTCCGCCTCCTCGAACTGCTCCGGGAACAGCGCATTCGGGTTGGGCAATTGCATGTTGTGCTTGCGCCATAGCATCAGGAAGCTGTCGCGCCACTTCCGGTAGCCGCGTCTGGCGATTTCCAGCGCCTCCTTGCGGGTTTCGGCGATGACGATGTGCCGGCTGACACCCATCAGCGGCAACTCGCCGGCCGGATTGCCCAATGCCGCCCATTCGGCGCGATAGCGGTCGGTGATGGCACGCATGCCCTTGCCGCCGAGATTGGCGACGACATTCACCCGGTGCTGCGCCGCCCAGGGCACGCCATCCGGCCTGCCGATCCCGTACCACAGCGGTGGATACAGCTTCTGCAGCGGCTCGAGTTCCATCGGCACCTTGTCGTAACGGTAGAACTTCCCCTCGAAGCTCAGCTCCTTGCAGGTCATGCCGCGCAGGATCACCTCCAGTGCCTCGGCATACATCGCCGGCGCCGCGTCCGGATCGATTCCGTAATAGCGCAGCTCGATCGGCGAGATGCCGCGCCCGACGCCGAGCAGCAGGCGGCCGCCGCTCATCTGGTCGAGCATGCAGATCTCTTCCAGCAGCTTCAGCGGATGATACAGCGGCAGCAGATAGACCAGCGGACCGAACCGCAGCCACTTGGTGTGTTCCGCTACAGCGGCGAGCCATATGCCCGGCGCCGGAGCGACGCCAAGCGGCGTCGCGTGGTGCTCCGCGACGTGGTAGCCGTAGAAGCTGGCGCGGTCGTATTCCTCCACCAGTCGAAGCCGATCGGCGTAGAACCGGTCGAGCGGGGTCTGCCCGCGATCCATATGGTCGAACACGCCGAATTTCATCAGACGCCCCCCCATGCCCAGGTCCCCGGATCAAGTCCGGGGACGAGCCGGGAGAGTCTGCGCGGCGCCGGCGCGGGGCTCAAGCCCCGCGGTGCGATTGGCGTCCTGTCAGTGCCGTGGCTCCGACGCCATCTGCTGCAGGGCCACGCAGTCGCAGATCTCGATGCTGCCGCGCTCGATCACGACGGTGCCGTCGCGGCGCAGATGCGCGAGGATCCGGCACACCGTCTCGATGGTCAGGCCGAGATGATCGGCCATGTCGGTGCGGCTCATCGGCAGGTCCAGCAGATGGGCGCGGCCCTGCGGCAGCCGCTCCGCCATCTCCAGCAGGAACGTGGCGATCCGCTCCGACGCGGTCTTGCGCCCCAGCAGCAGAAGCCGCGTATGCGCCGTGCGCAGGCTGACTGACGTCAGGTCGCGCAGCCGCCGCGCCAGGCCGACGTTGCTCTCGGCCAGCGCATCCACCATGCGCCGCGGATAGCGCCGCAGCACGACGTGCGACACCGCCTCGGCGGCGAAATCATGCGTGTCCAGAGCATCGAAGCCGAGCAGGTCGCCCGCCATCAGGAACTCGCCGATCTGCCGGCGCCCGTCCTCCATCAGCTTGACCATGCGCACACAGCCACTCAGAATCCGGTAGCAGGAACTTGCCTGCTCCCCCTGGCCATGGATTTCCTGCTCGCGCTGGACCGAGACGGTGTTGCCGAACTGTTCCAGCAGATCGAGCGCATCGCGCGGTGTTGGCTGTATGAAAGGCTGGATGGCTGGCCGCCGGCCGTCGTTGCCGTGGCGCCGTTCCATCGTCTGCATCATACCTTGCATTCCGCCCTCCATGACCAGTCGTGCGTTTCGCTGGGTGCCGGTGTATCGACGCTCAACCTGGTCCGAAATTCGGAAACAGACGTACGGAATGCTACGTATCGCGCCCCAGGGCGGTGCCGGGGAGGTCCTGATGGCTGAAGCACCTCTGGTTCACGTGGTCGATGACGACGAGGCGGTGCGCGATTCGCTGAGTCTGCTGCTGGAATCGGCTGGGTTCTCGGTGCGAACCTACGATTCGGCGACCGCGTTCCTGAAGGCTTTGCCGAACCGGGCAACCGGTTGCGTGCTGACCGATGTGTGCATGCCCGATCTCGACGGGCTCGAGCTGCAGCGCCGTCTGACCCAGCTCGGCGTCGGGCTGCCGGTGATCGTCATGACCGGGCATGGCGACGTGCCGATCGCGGTGGAGGCCCTGAAGGCTGGCGCGGCCGACTTCCTGGAGAAGCCGTTCGACGACACGCAGTTGCTGGCGGCGGTTTCCAGTGCCCTCGCCGCCAACCAGCGCACGCGTGATGAAGAGGCCGCCGTGGCCGAAATCGCCACGCGACTCGCCAGCCTGACGCCGCGCGAGCGCGAGGTGCTGGACCGGCTGGTGGCGGGCCAGCCGAACAAGACGATCGCCTACGACCTGGGCTCCAGCCCGCGTACCGTCGAGGTGCACCGGGCCCGGGTGATGGAGAAGATGGGAGCGCGCAGCCTGCCGGAGCTGGTGCGCATGGCGATCGCGGCGGAGCGGGCAAAGCCGCTGAGAGAAGCACCACGACGTTGACCTAGGTCAAGGCACATCCTCGCGAGTTCGACGAGACTGCAACCACGCGGACCCAGAGGCACTTGCCTGCCGGGGCGATGGAGCGAGCGAGATGCATAACGGATCCCATCGGCTGGTGGCGGTGGTCGATGACGACGACGCGGTGCGCGATTCGCTCCAATTCCTGCTGGAGACCGCCGGCTTTTCCGTCGCCGCCTACAACTCCGCCGCGCAGTTCCTCAACGAGGCCAGGCCCGGCGATCTGGCGTGCCTGGTGGTGGACCAGCACATGCCGGACGTGACGGGCCTGCAACTGGTCACCCGCCTGCGCGGCCAGGGGGTGACCCTGCCGATCGCCCTGATCACCGGGTCCCCCTCGCCCGACCTGGTCCGGCTCGCGCGCGAGCTCGGGGTTGCCACAGTCCTGGAAAAACCGCTGGACGACGACGTCCTGCTTGACTTCATCGAGCGCGCCCGCGCCTGAATACAGCCGGCTCCGCGCAGGAAAAGCTTGCCCGCGGCGACGGCTGCGGGTTTGATCGGTGCCATGCAGCAGGCAGATGGCACGCTCGAACCGGACGCCCTCGCGAGCGAGTCGGCGCTGCTGCGCTCGATCCTCGAGACCGTGCCGGATGCGATGGTGGTGATCGACCACCGCGGCATCGTGCAGTCGTTCAGCAGCGCCGCGGAACGGTTGTTCGGCTACAGCCCGGCGGAAGTGTGCGGCCACAACGTCAGGATGTTGATGCCGTCGCCGTATCGCGAGCAGCACGACGGCTATCTGGAGCGCTACCTGACCACCGGCGAGCGCCGCATCATCGGCATCGGGCGGGTCGTGGTCGGCCTGCGCAAGGACGGCAGCACGTTTCCGATGGAGCTGTCGGTCGGCGAGGTGAACCAAAACGGCCACCGACTGTTCACCGGCTTCGTGCGCGATCTCACGGAACGCCAGCGGACCGACCGGCGGTTGCAGGAACTGCAGGACGGGCTGCTGCATGTCTCGCGCCTGCGGTCCATGGGCCAGATGGCCGCTGCGCTGGCGCATGAGCTGAACCAGCCGTTGACCGCCACGGCCAATTACGTCCGGGCGGCGCTCCGGCTGCTCGAATCGCCGGAGCCCAATCTGTCCCGGGTGCGGCAGGCGATGAACCTGGCGGCGCAGCAGACCCTGCGCAGCGGCGAGATCATCCGCCGGCTACGGGCGTTCGTGGCGCGTGGCGAGGTGACGAGGCGTCCGGAGAGCGTGGCCAAACTGATCGAGGAGGCGAGTGCGCTCGCCCTGGTCGGCGCCAAGGAGCATGGCATCAAGGTGCTGATTCGCATCGATCCGGATCTGCCGACTGCCGAGGTGGATCGTGTGCAGATCCAGCAGGTGCTGCTCAATCTGATCCGGAATGCGGTGGAGGCGATGGAGGGACGCGAGGTCCGCGAGCTGTCGGTAGGAACCATCATGCAAGATGGCGCCGTGCTGGTCAGCGTGGCCGACACCGGCGGCGGCATCCCACCGGAGATCGAGACAAAGCTGTTTCAGCCGTTCGTCACGACGAAATCGGAAGGCATGGGCATCGGCCTGTCGGTCTGCCGCACCATCGTGGAGGCGCATGGCGGGCGGCTATGGGTCGAGGCGAACACCGGGGGCGGCAGCGTGTTCCGCTTCACCCTGCCGGCAGCGGCCTGAAACAAGCCGCGCGGCATCGCTTGACCCAGATCAATGTCACTGCACGATAAGCGCGCTATTCGGCTGCTGTTGATGGAGGCAACCTATGCGACCGGAAGACGATCGATGCGATCAGGAGCTTGTCTCACTGGCGCGAGAGACGCGCCAAGCAGCCGATTCGATCATCGAAGGCGTGATCCACGCTCGATTGATCGAGATCGCGAATGAGATACGCGATCTGGCGTGCCCCGAGGAGAAGTTGTGCTGACGGGAGCCGTGGATACGGCTGGCCCGCATGACCGAGTTGGCACTGCCGATCGGGGTGCGTGAACCGTTTGTTATGACATCTGGGCTCAACTGAAGGCGCCCTGTTGTCGTCCGAGGAGTCGTGATGTCTCACCTCCCAGCCATTGTCGCGCAGATCGCGCGCGCAGCCCGCGAGGCAGCCGAGACCTTAGGGACTTCTCCAGCGACAAACGAAATGTCACTCTTCTCACCTCCGGGTCCGGGCCGAATTCCGCTATCCCTGCGCGCTTCGCATGAGCTATGGGCGAGGGCGGCCGAACTCGCTCGCATGGCCGCGACCGCGAGAAGCGCCGACTCGAAGATTGCGCTCGAGACGCTGGCAACCCGATTCGCGGCGCTGGCGACAAAGCGCGAGGCTGCCGAAGACCTGGAGCTGAAGAGCCAGGAGACCGACGGGAAATGACCGATCGGCACCTCGTCAGCCGGTTGCCCCGGTGAGCTGCCGGTAGCGCGCCTCCACGTCGGTGCGTCGAAGCCGAGCGGTACCGGCACACGCGATGGCAGTGGCGCCCGCTGCGGTGCCCCAGGCCAGTGCATCCGACGGCGTGGCTCCGCGTGCCAGGGCGAGGGTCGTCGCAGCCAGGAAGGCATCCCCAGCGCCGACCGTGCTGGTCACCGGAACATCCATCGCCGGCATCCGCACGACGCCTTCCGGCGTGGCCAGCAGCGCTCCGTCGCGGCCGAGCGTGAGCGCCACCAGCCTGGCAGAGCCTCGCCGCACCAGGGCCATGGCATGCGCGTCCTGCTCTGCCGGATCCTTCAGGTCCCGATCCAGAAGATGCTCCAGCTCGCTCAGGCTGGGTTTGACCAGCTCGATGCCGCCCTGGTCCAGCGCAGCCTTCAGCGCCGCCCCGGAGGTATCGAGCACGAAGGGCTGGCCCCGGCGGGCCGCGATCCGCGCCACCTGGGCGTAGGCGTCGTCCGGCACACCATGCGGCAGACTGCCACTGGCGATCAGCCAGTCGCCCTCGACCTCCTCCAGCACGGCAAGCACGGCCTGCCATTCGGCCTCGGTCAGCGTGGGGCCTTCCGGCACGAAGCGATATTCCAGGCCGCTCTTGCGGTCCTGCACATTCAGGCTGACCCGCGTGCGGCCCTGGATCGGCACGCTGCGCCGCTTCACCCCCGCCTCGTCCAGCATCTCCTCCAGCACGCGCCCGGTGGCGCCGCCCGCAGCCAGCACAGCGAGCGCATCGCCCCCGAGCTCGTGCAGAACGCGCGCGACGTTGATCCCGCCACCGCCAGGATCGGCATGCTCGTGGTGCATGCGGATCTTGTGTGTCGGCATCACCGCGTCGGCCTCGGCGGCGAGGTCCAGGGCAGGGTTCAGCGTCAGGGTGATCAGGCGTGGTGACATGATGAGCCAGGCTAGCGGTTGCCGGCGAACACTTGGTTGATCCACGTCAATGTTTTCCTAACAGCGACGTGGGCAAATGTGCCGCCGGTTACGTCATGCCCGATCCGCCTCATCCGACGCGGCCCATCGGGCGGCGCCGGCCAGCGGAGCCCACAATGAACGATACACAAGGAGCGGCAGCGCCGCGGCAAGCGCATGATCTGACCCCTGTCGTCGATCTGACGCTGCATCACGGCCCCGGACCATTCCGCACCCGGCTGCCTGCCTATGTCTCGCTGCTGCCGCCCTGCAACCACGCCTGTCCGGCCGGCGAGGACATCCAGGCCTGGCTGGCCCTGGCGCAGGCGGGCGACTACCGCCGGGCGTGGGAAACGCTGATGGCCGACAATCCGCTGCCGGCGACACATGGCAGGGTCTGCTACCACCCGTGCGAAACCGCCTGCAATCGTAGCGAACTGGACGCCGCCGTCTCGATCCATGCGGTCGAGCGTTTCCTTGGGGATATGGCGACGGAAGCGGGCTGGACCGTGTCCGTTGCACCCGCGAGCGGCAAGCGCGTCCTGGTGGTGGGCGCCGGGCCGAGCGGCCTGTCAGCCGCGTATCACCTGACCCGGCTCGGGCATCAGGTCGAGATCCACGAAGCCGGCCCGCTGCCCGGCGGCATGCTGCATTTCGGCATCCCCGCCTACCGCCTGCCGCGCGCCGGTCTGCTGGCGGAGATCGCCCGGATCGAGCGAATGGGCGTGCGGATCGTGCTGAACCACAAGGTGACCGACGTAGTCGCGGAACGCGAGGCCGGCGGCTTCGACGCGGTGTTCGTCGCGATCGGCGCTCACGTGGGCAAGCACGCCGAAATTCCGGCGCGCGACGCCGGCCGCGTGCTGGATGCCGTGGCGCTGCTGCGTGACACCAGCACCGGCAGTGCACCGATGCTGGGAAGGCGCGTCGTCGTGTATGGCGGCGGCAACACCGCAATGGACGCCGCCCGCACGGCACGCCGCCTCGGTGCCGACGAAGCACTCATCGTCTACCGCCGCGACCGCGCGCACATGCCGGCGCACGAATTCGAGGCTGATGAAGCGTTGTCCGAGGGTGTGAAGATCAGGTGGCTGACCACGATTCACGAAATCGTCGGCCCGACGCTGACGGTCGAGCGGATGACGCTCGATGCGAAAGGCCGGCCGCAGCCGACCGGCGAGCTGGAGACGCTGGAGGCGGACACCGTCGTGCTGGCGCTCGGCCAGGACAGCGACAGCGACTTCCTGCGCAACGTGCCCGGTCTGGCATTCAAATGGGACACGGTGGTGGTGGACCGGCAGATGATGACCGGCCATCCGGGCCTGTTCGCCGGCGGCGACATGGTGCCGGCGGAGCGTACCGTCACCGTCGCGGTCGGTCACGGCAAGAAGGCGGCGCGCTGCATCGACGCTTGGCTGCGCGGCGAGACCTACGAGATGGCCGGGTCAAGCCCGGCCACAGGCCCGGCGTCTTTGTCGTTGGTGACTTTCGACATGCTGCACCTGCCGGTGTTCAGCGATGTCGATCCGGCGGTACAGCGCCATCTCGCCGGCGAGGCACGCACTTCCGGCTTTGATGAGGTGCTTGCCGGATTGCGTGAGTCCGAGGCGCGGCATGAGGCACAGCGCTGTCTGTCCTGCGGCAACTGCTTCGAATGCGACAACTGCTACGCCGCGTGCCCCGAGCAGGCGATTGCCAAGCTCGGACCGGGCCGGGGCTACAGCGTCGATAACGCCAAGTGTACCGGCTGTGGCACGTGTTTCGAACAGTGCCCATGCCATGCGATCGAGATGGTCGCTGAGCCAACCTGACACACACCACTCCCCCTCCCCTTGCGGGAGGGGGAGTCGCTCTTTCATTCTTTTCCAGACTTGGAGTCCGCTATGCTGAAAAACCCCGTGGTGATGGACGGCAACACCGCGGTGGCGCATGTCGCCTACCGGGTGAACGAGGTGTGCGCCATCTATCCGATCACGCCGTCCTCCACCATGGCCGAGCTGGCCGACGAGTGGTCGGCGCAGGGCGTTGCCAACATCTGGGGCAACATCCCCGTCGTGCAGCAGATGCAAAGCGAAGGGGGTGCGGCCGGCGCGGTGCACGGCGCGCTGCAATCCGGTGCACTGACGACGACGTTCACCGCGTCGCAGGGGCTGCTGCTGATGCTGCCCAACATGTTCAAGATCGCCGGCGAGCTGACGCCGACGGTGTTTCACATCGCCGCGCGCGCCCTTGCGACGCAGGCCCTGTCGATCTTCGGCGACCATTCCGACGTCATGGCGGCGCGCACGACGGGCTTTGCCATGCTGTCCTCCGCGTCGGTGCAGGAAGCGCACGACGGCGCGCTGATCGCCCAGGCAGCGACGCTCGCGTCCCGCATTCCGTTCCTGCATTTCTTCGACGGCTTCCGCACCTCGCACGAGCTCGCCACCATCGAGAAGCTGAGCGATGCGCAGATCCGCGCCATGATCGACGACGATCTGGTGCGCGAGCATCGCGCGCGGGCGCTGTCTCCGGAGCATCCGGTGGTGCGCGGCACGGCACACAACGCCGACACATTCTTCCAGGCGCGCGAGACGGTGAACCCGTTCTACGCGCGCGTGCCGGAGATCGTGCAGCGCGAGATGGACCGCCTCGCCGGCCTGACCGGGCGGCATTATCACCTGTTCGACTACACCGGCGCGCCGGACGCGCAACGCGCTATCGTGCTGATGGGCTCGGGCGCCGAGACCGCGCGCGCAACCGCTGCCGCCATGCAGAGCACCGGCGAGAAGGTCGGCGTGTTGCAGGTGAGGCTGTATCGGCCGTTCGCGGCGGACGCCTTCCTCGCGGCCCTGCCGCGGTCCGTGCGCGCAATCGCGGTGATCGAGCAGACCAAGGAGTCCGGCGCGCCGGGTGAGCCGCTGTATCTCGACGTGGTGCATACCATGGCGCAGGCGATGGCAAGCGGCCGGCGGCACAACATGCCGCTGGTGATCGGCGGCCGCTACGGTCTCTCGTCCAAGGACTTCAACCCGCCGCTGGCGAAGGCGGTGTTCGACGAGCTGCGCAAACCCCAGCCGCGCAACGGGTTCACGGTCGGCATCGTGGACGATGTCTCGCACACCAGCCTGACCCCCGACACGACGTTCCGGATCGAACCGAACGACGTGGTGCAGGCGGTGTTCTACGGGCTTGGCGCCGACGGCACGGTGGGCGCCAACAAGAACACCGTGAAGATCATCGCGGAGGATGCCGGACTCTTTGCCCAGGGCTATTTCGTCTATGACTCGCACAAATCCGGCGCACAGACGATGTCGCATCTGCGTTTTGGGCCGCGGCCGATCCACGCGCCGTATCTGATCCAACAGGCAAGCTTCATCGGCTGCCATCAGTTCCAGTTCATCGCGCGACACGACGTGCTGCGGCTTGCGGCGCCCGGCGCCACGGTGTTGCTGAACGCTCCATTCGGTCCAAACGAGGTGTGGGACCATCTGCCCCACGCCATGCAACTACGCATCATCGACCTGGGGCTGCGCCTGTTCGTCATCGACGCGTCCCGCGTGGCGCAGGAGGTGG
>JBGPND010000182.1:0-10723 GCA_041487355.1 Acetobacteraceae bacterium | reverse complement strand
CCCCGCCGTGTTCCTGCTGATGGACGCGCCGGGCATCCGCGAGGAGCTGCGCGACATGGCGCGCCGGCTCGGCACGGTCGGCTACCACGTGCTGCTGCCCAATCTGTATTACCGCGCCGGCCGCGACACGCTCTTCGGTCCCGATGTGCTCGAGCAGGGCAGCGCGGAGCGTGAGCGCATGCGTGCGGTGCGCACGAAGATGACCATCCCGCCAGTGATGGACGATGTCGGCGCGATGCTCGGCTTCGTCGATCGTCAGGCCGCCGTGAAGCAGGGACCGGTCGGTGCGCATGGCTATTGCATGAGCGGCCCCTACGCGTTGGCCGCCGCCGCGCGCTACCCTGACCGCGTCGCCGCAGCGGCGTCGTTCTACGGCACCTGGCTGGTGAGCGACGCCGAGGAGAGTCCGCATCTCAATCTGGGCAAGGCGAAGGGCGAGCTCTACATCGCCTGTGCGGAGCATGACGAACTGGCACCGCTGCCGATGGTCGAGGAACTGCGCGGTCTGTTCGAGCGGGCCGGCAGCCCGGGCGAGCTCGAGCTGTATCCCGGCGTCCATCACGGGTTCGCCTTCCCGCAGCGCTGGTGCTACGACAAACCAGCCGCGGAGCGGCATTGGGAGCGGCTCATTGCGCTCTATCGGCGGCGCCTGGGATAGGGGGAGCGGCCATGTTGCAGAACAGAGACGAAATCCGCAAGGACAATGCGGTTGACGCGTTCACTGACGCCATCCTGCAGCGCGATCAGCCGCGCACGGCTGATCTGTTCTTCAAACTGGTGCGGCGCGATGGGCGCTCGGTGGGCGATGCGCTCAGCGTGGTGACGGAGGCGGAGGCGCCTTTCGTCCAGGTGCCCAATCATGTCGATGTGCGCGACGGGCAGATTACGCTGATCAACAACGATCACACGATCCTGGGCCTGCGCACCTCGGCCGCGCTGACACCCTATCTGCCGGAAGAGTACCGCCTGCTGGGGATGCTGCAGAGCGTCTGGTACATCCCGGCCGGGCTCGACATCTGGAATCAGTTGCTGGGCAGATATCCTGGCCGCTACGCCACGATGAAGGGCATGAACGTGCCGCCGCCGAGCTACGGCCCGGTGGTGTGGAACGATGATCAGGAACCGATCGTCGAGCCTGGCACTATCGACGAGCGGCTGCACGCGCACATGATTGCCACGATGAGCGGCGACGTGCGGCGCTCCTATGGGTTGTTCCTTGGCCTGGTGGCCGAGGAAGCGGTGCGCCCGAAGCTGCGCGACCAGATGCTGTTCCTCGGCCTGATCGACCTGCAGGACACCGTGATGGGCCGCAAGGCGCGCAACACCGGCCACAAAGCGCTGCGCGCCCGTGCCGTGGTCGACCTCGCCGACCACATCGGCTGGGACCGCGCGCACGGCGTCTACTACACCGGCGTGCCGGACATGGCGATCGGGCCGCTGTACTACTCGCTGTACGATGCAGCCTGCGTGACGCTGACCGAGGCGTTTCCCGACGCGGGCAAGACCCTGAAGCAGACCAACTTGACGCCTCTCACCCCGTCCGAGGTCGAGGAGATGGTGCGGCTGCTGATGGAAGCCGATGCGCAGACGGTGTGGGACCGGATAACCGCGCATCTGCGCGACGGCAAATCGCTCCGGAGTCTTGGCGACACCATCCAGATCGGCGCAGCCGAACTCGTTCTGCGCACGACTGTCCCGCGGAAGTTCACCGAGGGCCAGCATCCGTTCGATTACTGCAACACCGCGAACTACTGGATGCGCACCAGCGACAACCCGTATCAGCCGCGCATCCTCTATCTGATGGCCAACTTCGTGAACGACGCGGCGCGCGCCAACAAGCTGTTCGGCACGGTGCTCGAGCAGGAGTTCGCTGCGTTCGACGCGACCGGCCGAACCGCGGAGACGCTGCTGCGCGACCAGGACGAAGCCATCATGGCGTTCGACTTCGCGCGGGCAACCGCGGTGGCCAATGCCTATCTGCAATCTGGCGGGGATCGCAATCCTCTGCTGGCCAACCTCGCGGTCACGGCGTGCAAGTTCCAGGACGATCCGCACAACCAGAAGATCAGCCATTCGACGTTCGAGGAGTACCGCCACAACTCGACGCATCTGCGTGATCGTCTGCTGCTCGCCACGGCGCGACTGCTCGCCGGCTGGCCGAAGATGCCAGGCGAGCGTGATTGCTACGGCCGCTTCATGAAGGAATGGATCAGGAACTAGCACCGCGCGGAGTTACAGCGGCACCGGATCGTCTTCCGCAGTTGCTGGCTGCATGTGCTCCGTGAGGAGCCGCGACGCGCGTTCACGCGGTCGTTGACCTGCACGGCATCCGGCACATAGGAGCCGATGATCACCGCGTCGGCGCGCGCGATCGCATCGGCAAAGCCTACCTTCAGGCGATCGCCTGCCGGCCCCAGGTGATCCGGGAAGCGCTGCAGCACGGATGATCGGGACGCAGCATGGCCCTGCCACGAAGCTCCAAGGAACTGGTGCAGCGCCCCGTCGCGGACGATCCGGCATTCGGCGCGGCGCTGCTGCGCGAAGGGATCGACACGATGCTCGCCGGCGATGTCGAGACCGGCAAGGCGCTCCTGCGCGACCACATCAAGGCGACGGTTGGTTTCGAGAGGCTTGGTGAGGCGATCGGCACGCAACCCAAGAGCTGGATTCGCATGTTCGGGCCGCGCGGCAACCCGCAGCCCCGCAATCTGTTCGGCATCATCGGCTATCTGCAAAAGCAGGCCGGCGTGCAGCCGCGCGTGACGCCGGAGCCGCGCTGATCAGCAGGGAGGATCCGGCCATGCCAGACCACAGAACCGGGGTGGGGACGGCGCCGGTCACCGCGCGCGAGGTTCTCCTCTTATGGGAAACTGACCGTTATCCGACCATCGCATCGCCTTGAGCGAGGCGGCGGGAATGCCCCGGCACGGTACGTAGCCAGTGCAACATAAAGGACGTTCGGTTACCCATTACTGCCGCTTTTTGGTCCCGCGGGGGCGGCCGCGGTCAGCCGACGGCATTGGCGGTGACACGCGAGTTCGCCGTCGAAACCAGGGCAGGCAAACGTTGGACCGCCACGCCCGCCTGCTCAGAGGCTAGTGCGGCGATGTGGTCGTGGTGGGTGAACAGGATCACTTGCGTGGTCCGCCCGAGCTGGGCGAGAAGCGCGATGGCTGCGGCGGCGCGCGCGTCGTCGAAGTTGACCAGCAGGTCGTCAGCGATGAAGGGCAGCGGCTCGGCCTTCGCCGCATGGGCGTCGATCGCAGCGGCGCGCAACGCCAGATAGAGCTGGTCGCGCGCGCCGTCGCTCAGCGCTTCCACGGGACACTCCACGCCGGTGTCGCGGATCGCGACCAGCACCGTGCGACCGGCAGAATCATGGTCGACTTCCAGTCGCACGTAGCGGCCGTCCGTCAGCAGCGCGAAATGCGCGCCGGCCGTACGCAGCAAGGGACCCTGCTCATCTCTGCGGAAACGATCGATGCCGGCGCGCAGCAGCGCCCGGGCGACGTGCAGCCGTGCATAGCGCTCGGCATGGGCCCGCGCATCGGCCAGCGCATCCTCGGCCTCCTGCGCCTTGGTTGCGGCGTCCCGACCATCCCGCATCGTCGCCAGCGCGGCTTCCGCCTTGGTGCGGTCGGCGCTGAGCTGCTCGCGGCGCTCCCCCAGGGTCGCTAGTTCGGTCTCGATCTCGGCCAGCCGCGCCACCGCTGCGTCGGAGTCGATGCGGGCCGCCTCATCACGCAACGCGGTTTCGGAATGGCCGTCGCCCTGCGCCAGCAACGTCTCGCCAAGGCGCGCGATGCTCTCGGTGGCCCTGTCGCGGTCGCGTGCGCGCTCGATCGCCCGTTCCAGTTCGGCGTCGTCCGCCGTGCCCGCGACCGTGCGCAGCGCATCCAACTCCTCCTCGGCGATGCGAAGGCGGTGTGCTGCATCGGCCGCCGTCGCCTCGTGGGTGGCGATCCGCTTCGTCAGTTCCGCCGCATTCGAAGCGGCCTTGCGGGCGTCCGCAAGCTTGCGGGCGAGGCGCGCCGCAATCACGGGCGCCGGCTCGTCGGTGGCGGGCTCGCAAAGCCGTGCTTGCACGGCGCGCACCTCATTGGTGAAGGTCTCGATGCTGGTCGCCATGTCTCGGACCCGCTGCTCGTCCGCTCGCCAGGCCGGTGCGGTTTCAGCGATGCGCCCCCAGGCGCCGAGTGCGGCCTCGGCGGCGTCCACCAAGACATCCGCCGGGAGCCCGAGCGCCGCGACCGCTTGCGCCCAATTCGTGTGCCATGCGTCAAGCGCGGTGGCGACGTCCTTCACCGCTTGGTCCAACTCAGGCAGGCGTGCCTCCTCCTGTGCGAGCGTCTCGGCCCGGCTCCGATGTGCGGTCACCTCGGCCTCGGCTGCCGCGCACGTCGTCTCCGCGCGCAGCAGCATGCCCGCGAGCGTCTCGTCCTCCGTCTCGCCGGGCCACAGGGCAGCGAGCGCCGCACGGGCGCGCGCGCGACGCAACGCCAGGTCATCGCACCGGCTTCGCGCCTCCACCTCCGCGTCGGCGAGCCTGAGCACCTCAGCGCGGGCATGCCGCCACTCCGTCATCGCGGCCGCCGTCTTCGGAAGCACGCCGGCGGGCTCCCACAATGCGCGCCACGCCGCCACCGCCTTGGCCGCCGCGTCATCGGCCTCGGCCAGTGCCGCAGCCTTCTCGACGCGCCGCCCGCGCAGGAGATCCAGGCGCGCCCTGGCGGCTAGGTATTCAGCGACGCGCTGCGCGTCGTCGGCGCGCCGGTCCGCCAGGCGATCAGCATCGTCGCGCAGCGCCTCGAAGGAGTCGGGGAGGGGGCCGGCCGGCAGCCCTGCGCGCTCCTCGGCCTCGGGCTTCGAGCCACCCTCGTGCATCCGGCGGATCAGCCGCCAGACCCGGTCGCGCACCAACCGCGCCGCCGCCACGGCATCTGGCGTGGGCACCGTCTCGCCACGGCCTAGACGCGAGACCGCCTCCTCCAGCGTGGCAATCTCGGTCGCCAGACCGTCCGCCTGGGCGCGGGTTTCGGCGACGGTCTGCGCCGCCTTGTCGAGCCGCGAAGCGGCGGCGTCCGCTTCGGCAGGCAGCGGTAGCTTGCACGCGACGAGACCCGCCATGTCCCCGTGCCAAAGAGGCAACGCGGCGAGGGCGGCGGCCGCATTGCTCGCCGCGTCAGCGAACGTACGCTCCGCACGGGCCAGATCTGTATCGAGAGGCCCTTCGCCGCGCACCGCATCAATGGTCCGGCGCAACAGCGCGGGGGAGGGCGGCGCGGGCGCGTCGTGCAGCGCGTTCGCCGCCTGATCGCGCCGTCGCCGCGCCGCGGTGAGGGCTTGCGCGGCGGAGGTCGCCCTATCGGTCAGTACGGCCCGCTGACTGACCAGGCGCTGCACGGCGCGCCGTGCAGCGGCGATCGGCACGGCGTCGCGCGCCGCCTCGGGCGCTTGCGATGCGCCGAGATCCTCCAGCGCATCCGCCACCTTCCTGCGATGCGCCACGACCTCGGCGCGCACCTTAGGCAAATCCTCCGCGGCCTGGACCACCACGGGCCGCCGCACCGCCAGCGCGTCGATGGCGTCCTGTGCCGCCAGAGTTGCCACGTCCTGCGGCAGCGCCGTCCGCTCGGTGGAGAGCCGCCGGGCATCCGCAGACTCGCGCTCGGCGTCGCGCACCGCATCGCGCCGGGCGGAGACTGCCTCACGCAGCCTGTTCTCGGCATCTGGCGGGAAGTGCGGCGCGTCGGCGAGCGGGGCGAGGTCGTCGCGCGCGGCATCAAGCGCGGAGAGCAGTGGTGCCACCCGGCGGATGCGCTGCAGGCGACTGTTCTCAGCCGTCAGCGCCCGCGTCGCCTCCTGCACGCGTTCGAGTTCATCCACGGCCCCGGTGTGCGCGGTCATCGCGTCCTGCCAGGCGCGCGGTGCCACGGCACGCTCTTCGCTCTCGCGCTGTGCCTGACGCCAGGTCTCGACCGCCTCCGAGAGACGGCGCCGCCCGCGGCCGTCGCCGACCAGCGACTTCGCCTCCTCCTCCAGGCGGGATGCGGCGGCGCGCAGGTTGAGCAGGCCAGCGCCCGCCAACAGACTTTCGCCCGCATCGCCGCCGCTGCGCAGCAATTCCTGGCCTCCCTGACGCAGCCCTGCGCCATCCAGGCCGAAGCTACGCTCGAACAGCTCGCGGCTGGCGCCTCCCAGGAAGCGGAGCAGCGCATCCTCCGGCACCACCTGGTCGGCTGCATCGCGCAGCGTGTCGCGGCGACCCTTGCGGCGAATGAAGGTCCCCACCGTTCCGTCGCGGGCCAGGAGCGCGAAGCCGACGCGAAGCTGCGGCGCACCGTGCAGAAAATCGAAATCGGTGCGATGGCCGAACCCGAACAGCGCATCGGCGATGGCAGCAAGCGCCGTCGACTTGCCGGCCTCGTTGGCGCCGTGCACGACGTGCAGCGCCGCAGCCTCGGGGAAATCGAGCGCCACGTCCGAGAGATGTCCATAGCGCAGCAGGTCGAGCCGGATGAGCTTCATCCGGGTTCGGCCGCGGCCAGTGCGTCGGCAGCGATTTGCCACGCCTCCTCGGCAAGGGTGCGCAGACCTTCTTCATTGTCGGGAAGTTCGAGCCCGGCGCGCGCGGGGGCTGGCAGTTTTTGGCGCAGCGACGCGAAATCCTCCAGCAGCGACGTGACCAGCGCCGGATCGTCGAGCCCGGCCGCGAAGGCGGCACGCAGCGGCGCCAACATGTCGTCCTCCGCCAGTGGCACCGGCCGCGTGCGTACGCGCACCGACTCCACGAACAGCGCGCCGTCCGCTTCGATCGCGGCGTTGCGGCACTCGGCGGCGAGGCGGTCGGTGTCACCCTGCAGCGTGCCATGCAGATCCGTCGCGCCGATGAGCGTCACGCGCGCCAGAACCGGCCTATCGTCGGCGGCGGCGAGCGCCGAACCGACCGAGTCGGCGATCCGCCCGGTGAGCGTCGCCACGTCGGCGCCGGTCGCGTCCACCTCCAGCGCCGCCCAGCGCAGCACGTCCACCGTGCGGTGCTCGACCGCGACGACTTTACGGTCCTCAACGGTGACAAGCGTGCAGCCTTTTGGCCCGGTTTCGTTCGGGTGCCGCCCTTGCAGATTGCCGGGAAACACGATCCAGGGGCGTTCGGCGAGCACGCGCCGGGCATGGATGTGGCCGAGCGCCCAGTAGTCGTAGCCCTTCAGGGCCAGGCCCGCGATACTGCAGGGCGCGTAAGTCTCGTGCTCCCCCGGATCCTCGGCCGAGGTGTGCAGCACGCCGATATTGAGCATGCCGGCGACCCGCGCTGCGTAGCCGGCGGAGAGATCCTCCGGGACCGCACGGTTCGGAAACGAGTGCCCGTGCAGCACGACACCGAGATCGGCGAGAGGCGCGGTCTCGCAGGTCCGCGACGAGAATTCACGAACGTTGGGCGGCAGAGTGAGGTTGCGGGTGATCAGTGAGCGCGCATCGTGGTTGCCGCGCAGCAGGAAACAGGGGCGGCCGAGCCGCCGCATCTCCTCCGCGAAGAACAGGCCGGTGGAGAAATCCTTCCAGTCGCCGTCGTACAGGTCTCCAGCGATCACCACGAAGGCCACGTCCTCGGCCCGCGCCAAGTCAATCATGGCGGTGAAGGCGCGACGGGTGCAGTGGCGGATCACGGCGTCCGGCAGGTCCGCGCGGGCGCGCAGCCCGGCGAGCGGGCTGTCGAGATGAATGTCGGCAGCGTGCAGGAACTTCATCGCCGGGATAATACCCGGTTCAGGTCGGACGGCGAGCGGAGAGGGGCGCGACGCGCCACATTCCTTTGTCGGATCGTGCGAGCCTGACTGCCCTCCGCGGCAGTGCCGCGATCCCTGCGAGAAGGCACCGTCCATGCCCCGGACATTCGACGCGGCAACACTCGGAATCCTGCGCATCACCAGCGAAGTCGGCATACGCACCAACAGACATCCGGACCGCGCCGTCATCATCTGGATCGTCGTGGTGGACGATGCCGTGTTCGTGCGCTCGTTCCGTGGGCCCAAGGGGCAATGGTACGCCGCCGCCGCCGACCGACAGGCGACGCTCGAGATCGGCGATCGGCAGATTCCAGTCCGGATCACGCCGGTCCCGGACCCCGACACCATCGAGGCAGTCAGCCAGGCATTCCTCGCCAAACACGCAGCCAGCCCCTATGCGAAGGAAATGGTCCGCGCCGAGACGCTGTCGACCACATTGCGGCTCGATCCACTGTGACGCCGTTTCTCAGGGCTGGATCAACCCAAGCCCGCGCGCGGCGCCGGTCCCGCGTAGGGGGTCCAGGCCAGCCTGGCATCCTGCGCCGCGAGCACGTCCGACCCGGCCGCAACGCCGTCGCTCATCGCCCCCTTCACCTCGATCGAGCGAAACCGGCTCGCCGCGAAGCCCGGGGAGAAATGATCCGCCGGCAGACCGGCCTTCAGCTTCAGCAATGTCAGGAACTGGCGCGCGTCGGACAACTCCTCCCACACGCTCGGCAGGAACAGCGAGCGACAGCCGGCATCCTCGATGATCAGGCCGTCGATACCCGGGCGGAGCTGCGCCAGCAGGTCGGCCTCGCCGGTGAAGCGCATGGGCGCGGGCGGCGTCAGCACGGAGACCGACAGCGCCAGCCCGTGCAGCTCCAGCGGATGCAGCCCGGGGAAGCGCCAGTCGCGGAAGGCGGCGTTGAACGCGTGCTGCACCACGTCGACGATCAGCGGGCGCGAGGCGACCGCCGAACCGATGCAGCCGCGCAGCGCGCCGTTGCGGCGCAGCGTGACGAAGGCGGCGCCCGGTGCGGCCAGCAAAGGCGGCAGGCTGGGGTCGGCGAGGACATGCGGCGGCTGTCCGGTGTCGAGGCCGCACGCGATCGAGCGGCGGGCGAGCTCGAGCAGCGTCGCGCCGACCGCCTCGACCGAAGCCTGCTCCGCGTCCACCGGCTTGCCGCCCGGGGCGGGCTCGAACAGCGCCCAGGCGCCGTAGCCGACGACGCGGTCGCGCGGGCCGGCGGTGTCGCCCGAGTTGCGTAGATCCAGCCGCTCGATCGCCATGCCGCGCCGGCGGGCGGCGAGCAGCAGGCCGCGCGTCGGCACCTGGCCGCAGGCGTCGGAGGAGCCGAACGCGTCGATGTCGAAGCGCTCGATCGCCTCGGCGGTGCGCTGGTCGGTGTGCTGGCAGGCGGCATGGTCCAGGTAGTGCGACAGGTCGGTGGAGACCACGATCAGCGTCTCCGGCCCGCCCCACAGCGCGTCGAACACGGCGGCCACCGCCTCGGGCGGCGCGTCGCCTGCCACGATCGGCACCAGGCGGAATTCTCCCAGCACGTGCTGCAGGAACGGGACGTGCACCTCCAGCGCATGTTCGCGCTGATAGGCGGCGTTGAGCTCGCCCACCATGGGAAGCTGGCGCAGCCGGGCGATCGCGTCGGTATCCAGCGGCACGGTGCCGGTTGGGGTGGCCCAGGCTTCGGCCGTGTCGACCGCCATGCCCTGGAAGGCGACGTAGTGGGAGGGGCCGATCAGCACCACGCGGCTGATGCGGCCGCGCGCGGTGGCGAGGCGGGCATAGGCGCGGGCGGCGACGGCGCCCGAATAGGCGTAGCCGGCGTGCGGGCCGATGATCGCCTTGGGGAGCGCGGGCGAGGGCGTGTTGGCGGCCTCGGACAGGAACAGCCCGAGCTGGCGCCGCAGCGCGTCGGGCTCGGCTGGGTAGAATGTTCCGGCGACGGCGGGCGGACGGATGGCGGTCAAGGCGCGTGCCTTCGATGGGAAACTGCGGCAGAATGCTAGCATGGCTACTGAAATCGAGGGCGCCCTTTTTCCGGCGCGTTACTGGCACGCGCTGGCGGACGGGCGCATCCAGTGCGACGTCTGCCCGCGGTTCTGCAAGCTGCATGAGGGCCAGCGCGGCCTGTGCTTCGTGCGGGCGCGGCAGGGCGATGCGATGGTGCTGACGACCTACGGCCGGTCGTCGGGGTTCTGCATCGATCCGATCGAGAAGAAGCCGCTGAACCACTTCCTCCCCGGCACGCCCGTCTTCTCCTTCGGTACCGCCGGCTGCAATCTGACGTGCAAATTTTGCCAGAACTACGATATCAGCAAAGCGAGAGAGATCGATCGGCTGAACCAGACCGCCGAACCCGCGATGATCGCCGACACCGCGCGGCAGCTCGGCTGCCGGTCGGTCGCCTTCACCTACAACGACCCGGTGATCTTCCTGGAATACGCGGTGGACACCGCGCGCGCGTGCCACGAAGTGGGACTGAAGACGGTGGCGGTGACCGCCGGCTACATTACGCCCGAAGCGCGCGGCGAATTCTATGCGCATATCGACGCGGCGAATGTCGACCTCAAGGGCTTCACCGAGCCGTTTTACCGCAATCTGTGCGGCGGCAGGCTGTCCGACGTGCTTGATACGCTCGTATGGATAAAGCGCGAGACGAATGTATGGCTGGAGGTCACCACGCTGCTGATCCCCGGCGAGAATGATTCCGACGCCGAGATCGGCGCGCTCGCCGCATGGTTCGCCGCCGAACTCGGCCGCGACGTGCCGCTGCACTTCACCGCCTTCCATCCCGACTGGCGCATGCGCGATCATCCGTCGACGCCGCCGGCGACACTGACGCGCGCGCGTGCGATCGCGATGGGGCATGGGCTGCGCTATGTCTACACGGGCAACGTGCACGACGCGGCGGGCGGCAGCACGTATTGCCATG
>JBGPND010000181.1:0-10733 GCA_041487355.1 Acetobacteraceae bacterium | reverse complement strand
GCTACGAGCGAAGGCTCTTCGGACGGTCGATGCTCTCTGGAAGGCGCTCGGGTCCATCACCGACTGCGTGTCGCCACAGGAGTGCAAAAACTTCATCCGCCATGCCGGTTATTTCCAGTCATGATGAAAGCGCTCTAGCGCGGGGGGTGACGAGACAGGCGGACCGATCCAATAGGTTGTCATCCCCGCACAAGCGGGGACCCAGTGGTCACCGTCACCGCTGAGATAGGGATGGATTCATTCACACGCTCGAACACGGGCATCCAGTGAGACCGGCAATTTTGTTTCGGCTCTGGGTTCCTGCTTGCGCGAGAACGACGATTACAAATCAGGACCTGCGCTCGGCGGTATGAGACCGCACCTGCCGCTCACCCCCGGCCTTGCTCAGCGCGTGCCGGGCTGCTCAAGTCCCCTCGCGAGCAATGCAAGGTGATGGTCCAGGCTCGCGTCCAGACGTTCCGCCATGAAGCGGTCGTAGGGTGCCGCATCATGTTGGAGCTGCAGCGCCTGCAATGCGTCGATATAGCCGACGCGCTGTTCCGGCCCGATGACAACGGGCGGATATCCAGCCTTCAGCAGGACAAGATTCATCAGCAACCGGGCCGAGCGTCCTTTCCCGTCACTGAATGGATGAATCGTGACCAGCCTGGCATGCGCCTCGAAGGCGGTTCGTGGCGCGGCGGGCATGGTCGCAAGCCAGCGCGCGAAATCTCCCATCAGAGCCGGAATTTCCGCGGGCGAGGCAAGCAGCAATGGGGAGCCGGCAATCGCACGCTGGTGGCGGCTGTATTGTCCGGCTTCCCGCGGATCGACGCGGGCCAGCACGAGGCGATGTATTTCGCGGATGTCAGCCTCGCGCAGGGTTTCGTCACGTGCCGCGAGTGCCCGCACGCAATCGAGCGCATCCTTGTGGCCAAGCGCCTCGAGGTGATCCTTGAGCGGCTTCCCGCCGATCGTGATCCCCTTCTCCAGCACGATCGCGGTCTCGCTGCGGGTGAGCGTGTTTCCCTCGATCGCGTTGGACGTGTAGGTCAGCTCGACGTCGTACCACGCATCGAGCGCGGCCAGGCTCTTCGCCACAAGCGGACGCAACTGGTCCAGCCGTGTCTTCTTTGCGCCGATGCGCTCCCAAACCTCGTGTGTGAGCGGCCAGGCTCTCCGCCGCTACGCTTCCTCGCCGAGGGCGTGGCGGCGCAGGTCCTTCAGGCGCTCCTGGCCACCCGGGGTCCTGGGATCGATTTCCAAAACCTTCTGCCAGGCCTCATAGGCGCCCTTCCAGTCCTTGCGTGACTCGGCGATCGCGGTCAGCGTTTCCAGCGCGGCAAAGCTGCGCGGCTCGCGTTGCAGCGTCGTCTGGATGTCGGCGATCGCGCCCGGCGTGTCGCCGGCCGAGAAGCGGGCGATGGCGCGCTGGTGGTACGCCTCCGCCAGATTCGGATCGAGCGTGATCGCGGCGGTGAAGTCCTCGATGGCATCCTGGTTGGAGTCGGCCTTCAGCTCGCGCAGGCCACGACTCATCAGCAGCGTGACCGCGGGCGTACCGGCATTCAGCCAGAGCTGTCTGATCTGCTGCTCCAACGGGCCGGCAACCTCCTCGCTTGCCGCGGATTTCAGCGCGCCGAGCAGCTTGTCTAGCGCGGCGCGCTTCTCCGCGGCTGGCCCGCCCGCGTTCTGGGCGAAAGCCGGCACCGCACATAGCAGCAGGATCAGCAGCAGAATGCGTCGCATGGCCGATGCTGGCGCGGCGCGGCCTGTGAGTGCAAGCATCAGGCGGGCCCTCGGCTTCGCAGTTGCGCGAGCGCCGCGGGCGGAGGGCCGCCGGCCATCCAGTCGAGCAGCTCGATCGTGTGCATTACCGGGATCCCGCCGCCACCGAGCTGCGTGATGCAGCCGATATTGCCGGCGGCGACCAGGTCCGGGTTCGTGGCGCGCAGATTGCCTAGCTTGCGCTCGCGCAGCCGCTCGGCGATTTCCGGCTGCAGCAGATTGTAGGTTCCCGCCGAGCCACAGCAGATATGCGGCTCCACCGGTTCGACCACGGTGAAACCGGCACGCTGCAACAGCGCCTTCGGCTGTGTGGTGACCTGCTGGCCATGCTGCAGGCTGCAGGCGGAGTGATAGGCCACCGTCAGGTCCGGGCTTTCGCGTGTCGGCGCATAGCCGAACCGGGCGAGGAACTCGCTGATATCGCGCGCCAGCGCCGAGACCTGCTCCGCCCGGTCCCGCAATGGCTCAGGTTCCGAACGGAACATGAAGCCGTAGTCCTTCA
Source organism: Acetobacteraceae bacterium (assembly GCA_041487355.1). GTDB lineage: Bacteria > Pseudomonadota > Alphaproteobacteria > Acetobacterales > Acetobacteraceae > JAMXLO01. Next base: position 8,464 of record JBGPND010000181.1, on the reverse strand, counting down.
CCGTGGTGCCGCAGCCGGAGGTGTTGATGACGATGGCATCCAGCCCCTCGCCTTCGATTTCACGGCTCCACGCCTCGATGTTCGCCCGCGCGCTGGCCATCGCCGCAACGTGCCGACCCATGTGGTGGGTGAGCGCGCCACAGCAACCGGCGCCACGCGCAACCACCACCTCCACGCCAAGCCGCGTGAGCAGCCCGATCGTCGCCTCGTTGATCCGCGGTGCGAGCACCTGCTGGGCGCAACCGGCGAGCAGCGCCACGCGGGCGCGGCGCTCGCCTTGGGCGCGATGGACCTGCGGCGTCTCGACCGGGCTTGGCGCGGGCAGCGTGTCTGGCAGCAATGCAAGCATCGCGCGCAGGCGCCGGCCGAGGCGACCCGATGCGGGGATCAGCGAAGCGAGCGGGCGCCCGAGGCGGGCGGCGGACAGCGCCAGGCGGAACAGCGCGGGCCGCGGCAGTACCACGCCGAGAACCGCGCGCAGCGTGCGGTCGTGCCAGGGGCGCCGATAGGTCTCTTCGATGTAGCGGCGCGCGTGATCCACCAGATGCATGTAGTTCACGCCGGACGGGCAGGTGGTCATGCAGGCGAGGCAGGAGAGGCAGCGGTCGATGTGGCGCACGACCTCCTCGGTGGCGGGCCGGCCCGTCTCCAGCATGTCCTTGATCAGGTAGATGCGCCCGCGCGGGCTGTCGAGTTCATCGCCCAGCAGCAGGAATGTCGGACAGGTCGCGGTGCAGAAACCGCAATGCACGCAGGTGCGCAGCACCTGATTGGACGAAGCCGTATCGGGATCGCGCAACTGCTCGGCGGAGAAACTGGTCTGCATGGCTCAGTGCCTGGGCGGCGGCAGATGGCGGAACAGATAGAGCGACAGGCCCAGCCAGAACAGTGCAAGCAGGAACAGCACCATCGACAGGGACGGATCGGGCAGCAGGACCTGCACAAGCATGAGCACGATTGCGCCCAGCATCAGTCCGAAGTGCGGATTGAGCAGCCGCCGGTCGGGATCGATGCGGAAATATTGATAGGCCAGCAGGATGAAGCTGGCGATGTAGATCGGCACGATGACACTCGTGGGAATGTCCATGCGTTCTACAGCCCCGCGTACATCCGGCCGGGATTGAGTATGCCGTGAGGGTCGAGCGCGGCCTTCACGCGCCGCGTGATGCGCGCCAGCGGCTCCGGTTGGGGCGGGATGACATGCACCGCCACCCGCAGCGGTTCGGCCGCGCGCATCAGCATCCAGGTGCCGCCGGCGGCCCGTGCGGCAGCCTCCACCGACGCATGCGCCGCTGCCGTGCCGGGGCCGGCGATCCAGACCAGGCCGCCGCCCCAATCGAGGAAGCCATTCGCGCCGAACTCATCGGTCACGGCGCTCAGCACGGCGGGACCGGCTGAAGGTCGCACCGACACCCGCCAGACCGCATCGCCCCCGCTTGCGGCCAATGGTGCGAGGTCGCGGACCGCCCGCCAGACCGCACGGGACGTTGCATCGTCAAGTATCTCCGACCCGGCATGGTTTAGTACCTCACGCAGCCTTGCGGTCCGATAGGCCACCGACGAAGCGAAGTCCTCGATGCGCGCCAACGCGACGGACCGGCCGAGGCCGGCGAGCGCCGGTATGCGGGCAGCAGCTTCGGCCGGCAACCACGCGGCGGCGGACACGCCGAACGGCGAGCCGAGCGCGGCAGACAATGCCGCCACGCCCGCCACCGCATCCAGGCCGGGCAGCACCACTGTGCCGACCGCTTCCGGCGCCGGAAGCACCTTCAGCGTGACCTCGGTGATCACGCCCAGCGTGCCATGGCTGCCGGTGAGCAGCTTGCACAGATCGAGACCGGTGACGTTCTTCAGCACACGTCCGCCCGAGCGGATCACCTCCCCGCGTCCGGTGACCGCCCGTATGCCGAGCACGTGGTCGCGCATCGCTCCCCAGGCGACGCGTCGGGGGCCGGACAGGTTGGTCGCGATCACGCCGCCAACCGTCTGTGGTTGCGCCACACCGAACACGGATGAGAGATCGGGCGGTTCGCCGATGATGTGCTGACCATGCTCGGCCAGCGTGGCCTCGATCTCCGCCAGCGGTGTTCCGGCGCGCGCCGAGACGATCAGCTCGTTCGGCGAGTAGAGCGTGATGCCGGCGTGGTTGCGGGTGGAAAGGCTGCGCGCCGCCTGCACCGGGCGCAGCATCGCCGACTTCGTGCCGTTGCCGGCAATCAGAAGAGGCTCCCGCGCCGCACCCGCCTCGGCCACGGCAGCGGCGATCGCAACTTCTTCCGGTGGCGCAAGCACGTCGGTCATGTCGGCATCACGGGTGCAACGCGTCCGCGACCGACTCACGTGTGGCGCTCGGATGCACTGTAACGGACAGTTCCACCCGTTGACCGAGCCGCGCGAGGATCGCCATCAGCCGGTCGATGGTGAACCGGCTGAAGTTCGCTTGCCGGATGCGGGAAAACTCGCTGTGCGCGACGCCGGTCCGGGCTTCGGCTTGGCGCGTCGACAGCCCTTCCTCAGCCAGGATTTTCATGATCTGCGTGCCTAGCAGCGCCTTGGCCTGACGCACATCGGCATCCGGATAGTCAAAATCGTGAAAACCATTTCCGCTGCCGCGCACGGCTTCAACGGGTTCACCGGTCATCGTATCATTTCCTTGAGCCGCTCCCGCACCCCATCGATATCCTGCCTGGCTGTCGGGATCCCGGACTTCGATTTCTTCAGGAAGGCATCACGCGCGCCGGGCGGAAAACTCTCGAAATTCTTCCGCGCCGCCTTGATCCAGTGGATAGCACGGGTCTTTCTTGGCACCCTGCACGGTGGCAAATTTGTCACCACCTGTCAAGTGCTGTGCCGAATCATCAGTTGCGGCCGACGAACAGGAGGAAATGGAATAGCTGCCATGCGCCGTTCCTGGTGACAGCGGCCGCAAGAAGCTACTGTCGGACCTGGCAGCGTGCCGGGTGCCAACCGAGGCTGCGATTGAGGCGGATGCTGCCGAGGACGGCAGTAGCTGGACCGACGAGGACGTGGCTTAGGCTGTGCATAAGTCCGGTGCCAATATCGTCCGCTCACAGTCGGTATTGCAAGCAAGACGGCTGAACGTCCGCTATAAGTCGGGAGCCGAGGTTCCAACTGATACCAACCGCCCGAATCAATGACCCTTGGTCAGCGCTCGCTTTTCCCGTCATGGCCGGGCTTGTCCCGGCCATCAGTGGTGGCACCGTGCCACGACGGATGGCCGGGACAAGCCCGGCCATGACGGCGAGGGAGCGGCGACAAGAGTCAGCAGCAACGGCGGTTGGTATGAGACGCTGCCGATAGCTACCTGTCGGTCAATCGCAACTCGATGCGGCGGTTCTTCGCATAGGCGTCCGGCGTGTCGGCAGGATCGAGCGGCTGATTGTCGGCAAAACCGGTCGCGGCGAGATGCTCGGCCGGCACGCCGTCGGCGATCAGCAGCTTCACCACCGTGATGGCACGCGCCGCCGACAGCTCCCAGTTGGACGCGAGCAGGCCGCCGGCCTTGATCGGCTGGCGGTCGGTGTGGCCGTCGATACGCATGATCCAGTTTATGTCCGGCGGGATCTCCGCTGCGATGTCCTTGACGGTGATCGCCAGTGCGGTAATCCCGCTCTGACCGGCGAGAGTCAGATCGGCGCTGCCGACCGGGAACAACACCTCGCTCTGGAACACGAACCGATCGCCGACGACCTGGATGCCAGGCCGGTTCGCCAGCACCGCCCGCAGCTTGCCGAAGAACTCGCTGCGATAGCGCTGCAACTCCTCCACCTTCGCCGCCAGGGCCGCGTTCAGCTTCTGGCCGAGATTGGCGATCTGCGTGTCCTTCTCGCGCCCCCCCGTCTGCGCCAGGTCGAGCGCCTTGGCGACCGAGGTGAGCTGGGCCTTCAGCTCGTCCACCTGCCGGTTCAGCAACGCGATCTGCGCCCGCGCGGAATCGCCGAGGCGCTTCTCGTCGGAAAGCTGCGCTTCGACCGCCGCGCGGCGCTGTTGCTCCGTCATCGCGCGGGCAGCAGCATCCTGTGCCTGCTTCTCCAGCTCGTCGCGCAGCGCGGCAAGCGCGCGGTTCTGCTCCGCCAGCCTGGCGAGATCGGACAGTCGCGCGCTGATCGTCTCCTTGTCGGCCTTCACCGTCCTGTCCAGTTCGGTGAGCTGCGTCTGCATCTCGGCAAGCCGTGACTGCGCCGCGGCAAGCTGCCGGTTGGTGTCCTCCAGTTGCGCGGTCAATTGCACGGTCGCCTTGCCGGCGGCATCCAGCTTGCCGCTCGTGTCGGTGAGCTGCCTCTGCAGTTGATCCGCCTGCGCCGCCGCCGCCTGCGCCTGCTGCGTGCTCGCGGTGAGCTGGCGCCGCGTCTCGGCGAGCTGCGTCGCGACCCTGGCAGTCTCCTGACTGGCGACATCGGTGCGGCCGGCCGCGGCAGTGAGATCCTTCTGCAACTGATCCACCCGTGCCGCACCCGACTGCGCTTGCAGCGCGGCATCGACAAGCTGCTGCGACAGCCGGTCGCGTTCGGTGCGCAGCGTGTCGCGATCTGCGCCGGCGCGCTCCGCCTGCTCCTTCAGCACGGCAAGCTGCTGCGACAGCGTATCGCGTGCGGCACTCGTCGCCGCCAGCTCGCGGTTGAGCTGGGCGATCGATTGCTGCAGATCCGCGCCGCGGCCGCGCTCCAGCGACAGCATGTCGCTGACTTCGGCGAGCTGGCGGTTCACCCGTTCGAGCTGCTTGTCACGTCCCGACAGCGCGACCGACAGGAAGGCCTGCGCGAGCACGAACACCAGCAGCACGAAGATGATGACCATCAGCAGCGTGGACAGTGCGTCCACGTAGCCGGGCCAGGCGGAGAGCCCGTTGTCACCGCGCCGTCGGACGGTCAGTGCCATCGCTATTTCTGCTCGTCCGCCAGGGCGGCAACCGTCCTGGTCAGGATGCGAAGGTCATTGCGCAGCTCCGCCGTGGCCTGCGCGCGGCCCTGCTCGGCATCGGCGAGCAGGCGCTGCAGATACAGCTCGATGTTGCGCAGATGCCCGCGCGCCGCATCGTCGAAGCCGGACTCCCGGCGCTGCTCGGCGAGCCGCTGCAAGGCCGGCGCGATCGTCGACTGCGCCTCGGCGATGCGCAGCATGAGCTGCTGGCTGGTGCGCATCGCATCCGACAGCGTGGCGATGTGCTCGGAGAGAGCCAGCACCGCCTGGCTCGCCTGCGAGCGGCTGTCCTCGCCGCGCGACAGGATGCGCTGGAGGTTCTCCATGTTCTCGGCGGTCTGCTCCAGCAGCGCCTGCACATAGACCGGCACCGATCCGTCGCCTTCCGCCAGCACGCCCGACGAAAGGCGGGTCAGGCCGGCCAGCCACTCCTCCAGCTCGTTGAAGAAGCGGTTCTGCGCCTGGCCCGCGGTAAGGTCGAGGAAGCCCAGCACAAGCGCGCCGGAGAGGCCGAACATCGAGGCGGAAAACGCCGTGCCCATGCCGGCGAGCGGTTTCGCAAGCCCCGACTTGAGCTGCTCGAACAACGCGTTGAGGTCGCCCGAACCGACCGACATCGAACCGATCACGTCGGACACCGCGCCGACCGTCTTCAACAGGCCCCAGAATGTGCCGAGCAGGCCGAGGAAGATCAGCAGGCCGGTCATGTAGCGCGACAGCTCGCGGCTCTCGTCGAGGCGCGAGGCGATGCCGTCCAGCAGGCTGCGCATCGCAGTGGCGGAGAGCGTGAAGCGCGCCTGGTCGGTGCGGCTCTGCGCCTCGCGCGAGGCCAGCATGCTGGCCATCGGCGCCAGCAATTGCGGCGAAGGCAGCGAGGCAAGCCGGGGACGGGCGGTCTGGTAAGTCTCCAGCCAGGTGACCTCGGGCGAAAGCCGCAGCACCTGGCGCAGGTTCCAGCCGATGCCGATCAGCAGGACCAACAGGATCAGACTGTTCAGCAGGGGATTGTTGGCATAGGCGCTGAGCAGGACAGGGGACAGCAGGGCGGTGACGAGCAGGACCGCCAGCAGGAAGACCCCCATCCGAATCAGATAGGTGTTGGGGCGGGTCACTGTTGCTGGCTCTTGACGCCGGCTGGTGCCGGTCCTGGCGCGCTGGCCGGAGCCTGTCCCTGCGTACTGGCCGGAGAGGCTGCGGGCGCATTGCTGCCCAGCACCGACAGGTCCACCCGGTCGGGCGGCCCGTCACCGGCCAGCGCGCCAAGTGCGCGAACGTAGATCCGCGTCGAGCTCACCCCGTCGGCGATCAGCGCGCTGCGCACGGCGAGCGCGCGCGACAGCGAGAGGCGCCGTGCGGTGGAGGGGTCTTCCGGCGTGCCGGCCGCATAGGCCACCACGTTGAAGCTGGTGCTGTCGCCTTGCGGCGCGGTCCGGACGAGGTTCTGGATGGCGGTCGCGCTGGCCGGGCTGAGGTCGGTCTCTCCGGTACCGAACGTCACCCGAAGTCCCGCGCCCGTTGCGTTGGCTGCGCTGGCGGCAGTGTCGGAGATCGGTGGCGGTGGGGGCGGCGCTGCCTGGGCCGCAGGTGGCGGCGGCGGGACCGGTGCAAGGGCAATGGTCGGGGGCGGAGCGGCGGGCAGGGTCGCAGCCGGTGGTACAGGCACTGCCTGCGGCGCCGTGGGCGCCTGGGTCGCCGTGGTTGTCGAGGGCTCGGGCGCCGGCGTGGCCGCCGGCTGCCGGGGAGCCGGCTTGTTCGGCCTGCTGGACGCCAGGGGCCGCGATGCAGGCTTTGGTAAAGCCCGACGCGGCGGTGCCTCCTGGGCCGGCGGCCTGGCCCCCGGCAGGGCGTCGAGCGCATGCAGGTCGACGGTAACCTGCGCCAGCGCGGGCGCGGCTGCACAGAGCAGCCCGGCAAGCATGAGAGAGACTTGGCGCATGGCGGTCAGAATACAGGGGACAGGCGACAGAGGACAGTGAACGCCTTTGTCAACTTTCATCGTGCCCCGGCTCGGTGGCCGGGGCAGGCCCCGGCTCGGTTGCCGGCGCAGGCTGGTGGCTCCTGGCGATGCCCTGCCGGACGGCCTCGGTCAGTGCCACGTGCAGATGCGGGTTCGCCGCGACGACATCGCCGGCATCGAGCGGGTCCTTGCCGCCCGGGTCGGTGGCGAAGCCCCCCGCCTCGCGGATCAGCAGCAGGCCGGCGGCCATGTCCCAGCGCTGCAACCCGAGTTCCCAGAACCCGTCGTAGCGGCCGGCGGCAACCCAGGCCAGATCGAGCGCAGCCGCGCCGAACCGCCGGATGCCGGCAACCTGCGGCATCAGCAGCCCGAGCGTGCGGGCAAAGGCCAGCCGCCGATGCGGCGCGACCGCGGCGAATGGAATGCCGGTGGCGATCACCGCATCCTTCAGCTCACGCCGCGCCGAGACCCGCAGCCGCCGTTCGTTGACGAAGGCGCCGCCGCCCTTTTCCGCCCAGAACAGCTCGTCCACCGCCGGCGCGTACACCAGGCCCGCCGCCAGCTCGGAGCCGCCGTCGGGCAGGCGGCGCTCCAGCCCGATGCTGATCGCCCAGTGCGGAATGCCGTGCAGGAAGTTGGTGGTGCCGTCGAGCGGATCGACCACCCAGCGCCAGGACCAGTTCTGCGAGCCCGATGCGCCGGACTCCTCCATCAGGAACGCGTAGCCCGGACGCGCCTTGTTCAGCTCCTCGCGCAGGGTCTGCTCTGCCCGGATGTCGGCCTGCGAGACGAAGTCGGACGGCCCCTTCACCGAGACCTGCAACTGCTCGACCTCGTTGAAGTCGCGCAACAGCCGCTTCGACGCCTTCTGGGCGGCGTTCGCCATCACGGTCAGGTGCGCGGAGAGGCGGAGTGCCATCGGCGCGGGCCTGTCAGCCCTTGGCGCGCTCCACGTAGCTGCCGTCCTCGGTCTTCACGACGATTTTCTCGCCGGTCTCGATGAACGGCGGCACCGAGGTCTTCACGCCATTGGACAGCCGCGCCGGCTTGTACGACGAAGCGGCGGTCTGACCTTTTACCACCGGATCGGCCTCGACCACTTCAAGTACGACGGTCGGCGGCAGGTGGATGCCCACCGGCTCGCCTTCCACCAGGTCGATCGTCACGCGCATGTTGTCCTGCAGGAACGGCGCCAAGTCCCCGAGCAGCGCGAGCGGGACATGCGTCTCCTCGTAGTTCTCCGGGTCCATCAGCACCATGTTGGTGCCGTCGGTGTAGGAGTAGTTGAACTCCTTGTCCTCGGTCATCAGCCGCTCGACGGTGTCGGCGGTGCGCCAGCGCTCGTTGGTCTTGTTGCCCGACTTGAGGTCGCGCATTTCCACCTGGATGAAAGCGCCGCCTTTGCCGGGGGAGATGATCTGCTGCTTCAGCACGGTCCAGCGACGGCCTTCGTGCTCGATCACCTGCCCGGCACGGATCAGGTTCGCCTGCTGCTTCATTGCAAAAGCCTGCTTCGGTTGCTTTGGGGGTGCCGGCTTCTAGACCGGGCCGGCGGGTGGGGCAAGT